>NZ_NEUB01001052.1:10094-11713 GCF_002910825.1 Streptomyces sp. SM1 | reverse complement strand
GCTCGGGGTCCGTGTGCAGGCCCGCCGCGCGGGCGCGGTCGTCGAGCGGCTCGCCGGCGGGTTCGGGCCGGTGCTCGACCCACTGCCCCCGCCGCCCCCGCGAGTCCGTGTAGAGGCGGTGGACGAACGTCCCGTCCGGCAGCGTCGCGAAGCTGACCATGTGGGTGCCGCCGTACGCCGTGCGCCCGGTCTCGTTGGCGACGTGCTGGCTCTCGCTGACGACCGCCAGCGGGTCGGGGACGAAGGTGTCGTCGATGCCCCGGCGGGTACGGACCACACCCGGCGGCCGGGCGCTCGAGCAGGCCTCCATCAGCACGGCGTGGTCCCTGGGAAGCCCGGCCAGGCTCGGACGCCGCCTGAGCATCGCGCCGGTCTCCCGCTGGTGGGTGTGGTGCCTCGGGTCCGTCGTGGTCGGTACCCGGGTCGCGCCCGGCCGGGCGTGGGCGCTGAAGACGTACACCGGTTTGCCGGCGAAAGGAACCGGCTCGTCGGCCTTGACCGCCTCCTTGGTGACCGGGTTGTAGTGCCACAGTTCCGACGACTCCGTCGCGAGTCTCAGTGCCGCGATACGGCGCGGCGCCTCGGAGTCCTCGAAGACGCCTCTGCCGATGGTCACGCCCCCGTCGCCGACGACGCTGTGCGACAGCGTCGCGCGCTCCCACTCCGCGGCGTTCTCGCGCTCCGCCGGGTCGAGCACCTGGCCGGGGGTACTGCGGATCCAGTCGGCGCGCGTCAGCCCCTCCCCGAACAGCAGGGAGACGACGTGGGGCCGCGACGGGTCCCGCTGCGGGGACACCTTCACGGTGCCGTTGGCCGACCAGACCTCCCTGCCGGCCCGGTCCGCCGCCCGGCGCGGCAGGTCCAGGCCGCGGGCACCGGCGTCGGGGACGAGCAGCACCACGGGGGTGCCCGGGGGCAGCCCGGCCAGCCGGGGGTCGCGGGCCAGCAGTTCGGCGAACACGTCGACCGGCACCTGGCGCGGGGCACCGTCGTGGCCGCGTACGACGATCCGCCGGTGGTCGCCCTCCGCCATGACGACGTACGGCTTCGGCTCACCGGGCCGGTGCCAGGGCGCGGACCGTACGTCGCCGCGCCCCAGGGTGCCGTCGGGCTGCCGGACCACCTTCCCCACCTCGGTGAGGTCGAGGCCGGGGATCGCGGCGTTCGTCCAGTTGCGGCCCCATATGCCGCCGTCGTCGTCGGTCAGCGCCCGGGTGGAGGACAGGACACCGCGGAGTTCCAGGTGGGAGGCGGCCAGGGCGGCCAGGCTGCCCGCCGACTCCACCTCCGGGGCCATCGCCACCCGGAACAGCTCGCCGCGCTGCGCGTCGGTCACCGGATGGGCACTGTCCAGGAGCAGCACCCGGCGGGTCAGGGCGTCCACGTCGAGCGGGCCGTCGCGGAGCGCGGGAACGGCCTGCCGGAGCTGGTCGAGGTGCGCGAGGGTGTCGCGGAGGGCGGGGTGGAGGGGGTTCGTCCCGATCGCGGGACCGAACACGTCCGTCAGCAGCCGGTCGTACAGCGCCTCGGTCGCCTGGGCCGGTCCGGGCCCGGGCTCGGGCTCGGACCCGGGCTCGGACCCGGGCTCGGACCCGGGCTCGGACCCGGGCTCGGACCCG
>NZ_NEUB01001052.1:5262-10044 GCF_002910825.1 Streptomyces sp. SM1 | reverse complement strand
CTCGGACCCGGGCTCGGACCCGGGCTCGGACCCGGGCTCGGACCCGGGCTGGCCGTCCTCCCAGTCCATGATCAGGTCGACCGAGTCCGGGGAACCGGGCGCGGAGGACACCCCGGTCGGGATCTCGGCCGGTGCCCGGGAGCTGAGCGGTGTCTCGTCGACGGTGACGGGCCGGGTGGGCTCCGCATGGGAGCCGGTGATGGCCGGCAGGTCCCCGGACTCGGTGCGGAGGGGCCGGTAGGGGGGCGGGACGTCGGACGTGTCCCGGGGCGTCCCGGCCTTCGGCACCGTGGTGGACGGGTCGGACCGGCCGGACTCCCCGGACGCGGAGGTACGGAGGCCGTCCGGGGCGACCGTGTCCGGGTCCGAGGGCTCGGCGGTGCCCGTCGGGTCGCCGGACGCGGCGGTCTGGTGCCGTGGCTGCGGGGTGGCGTTCGACGGGGTGTGGCCGCCCGGGGACGTGGTGCCCGGCGACGGGGCGGGTGCGGTGTGGGGCGCCGGGGGCGCCTGCGGGTCCTGGTGTTGCTGCTGTCGCTGCTGGTCGGAGGTGGGCCGGGTCGTGTCGTCGCCCGTCGACCACCGGCGTTCGGTCTCGTCCGGTACGGAGTTGTTGCCGCCCGTCCGGGTCGGGGGCGGCCCTGGGGCGGCGGACCCGTCGGTCCCCGGGGTCCCGGTCGCGGACGGGTTGAGGGTGGAGAAGACGGTGTCCGTGTCCGGGGCGTCCGGAAGGGAGTCCCGGTAGGCGTCGTCGTACGCGTTCGGCGAAGAGGTGGAGTACGACGGCTTGACCGCGCCCGTCGTCCCCGGAAGCCCGTAGGCGCCGGCGTCGTGGCCGACGCCGTGGACCGGGTCGTGGTCCGGGAGGGACGGGACGGACGAGACGGAGGACGTGTCACTGGCCTCGCTGAACACCGAGGCGGAATCGCTGAAGCCGCTGAAGTCGCTGAAGACCGACGCGGTGTCACCGATGTCGCCGGTGGGGAGGACCGGGTCGTCGTCCGACCGGTACGGCGGTGTGGAGGAGGAGGTCGGGACGTTGTGGGCACCGCTGTACGTGTGGTCGTGGATGTCCTGGTACGTGCTTCCGGCGCCGTACGTGTCGTCGTACCGGGTCGCGTGGTTCTCGTGGTCGTACCGGTTGCCACTCGCGCTCGTGCCGCCGTTCCCGCTGCCGCCGCCGAGCAGGTCGTTGAGGGAGCCGGGGCCGAGGTCGAGGTTCTGGAAGAACTTGTCGTACAGCGCCTTCCCGCCGTACTCCGCGCCGGTGGAAGCCGCTTCGAAGACGAGGCCGCTGAGGCCGGCGCTCAGGAACGTGCCGGGGTTGAGCGTGAACGTGCCCAGGAAGATCAGGCCGGTGAAGGCCTCCGCGAAGGTTTCCGCCTGCCCCTCGTTGAGGAAACTGAACGGGAGCTCGGAGGCTTCCTTCCAGAAGTTGTTGTTCTTGAAGTACTTGTTGATGAACCTCCCGCCGACCTCACCGAAGATCCCCCCGAAGAGTCCCGCGAACGCGCCGGCGACCGCCGACTGGCCGATGTCCGTCCAGTCGAACCCGTCGCGGCGGCGCTCCGGGTCGTCCGGCGCGGTCATGGAGATCAGCTGCGAGGCGAACGCGACGAACGCCTCCTGGATCGCCTCCAGCAGCACCGAGAGCGGCGTGGGGACGGCCCGTCCCAGCCGCTGGAGGATCAGCAGCACGGTGAGCGCGGTGCGTGCCTTCTGGATGGCGATCTCGGTGAGCGACGTACCGCCGGTGAAGACCGCCAGCGCGGCGATCAGGGCCAGCTCGATGTTCATCAGGATGAACTCGATGAGAATCTGGTACTTCGCCTCGGACAGCTTGATGGAGCGGTTCACCTGCTGGGCGCCCAGGTCCCGGAGTTCGTCGGAGAACTTCTGCAGGTGGTTCTGGCCGTTGTCGTCGACGAAGAGCTTCATCGCGGCGACGAACTCGTTCGCGATCCGCGGCGGGAGCGAGTTCCCGGCGGTGGAGATCGCTCCCTTCATCGCGTCGGACAGGTCCCTGACGTCGTCGGCCAGCCGTTTGTAGGGGTTACGGCTGTCGAAGCCCCGGTCCTCGTTGCCGGTGGCGACGTTCGCGCCCACGTAGACCTCGATGAACTCCCGCAGGCCGGGCGGGAACATGATGGCCATTCAGCGCCTGTTCTCGCTCTCCGAGCCGTGCGCGCCGATGTCCTCCACCGCCTGGGTCTGTGGCCGCTGCACGTGGTCGGCCTCCGCGGCGACCGCGTCGACCAGCGCCATGAACCCGCTGGTGATGGCCAGGACCGTGTCCGTCACCTGCTGTTGTTCGCGCCGCACCTGCTCGCCGACCGCGTTGGCGAACTCGTCGTCGCCGCCCTCCTCGCCCCACCAGCCCGAGTACTGGGCGTTCCCGGTCTCGAACCGGGGCAGCATCTCGTCGCCGTAGCGCACCGCGTCGGCGAGGTGCCTGGAACCCTGCAGGATCGCCTGGATGTCGGCGGAGTAGTTGCCGGCCATGGTTACGCGCCCTTCCGCCGTTCCTGTCATCCGTCGTCCCTGCCGCGGGCCGTTCCGGGCGGGGCGGCGGGTTCCTCGTCGTCCTCGACGATCTCGTCGCGGAGCCGGCTCATCGCCGTGGGCCCCTTCGTCACGGCGGTCTCGCTGAGCAGCGAGCCGAAGACGGATCCCCAGTCGACGCCCATCCGTTCCGGGGCGGCGCCGCGCGCGGTCATCCGGGTGAGCGGGTCGAGCAGGTCGACGACCCGGCGGGCCATCTCGGCCCGCGCCGTGTTCGCGGCCTCCAGCACCGCCGCGGAGAGCTGGGCGGCGGCCATGGTCCGGTACTTGCCGTCGAGGAACTCCAGGCTGGTCAGCTCGCCCTTCGCGCCGACGGAGACCCGGACCGACCGGTCCGCCGAACGCGCGGTGGCCGACGCCGCGTCCAGCTCGGCCCGTGCCGTGGCCGCGGCCTGCTCCGCCGCCTTGAGGTGGGCCATCGCCCGGGCCACCCGGTCCTCCATCGGCTGACTCATCCCGTTCCCCTTCTCCTCAGCGCCCCAGGGCCTGCGGCGCGCCGCCCTCGTCGGTGCCCCAGACGTCCTCGTCCTCGGCCAGCCACGTGGTCCGTTCCCGGTCCCCGCTCTCCGTCTGCGGCCTCTCCCCCGCCCCGCCCATGCCTCCCATGGGCGGCATGAAGGGCGTGCTGCTGCTGGTCTGCGTGGTCCGGGGGACGACACGGTGCTCCTCGTCGTCGACGGTCTGCGCGGCGGTCGTCCGGCCGGAGCGGCCGACCGCGGGCTCGATGACGGTCCTGGTGCGCTCGCCGCTGTTGCCGCCGGCCTCGCCGCCGGCGCCGCGCATCATCGGCGGGTACATCCCCGGCGATCCCGAACCCGTGCCGGTGCCGTCTGCGGAGGCACCCGCCAGGGCGCCGCTGCCCTGCGGACGCCCGAGCGCCGAGGAGGGGTCGTCCTGGTTGTAGAGGTTGTCGTTGAACACGGAGGAATAGGCGGAGCCCGGGGAGCCGCCCCCGTTGTAGGCGGAGAGGTCGGGGGGCTGGGGGAGGTCGGCGATGCGCTGCCGGATCAGCTCGTCGATGTTCTTCTGATCGGCGTTGATCCGGTCGTACTCGGCCTGGATGTCGCCCATCCGCTGGTCGTACTCGGCCTTGGCGTCCTTGCGCGCCTGCTCGGCCTCGGTGCGCGCCTCCTCGCGTTCCGCCTGGGCGTCGGCCTTCGCCCGGTCGTACTCGTTCCTGGCCTCGGCCTCCGCAGCGTTCGCCCGGTCGACGGCCCCCCGTTCGGCGGCGTCGATCTCCGCGATGCGCCGGTCGTACTCCTCGCGGGCCTCGTTCTCGGCGGTGCCGGAGGCGATCTCCCGCTCGTACTCCTGGCGTGCCTCGGCGCGTTCCTGTTCGGCGTCCTGGCGTGCCTGGTCCCGCTGTTCCTGGGCCTCGGCCTTCTCCTGCTCGTATTCCTGTCGCGCCGCCGCCTCCTGGCGGTCGGCCTCCTGGAGGGCGGCGTCGCGCTCGGCGCGGGCCTCGGCCTTCTGCTGTTCGTAGTCGGCCTGCGCGTCGGCCTTGGCGTTCTCGGCGTCCAGCCGGGCCTGCTGCCTCTCCTGCAGGGCCTCTCGGCGGGCCTCCTCCTGCTGGGCCTCCGCCCTGGACTGCGCGTCGGCCTGGTCCCGCTTGGCGGCTTCCCGCTCGGCGTCGGCCCGGGCGGCCGCCTGTTCCTGCTTCGCCTCGGCCTGCGCGGCCTCCTGCTCCGCCCTGGCTTCCGCCTTCTCCTTCTCGGCCTCCGCCTTCGCCGCCTCCTGCTCGGCCTTGGCCTCGGCCTGCGCAGCCTCCTGCTCGGCCCTGGCTTCCGCCTTCTCCTTCTCCGCCTCTTCCCTGGCAGCGGCCTGCTCGGCCTTCGCCTCGGCCTTCTCGGCTTCCTGTTCCGCCTTGGCCTCAGCCTTCTCCTTCTCGGCCTGGGCCTTGGCCGCCTCCTGCTCGCGCTTGGCCTCGGCCTGCGCAGCCTCCTGCTCCGCCCTGGCTTCCGCCTTCTCCTTCTCCGCCTCTTCCTTGGCGGCCTCCTGCTCGGCCTTGGCCTCGGCGCGGTCGGCTTCGGCCTGGGCCGCGGCCCGTTCCCGTTCCTTCTTCGCCTCGTCCTGCGCCTTCTGGTTCTGCGCGAGGACGAACGCCTGCTGCTCGGCGGCCGCCGCCTTGGCTTCGGCCTTCTCCTTCTCCGCCTCTTCCTTGGCGGCCGCCTGTTCGGCCTTGGCCTCCGCCTTCTCCTTCTCCGCCTCCGCCTTGGCCGCTTC
>NZ_NEUB01001052.1:0-5212 GCF_002910825.1 Streptomyces sp. SM1 | reverse complement strand
GCCTTCTCCTTCTCCGCCTCCGCCTTGGCCGCTTCCTGCTCGGCCTTGGCCTCCGCCTTCTCCTTCTCCGCCTCCGCCTTGGCCGCTTCCTGCTCGGCCTTGGCTTCGGCCTTCTCCTTCTCCGCCTCCGCCTTGGCCGCTTCCTGCTCGGCCTTGGCTTCGGCCTTCTCCTTCTCCGCCTCCGCCTTGGCCGCCGCCGCGTCGGCCTCCGCCTTCTTCTTCTCGGCGTCGGCCTCTTCCCTGGCGGCGATCTCGGAGAGGGGGCGGTCGTCCCTGTCGGTGATGCTGGTGTCGAACGCCTTCTCGGCTTCCTTGAACGCCTTGTTGACGGCCACGATGGCCTCGGCGCCCTTCGTGCTGAGCCAGTCCTGCACGGACTGCTCCCACCGGCGCACCGCCTCCTCGGCGATCGCCTTCCAGGTGGTCATGTCGCTCGGCTTGCCGTACGACTTCTCCCCGATGACGATCTCGTTCCGGAAGTTGGCGGTCGACACCACGTAGTTGTGCCAGGTGGTGTACGGCCCGGAGCCACTGGACACCGTGTCGAAGTCCGTCTTGTCGAACTGGTTGTCGATGAGGTTGAACCGGGCGTCCTGCAGCATGTCGTAGAGCCAGCGCTGCGGATTACTCTCGGCCCTCCACGCCACCCAGGCGTCCCGCAGGTTCTGCGCCTGCTCGAGGACGACGCCCTGGGCCGCGGCCAGCGCCCTGGCCGGCTCGGACGTCACCGTCACCGTGTCGATGGTGGCCGCGGAGCCCGCAGTGCCCTTGCCGTCGATCTGGTCGGCGTACCCCTCGTAGTTCCGGGCCAGCTTGTGGATGAGCTCCTTGAAGACGGCGGCCGACGTGCCGTCCCAGGAGTCGCTGCCCTCTCCGATGTTCTCGGTGTCCCACTTGCCGATGGTGACCGCACTGTCCTCGAAGAACTTGACGACCCGGTCGAACGCCTGGGCCGTCTTCGTGAAGGTGAGCAGGTCGACGTAGGTGCCGTCGCCCACCTTGATGCCGCGGTTCTCGAATCCGTGGGTGGAGTAGGGCCACATCGTCAGCTGGTCGAGGGCGGCCTTGGAACCGTAGATGTACTGGACCAGGGCGCTGGTGTCCCAGTCGAGCTTCTCGCCCTCGCTGTTCGAGCCGCCCTTGTCCATCAGGACCTTGCTCGTCTTCTCGAATTTCGCGATCACGTCCTCCCCGCTCGGGGGCGCGGCCGCGGGCGTGGCGAGGAAGGTGATGTACACACGGTACTGGTAGAGGTAGCTGCCTTCGGAGACGCTCGTATCGTTTCCGGCCGGCTGGTAGTACGGAATGGTGTAGTTGGTGTTGTGCGTGCCCCAACCGCCCGAGGAAAGGAAACCCGACGAGTACTCCGGACCTCCCTCGTCCTCCACCCGGACGTGGATCATCGGGATGCCGTCGTTGCCCTTGAGGGTGTCGAACAACGTCTTCCGCTCCGGCAGAACGTAGCCGGTGAGCAGGTCGACCGCTTTCTTCCAGTAGTCGTCGTTGTTGTCCTCGGGGTTGGCCATCGCCGAACTCCGCTACTCTTCCTCTTCGTTGCCGCCCGGATTGTCGAGATCACTGTCGACATCCTCGAAGATGTCCATGAACTCGTCCGCGGTGATGTTCTCGAGATTCTTTCCCTGGGCCTTGGCCAGCTCGTCGATCGTGTCCCACAACGCCTGTTCGAGGTCCTCGAAGAGAAGCGTCTGGTGCTCCAGGATGCGCTCGACCTCGCCCGCGCCCTGCTGGATGACCTTGTTCAGGGCTCCCCCGCCGACCACGCTGTTCTCGTCGGCCATGGGGCCGATGACGAGCGGCTTCGAGGACAGGATCGTCGTGGTCGAGATGCTGTCCGCGATGAACGAGATCGCCGGTCCGGCGCTCGGACTGTCCTTGAGGATGTTCTCCAGGGCCGTCCGGAAGCCGTCGATCTGGTTGTTGATGAAGTTCTTCAGGAATGTGCTGTCGAGGACCGTGACGGCCATGCGATCACCCTTGTGTCACCGGCCGGCGTCAGCGGCTGCCGATCCTGATGTCGCCCCACCGCTGCGACAGGTTCTGCTCCGTGTAACGGTAGTTGGAGGAGATCTCGGTGAGCAGGCCGGAGTGGTTGGCGAGCAGGGTCTTGATGTTCTGGACGGCGTTGTCCCATTTCGCCTGGACCTCGCTGTACACGTCCCGGTCGTCACCGATCCAGCTGTTGCGGAGTTCGGCCAGTTCCATCTCCAGATTGGCCAGAATGCTCATGATCGCCTGGGACTGGCTGATCATGTCGTCCGCCGCGCCTTCGGCGTGGTTGTAGTCGACGTAGATGTAGCCGTCGGAGAAGTCCATCAGAGTCCTCTATTCACCGGGAGAACGACGAGATGTGAGGGGTTCGGGTCCGCCGGGTGCGGCGGGAATCAGTTCGACGACGTGTTGGTGCCGTTGAGCTCGTCGAAGACCTGGGTGGAGCGCGAGTACTCCGCGTCGATCGAGTCGCTGGTGGATCCCTGTACCAGCCCGTGCTCCGTGAGGGTTCCGTTGAGCTCGTCGACCATCCGGTCCAGGTTGATCAGGATCGTGTCGACGTGCTCGTCCCACTGCTCCAGCAGCTTCTTGTACTTTCCGCCGTCCGCGCCCCCGTAATTCGAGGCGAGCGTGTGCGACGTGGACTGCACATCCTGCTGGCATCGCTGAACACCGGTGAAAGCCTGTTCCAGCGCCATGATCCCATTGCGGGTCGCGCGTTCTTCGGACTGCTGCATGGCCATGAGAGAACTCCCTTTTCGGCGAAACTCACCGGGCTGCGGCCCCCACTTCGCCCCGTGGGCAGACAGGGCGTCCCCGCGATCACGAACGAATCGCCGGGGTCATGGGGTGACCAGATGCTATGCAGGACGCAACTTGTTTGGCAATTACCCGCGGAACCACGAAGTCCGTCAATTACAGGCTCAATTGAGCAATGAACCGGAATTCATGCCGCTCAAGTGAGCGTCACGGTGGATCCGGCCGGACAGACCGGGCATCCGCGCCGCTCGCCGGAGCCCCGCCGCGCACCCGGCTGAACGCGCGGTGCCCGCGGGACACCAAGAATTTCCCTCCCGGCCGCTTCCCCGGCGGGGCCGTCACCCCCTACGCGCGCGGGCACCGCAGGGTCACCCGGGCCTCGCCCCCGGACGCCGCCTCGGGGGTCAGGTCCGGGCCGCTGGGCAGCATGGCCAGCATCGGGGACGGCATCGTCCGCGCCCCGACGCCCTCGTAACCCAGCGCCTTCACCGCCTCCTGGGACAGCAGCCGGTACTTCACGCCCTCCTCCGTCACCAGGTACGTGGTGTCGCCCAGTGCGCTGCCGCTCGCGCTCAACGCCCTGACCAGCGCGCCCTTTCCGGCTCGTACCGCGATGGAGTCGACCTTCAGGCAGCCCGGTTCGACCTCCGGCCCGGGCGCCTGTACGGCCTGGGGCAGTGCACTCCCGGGCAGCACCGACGTGCCCACCCGCACACCGGAGTCCGCGGAGTCGACCTCCGCGCAGGCCACCGAGCCGGTGGCGACGGTGACCGCCCGCGGCGGTTTCGAGGGCAGCCTCGCCGGCCCGGAGCCGGAGGTCCGCGCGGCGGGGGCGAGATGCCCGGCCAGGACGTCCGCGCCGAGCGTCGCCACGGCCATGTCGTCACCGGCGTACGCCTTCTCACGCGTGCGCGGGTCGCCCAGCAGGAGGGTCGCCCCGGTGTCGGTGAGGGGGACGAGACCCTCCCGCGTGAGCAGGTGGTAGCGGGCGGCGGAGCCGGGTACGCCGACCTTGAAGAGCTGCCCGATCCTGGTGCTCCGCCCGGCCAGTTCGGGACCCTCCTCCCCCCGGCCGGGTACGTCGGCGGCGGCCAGGTCGGGACCCAGCGGGAAGGCGTCGAGGAACGCCGCCGAGACGGGACGCGGGATGACGTCGCCGTACCCGAGGGCCTCGGCCGTCTTCGCCCGGCCGTCCAGGCGCAGTCTGCTGCCCTGCCACAGCAGGTAGGTGGCGTCGTCCGGGCCGGTGACCAGCAGGCCCTCGTTCTCGCCCAGTCGACGGCCCCCGGACGCGTCCTGCGGGGCGTCGGCGCCGAGGGCGAGTGTCGTCGTCGTCGTGACGACGCCCGTCGTCCGCGGGAGGATCCCGGAACACACCAGCCACGGCGAGCGGTCCAGGTCGCCCGCGCCCGGCAGCGCCTCGGGTCCGTCGGGGATGCCGACGGGCGTTCCGTGCGGGGTGCCGGCCAGTGAGGACGTGCCCACCGTGGTGACGCCGACCTCGCCGCCGGTGACCAGCCGGGCCGACGCGTAGTTGCGCACCGGGCGCAGCCGCCCGTCCAGGTACAGGTAGCGGGCGCCGGTCTGCTTGTCGACGATCAGGTTCTCCCCCGAGCGCCAGGAGTCGTTGCCGCCGGGCCGGATGAGTCCGAAGACGAAGGCGCCGGCGCACACCAGCACGGCGATGATCACGCCGATCGCGGCGCCGCGGTTGGTCCGGCCCAGCGGGCTCTCCGGGGAGTCCGGTTCGGCGCGGAGCATGGCCGAGGCCAGCCGCCCCATGATGAAGAGATGCGCCTGTACCTGGTCGCGTTTGCTGTGCATGTCGCCGTGTCTCCTCAGGTCAGCCGTTGATGCCGCGGAGCCGGCCGTAGACACCCATCGACCAGAGCGTCAGCGGCAGGATGCTGAGGGCGGCGAGTGAGTGCAGCAGCTCGGCCGCGCGCCCCCAGTAGGGGACGAGCCGCCGTCCGGGCACGGTCCACGAGGCGATGGTGATCGCGGCGGCCAGCCCCATCAGGCCGGCCGTCAGGGTCAGCCGGTCCGCCGGGGCGAGGGAGCGCGCGGAGACGAACAGCAGCAGGACCACGCCCCAGGCCCCGGCGGTGGTCAGGGCCAGCCGCTGCCAGACGTTGCCCAGCCCCCGGCTGTGCAGCAGCAGGAGCAGGGAGAGGGCCACCACGGTGAGGATCTCGGCGAGCCCCGGCGAGGCCAGGAGCGCCGCCAGGCAGGGCAGGCACACCAGGCCGATGGCGCCGTAGAGGGCGGTCATCCAGCCGTCCGCCAGCGCCGAGCGGACGTCGACGTCCGAGGAGGAGTACGGGTCGATGCCCTGCTGCAGCTGCTGGACGTCGGCCGGCAGGGGCGGCATCCGCATGCCGGCCAGCCGGAACGACAGCGACGGGACGAACCCGCCGAAGAGCACCACCACGACGGCCACCAC
>NZ_NEUB01001051.1:1960-3820 GCF_002910825.1 Streptomyces sp. SM1 | reverse complement strand
GCGTTGGTGTGTCCAGAAGGTGATTGTGAGGTTCTGATGTAGAAGACGGAAACGAACAGTTGCCATGCTGTTGTGGAGATGAAGGTAGGTCCTTCGACATCGGCATGCAGGTGCAGGTGTCAAACCGCCATGAGCTGCTGCGGTGAATGAGCCGTGGTGGTGAGCGTCATGGAAAAGCCGTACTGAATACGGCAGGTGTGGGCTGAGAAGACGAACGCAAGTGAACCACTGATGACGTGTCGTAAAGCTTAGACGACATCAAAACCGGGGCCTCAATGCTGTCCTGGGATGAGCCAGGCGGGAACCTGTCTACTGGTCTGGCGGTGTCCGGCATGAAGGTGGCGCGAGCTCAGTCCGGGCTTCACAACGGAACTGGAGATCTCCTCGACGCGAAACCGCGATCCGCGGGTTGACGTGGATCGCGAGAGGGAGAGGCGCAAGTGGCGAAGAGCCATGAGAGCCGGAGTACCAGTCGCGCGTCGGGAGGGCGGAACGTCCCGTAGTAGTGATGAAACCTCCGTAATAGAGGCGGAGCGAAGGGGACGTGTTGTTGAGTGTCGATCGGCGATCAACCAGAGATGGGAGGAATCGGATGGTCGAGACGAGATCAGCAAGCAAGCCGTTTGATATTCCGAAACGGCTGGTCTGGAACGCATACCTGAAGGTCAAGGCCAACAGGGGAGCGGCTGGGGTGGACGGGCAGTCGTTAGCGGAGTTTGAGCAGGATGAGAAGAACAACCTGTACAAGCTGTGGAACCGGTTGTCCTCGGGAAGTTACTTCCCTCCGCCTGTGAGAGCGGTTGATATTCCCAAAGCCGGCGGTGGGACTCGGAGCCTTGGGGTTCCGACCGTGGCTGACAGGATCGCTCAGACGGCAGTGGCCATGACATTGGAGCCAGATGTGGAGCAGATCTTCCATCAGGATTCGTATGGCTATCGCCCGAGGCGGTCCGCGCTGGATGCAGTGGAGACGTGCAAGCAGCGGTGCTGGAGGCATCCTTGGGTGATTGACATTGACATCCAGGGATTCTTCGACAACGTGCCGCACGCCCCCATCATCGCGGCAGTGGAAAGACATGCCAATCTCCCGTGGGTGCTGCTGTATGTGAAGCGATGGCTTGTCGCCCCCGTGCGGCAGCCCGACGGAACGCTCGTCAGACGGGAAAAGGGAACTCATCAAGGGTCTTCCATTTCACCGTTGTTGTCGAATCTGTTCATGCACTACGCCTTCGATGCGTGGCTGGCTCGGGAGTACCCGGGGATCAGGTTCGAGCGGTACGGCGACGACGCTGTGGTGCACTGCGCCAGTGAGAAGCAGGCGAACTTCGTCCGCAACATCATTGAGCGGAGGCTGCTGCAGTTCGGATTACGTCTCCATCCGGAGAAAACCAGGGTGGTGTACTGCAAACAGGAAGGGCGTGAACGGGAGTTCCCGGTCACGGAGTTTACGTTCCTGGGATACACCTTCCGTCCTCGGGCGGCCCGCTTGCGAGATGGGAGGCTGAAGACCGGCTTCCTTCCCGCGGTGAGCGAAACAGCCATGAAGTCCATGGCGAGGACTGTCCGGAGTTGGCGACTGGGGCGCTGTACCGAGCTGGGCTTTCGGGAGATCGCTGCGATGATCAACCCCGTCGTGGCGGGATGGATCAATTACTATGGGCGCTTCTACAAGTCCAGATTGATCAGATTTCTAGAGCAGCAGATCAATCCGTTCCTGGTGAAATGGGCCCGGAGGAAGTACAAACGGTATCGTCGTGCCTCAAGGAAGGCCCGGAGAAGGCTGGCTGAGATCGCCTCAGCATTCCCGGGCATGTTCGCTCACTGGAAGCATGGCGCGTTGCCTACTGGTTCAACAATGGG
>NZ_NEUB01001051.1:547-1847 GCF_002910825.1 Streptomyces sp. SM1 | reverse complement strand
GCTTCGAGCTTGATGAGGCGGTTGTTGCCTTCGGAGGCGGCGTTGGTGATTCCGGTGGTCAGGTAGGTCTCGATGCCGTCCCACCACTGCTCGACGGTCTCGGCGAGGGTGAGGAGTTCGGGCAGGTGCGCGTGGTCGGCGATGTGGACGAAGAAGCGGTGGCGGGCGGCGGAGATCGCGGAGTGGTCCGGAGTGACGTGCGTGCGGCTGACGGCCAGGCCGAGGAGGTCACGCAGGAGTTCCTTGGCCTGCCAGCCCGCGTGGATCTGCCGGCCGTAGGTGCCCATGTAGTCCAACTCCGTCCGCAGAAGGGCGCATTGGTCCTGGTCGAGGTCCTCTCTGTTGCGGCGCAGGAGTTTGCGGACGGTGTAGATGCTGTCGCCCTTGCGGGCCCGGCGGCCGTGCTGCCGCCAGGTGAGGCGTCGGCGCAGGTCGGCAAGGTGGCGCTGGGCGAGCTGGACGATGTGGAAGCAGTCGACGACCACGGCCGCGTGCGGCAGGGCACGGTGGACGGCGGCGCGGAAGGTGGAGCACAGGTCGATGGCGACGTGGCGCACCTGCTCGCGCCAGGAGGCGGGCTGGGAGCTGAGCCAGTTGGCGACCGACGCCGCGTTGCGACCCTCGGCCTGGCCGAACAGGCCGCGTCCGCCGACCGCGTCGACGAAACCGATGTGCCAGGCGTCCGCGACGAGTTCCCACTTCTGTGTGGCCGGGTTCTGCTTCCACACCGGCTTGCCGCGCCGGGTCTCGTCGATCCCGATCGCCTCGGTTGCGGGCGGGGTCTCGGGCAGGACCTTCGCGGCGTGGTCCTCGAAGCATTGCTGCACGATGGGCCAGCTCAAGGACAGGTCGCGGCCGGCCTGCACGACGGTGCGGCCGCCGTCGCACACTGCGGCCCCCGCCGCGTGGCGCAGGGCCCGGGTGGTCCGCATCCCGGCAGGGACCTGGCCGATCGCCTCGGTGAACGAGCTACGCGGGCAGGCGGGTTCGGTGCAGTGCCAGCGTGCCTTGCGCCACCGGATACTCACCGGGCGACCGCCGCAGGGCAGGTGCCTGGGCCGGGTGGTGCGGTAGCCCTTCAGCCGGGTGGCGAAGACCCCGCAGGCGGGGCAGGCCCGGGCAGAGTCCTCGCTCGTGACGACGTACACCGTCGAACCGCCCGATCCGTCATCCTTGACCTTGATCACACTCACCCCCTCCAGCGCCAGAAGTCGCGTGGCCGCCTCGTTGATCCCGGTATCGTCGATGTCCAAGCCCGTGGGGTTTCATGATCGGTTGCGTAGAGAACAACCATGATCAC
>NZ_NEUB01001051.1:0-425 GCF_002910825.1 Streptomyces sp. SM1 | reverse complement strand
ACGCCGTCACCTGCTCGGCTGGCGGCGCAGCCCCAAACCGGTCACTCTCGGACGCGTCCTTCAGGCACTTGACGGCGACGCCCTGGACCAGGCTGTGGGCGCCTACCTGGCCGACCGGCACCGCATCACCGCGTCCGCGGACATGCCCGAGGCCCGATCGCGGCAGATCATCGCCGTGGACGGCAAGGCCCTCAAGGGCTCAGCCCGCCTGGCCGCGCCGCGCCGTCACCTGCTCTCGGCGGTCACCCACGACCGCGTCGCCACAATTGCCCAGGTCGAAGTCGGTGCGAAGACCAACGAAGTGCGCCACTTCAAACCCCTGCTGGCACCGCTCGACCTCGCCGACACCGTCGTCACCTTCGATGCCCTTCACTCAGTGAAGGCCAACATCACCTGGCTGGTCGAGACGAAGAAGGCCCACTACA
>NZ_NEUB01001050.1:4597-15282 GCF_002910825.1 Streptomyces sp. SM1 | reverse complement strand
CCCGCCGCCGCCCCTTCCCGTCCCGAACCGGGGGCTCCGCCCCGGGCCCCGCTCCTCGAACGCCGGAGGGGCCGACTTCAGCCCCTCCGGCGTGTGTCAGCCAGCTCTGACCTGCACGTTCGCTCGCTCGGAGAGTCATTGTCAGTGGGCTGCGATAGCTTCCGAAGTGGTGGACCACGACGACACCACATGGAGTGGGCGGACGATGACGAACGGCACGGCGACGAAGACCGACCTGGACTCCGAACTGGAGAAGTACCGGGTCGAACTGACCGGGTACTGCTACCGGATGCTCGGGTCGTCCTTCGAGGCGGAGGACGCGGTGCAGGACACCATGATCCGGGCCTGGCGCAGCCACGCGAAGTTCGAGGGCCGCTCCAGCCTGCGCTCCTGGCTCTACCGCATCGCGACCAACGTGTGCCTGGACATGCTGACGGCGGGCAACAAGCGGGCCCGCCCGATGGACCTGACGGAGTCCACACCGCTGGCGCGGGCCGCGCTGTCCCCCCGCCCCGACAGCACCTGGCTGGAGCCGATGCCCGACGGCCGGGTGCTGCCCACGCCCGCCGATCCGGCGGAGGCCGCGCTCGCCAAGGAGTCGGTGCGGCTGGCGTTCATGGCCGCGCTCCAGCAACTGCCGGCCAAGCAGCGCGCGGTGCTGATCCTGCGTGAGGTGCTGGCCTGGAAGGCGAGCGAGGTCGCCGAGCTGCTGGGCACCTCGGTCGCGTCGGTCAACAGCGCGCTGCAGCGGGCCCGTGCGACGCTCGCGGAGCGGCAGCAGCCGGGTGCCGAGGCTTCGGTGTCGGACCCGCTGGACGAGGAGCAGCAGAAGCTGCTGGAGCGCTATGTGACGGCGTTCGAGGGATACGACATGTCCGCGCTGACCGCGTTGCTGCACGAGGACGCCGTCATGACGATGCCGCCGTTCGACCTGTGGCTGACCGGCGCCGACGACATCACCGGGTTCATGACGACGCTGGGCGCCCCGTGCGCGGGTTCCCGGCTGGTGCCGGTCGAGGTCAACGGGCTGCCGGGATTCGCCCAGTACAAGCCCGACCCGGAGGGCGGCGGTTTCACGCCGTGGGCGGTCCAGGTGCTGGAGATCTCAGAGGGCCGGATCACCGGGTTCCACTGTTTCCTGGACACCGAGCGGTGGTTCCCGCTGTTCGGGCTGCCCCTCCGTCTCGAAGCGGAGGCCGGCGAGGTCGAGCAGGGCGCATAGCGCCGGGGAGGGGTCGCGCAGCCGGATCCCGCCTCCGCAGCGTCGGGCGGTGAGCTGGAGCCGCGCCAGGAGGTTCACGGCGGCGAGACCGGGCGGGCCCAGTCCGCCGACGTCGCAGACGACCACACCGCCGTCGCAGCCCCCGTGGTCCAGCAGGGCCCGCAGCGCGTCGCACGGCCCGCTCACCTCGCTGTGGGTGAGGGGGCCGCTGAGCACGAGCACGGGCGGTGTCATGGCGTCCACGACCGGTAGACCGGCCGGGTGCGCGTAACTCATCGCGAGCGGCACCGGGAGGATCACCAGGATCACATCGACCGGGGCGCGGACTCCCCCGGAGGGTTGGCTGTATGCGCCACAGATCCTTCCCTCCTCCGGTGTCCGCAGCACGCTGGCCCGGGCCGACCTGTCGGTCGTCTTCTCCGGCCGGCTGCTGGTCACCGCGCTGAGCAGCTACCGCGTGGGCGAGACCCTGGCCAGGGAGGCGATCCTGGTGTCGACGGTGCTGTCGGTACCGGTTCTCGTGGTGGTGGCGGCGCTCCTGGGGTGACTCAGGTCGCGGGGAACTCGCCGGTGCCGATCGTCAGGCCGAAGGGGGCGGGGAGCTCGATCGGCTCGCCGGACTTCGCCGTGGCCAGGGGGCGGTGGACGTCGCCCTTGCCGAACGGGGAAATCGCCGGTCAGGCGATACGTTCCAGCACGACCGGGGTGGCCGTGAAGTCCGTGCCCGGGGCCTCGATGTCGTACGCGCCCTCCACCGACCGGAGGGCGTAGTCGAAGCGGTCCGGGGTGTCCGTGTGGAGGGTCAGGAGGGGCTGGCCCTCGGTGACGGTGTCGCCGGGCCTGGCGTGGAGCTCGACGCCCGCGCCCGCCTGCACCGGGTCCTCCTTGCGGGCGCGGCCCGCGCCGAGGCGCCAGGCGGCGACGCCGACGCCGTAGGCGTCGAGGCGGGTCAGGACGCCGGAGGAGGGGGCCTTGACGACGTGCTGTTCGCGGGCCACCGGCAGCTCCGCGTCCGGGTCGCCGCCCTGGGCCGCGATCATGCGTCGCCAGACGTCCATCGCGGAGCCGTCGGCGAGGGCCTTCGCCGGGTCGGCGTCCTTCAGGCCGGCCGCGTCGAGCATCTCGCGGGCGAGGGCGAGGGTGAGTTCGACGACGTCCGCCGGGCCGCCGCCGGCCAGGACCTCCACCGACTCGCGGACCTCGAGCGCGTTGCCCGCGGTCAGGCCGAGCGGCGTGGCCATGTCGGTGAGCAGGGCGACCGTCCTCACACCGGAGTCGGTACCGAGGCCGACCATCGTGCGGGCCAGTTCGCGGGCGTCGTCGATGGTCTTCATGAAGGCGCCGGTGCCGACCTTCACGTCCAGGACCAGGGAGCCGGTGCCCTCGGCGATCTTCTTCGACATGATCGAGGAGGCGATGAGCGGGATCGCCTCGACCGTGCCGGTGACGTCGCGGAGCGCGTAGAGCTTCTTGTCGGCGGGGGCGAGTCCGTCGCCGGCCGCGCAGATCACCGCGCCGGTGCCGTCCAGCACCGACAGCATCTCCTCGTTGGAGAGCAGGGCGCGCCAGCCGGGGATGGACTCCAGCTTGTCGAGGGTGCCGCCGGTGTGGCCGAGGCCGCGGCCGGAGAGCTGCGGGACGGCCGCGCCGCAGGCGGCGACGAGGGGCGCCAGCGGGAGGGTGATCTTGTCGCCGACGCCGCCGGTGGAGTGCTTGTCGGCGGTCGGGCGCGACAGGGACGAGAAGTCCATGCGCTCGCCGGAGGCGATCATCGCGGCCGTCCAGCGGGCGATCTCGCCGCGGTTCATGCCGTTGAGGAGGATCGCCATGGCGAGGGCGGACATCTGCTCGTCGGCCACCTCCCCGCGGGTGTACGCGTCGATCACCCAGTCGATCTGCTCGTCGCTGAGTTCGCCGCGGTCCCGCTTGGTGCGGATGACGGAGATGGCGTCCATGGCCATGGCTGGGGTTCCTTCCGAAGGTGCGAAGGGCGCGGCCCCCGCGGCCGACGTGCCGACGGTATCGGCGGTCGCCCACAGGGGCCGCACGGGAATTACTGGGTGAGGTGCTCCGGGCCGAAGGCCTGCGGCAGCATCTCCGAGAGCGGCATGATCCCCGCCGGGGTCTCCAGCAGCAGGTCGGGGCCGCCGAACTCGTGCAGCAGCTGGCGGCAGCGGCCGCACGGGACGAGGATGTCGCCGTTGCCGTCCACGCAGGTGAAGTGCGTGAGGCGGCCCCCGCCGGTGCGGTGCAGCTCGGAGACCATTCCGCACTCGGCGCACAGGCCGAGCCCGTACGACGCGTTCTCGACGTTGCAGCCGGAGACCGTGCGCCCGTCGTCGACCAGGGCGGCGACGCCGACCCGGTACCCCGAGTAGGGGACGTACGCGTGGGTCATGGCCTCCCGCGCCACCGTGCGCAGGGCCTCCCAGTCGGCGTCGGCCGCGGTCATTTGCCTTGTCCCTTCCGGTACGGCATGCCGTTGGCCCTCGGCATCCGCAGCCGTTGGGCGGAGAGGGCGAGGACGACGAGGGTGATGACGTACGGCGTGGCGGAGACGACCTGGTTGGGGACCTCGTTGGTGCCGGCGTACCAGGCGAACACGAGGGCGCCGATGACCAGGGTGATCGCCGCCTGGACGTACTTCTTGCGGATGACGAGCCAGATGGCGCCGATGAGCAGCAGCAGCGCGCCGAGCAGCAGCAGGGCGTGCACGTTGGCGGAGCCGCCGCGCAGGTTGAGGCTGTCGGTGTAGCCGAAGAGGCCGGCGCCGATGGCGAGGCCGCCGGGCATCCAGTTGCCGAAGATCATCGCGGCGAGGCCGATGTAGCCGCGGCCGCTGGTCTGGCCCTCCAGGTAGAAGGGGTTGGCGACGATGGAGAGGAAGACTCCGCCGAGGCCGGCCAGGGAGCCGGAGATGATCACGGCGAGGTACTTGTACTTGTAGACGTTGACGCCGAGGGATTCGGCGGCGATCGGGTTCTCGCCACAGGAGCGCAGCCGCAGGCCGAACGCGGTGCGCCACAGGATGTACCAGGTGGTGGGGATGAGCGCGACGGCGATCAGGGTCAGCCAGGAGACGTCGGTGACCAGTCCGCCGAGCAGGCCGGCGATGTCGGAGACGAAGAACCAGCCCTTGTCGTTGAGGTCGCTGAGTCCGTCGGACAGTCCCGGCACGGTGAAGTGGCCGAGGGAGTCGACCGCCGGGGACTGCTTGGCGGAGCCCCCCTGGTGGCCCTCGAAGGCGAGCGGGGCGAGGTAGCGGGTGGCGCCGAGGGCGAGGATGTTGATGGCCACACCGGAGACGATGTGGTTGACGTTGAAGGTGATGGTGACGATCGCGTGCAGCAGGCCGCCGAGCGCGCCGCCGATGAGACCGACGAGGACGCCGGTCCAGGGGCCCCACTGGAATCCGGCCCAGGCGCCGAACCAGGTGCCCAGGATCATCATGCCCTCGAGGCCGATGTTGATGACGCCCGCGCGTTCGGCCCACAGGCCGCCGAGGCCGGCGAGGCCGATCGGGACGGCGAGCTGGAGGGCGGTGGACATCTGGCTGACGTTGGTGATGCCGTCGGCGCCGGTGACGAGGCGTACGACGGAGACCAGGGCCAGGGCTCCGGCGATGAGCAGGAGCAGGACGGGCCACGACATGCGGCGGCCGGTCGGCGGTGTGTGCTCGAGCGACGGCTGGTTGACGTCGGTCGCTGTGGTCGGAGCGGTCATCGGCCGGCCACCTCCTTCGTGGTGTTGTTGGCGCCGAGGACGTGGCCCGCGGTGAGCTCCGCGCCGACCTTGCGCTGCTGGCGGCGCAGGCCCCACTCGCGGACGGCCTCGTAGGAGACGACGACCGAGAGGACGATCAGGCCCTGCATGATGACCGCGATCTCCTTGTCGTAGCCGTGGAAGTCCAGCTCGGGCGAGGCCTTGTCGAGCCAGGCCCACAGCAGGGCGGCGAAGGCGATGCCGACCGGGCTGTTGCGGCCGAGCAGGGCGATGCCGATGCCCAGGAAGCCGATGCCGGTGGGGAAGTTGAGGCTGTAGGTGTGGGTGTCGCCGAGCAGGATCGGCAGGCCCGCGAGTCCGGCGATGGCGCCGGAGAGCAGCAGGGCGGTGAGGACCATGCGCTTGGGGCTGACACCGCTGGCCGCGGCGGCGGACTCGGAGGCGCCGGAGGCGCGCAGGTCGAAGCCGAAGCGGGTGCGGTTGAGGGTGATCCAGTAGCCGATGCCGAGCAGGACGGCGAGGACGACCAGGCCGTAGATCTCGCCGGCCTCGCCCATGCCGATGCCGGGGATCCAGCCGGACTCGTGCATCTCGCCGGTGGTGTTGTTGTTGCCGATCTTGACGCCGAAGACGTCCGGCTTCCACATGTAGACGATCAGCGAGGTGGCGATGGCGTTGAGCATGATCGTGGCGACGACCTCGCTGACGCCTCGGGTGACCTTGAGGACACCCGCGATACCGGCCCAGAAGGCGCCGGTGAGCACGGCGGTCAGGAGCAGCAGCGGGACCTGGAGGAATGCCGGGAGGGCGGCGTGGGCGCCGACGACGGCGGCCATCATGGCGCCGAGCTGGTACTGGCCGTCGACGCCGATGTTGAAGAGGTTCATCCGGAAGCCGATGGCGACCGCGAGGGCGGCGATGTAGTACATCGACGCCTGATTGATGATCAGGACCTGGATGTCCGAGAAACCGGCCTGCTCGAACATCAGGGCGAACGGCTCGACCGGGTTCTTGCCGGAGGCGAGCAGGACGATCGCGCTCAGCACGAAGGCCACGGCGAGCGCGATGACCGGCCCGGCCACCGTGAGGAGCGCGCGCTCCTTGTCGAACTTCTTCATCAGCGGGCCTCGTCTTCCGGAGACCCGGCGGACTTGGAGAGGTCGGCCGGGGTCTCGGGGGTCTCGTCGTGTTCGAGGTGGCCCTCGGCGGCGCCGGTCATGGCGGTGCCGAGTTCCTCCGGGGTGATGGTGGCCGGGTCGGCGTCCGCGACCAGCTTGCCGTCGTAGATCACCCGGAGGGTGTCGGACAGGCCGATCAGCTCGTCCAGGTCGGCGGAGATCAACAGCACGGCCAGGCCCTCGCGGCGGGCCTCGCGGATGTGGTCCCAGATGGCGGCCTGCGCGCCGACGTCCACACCGCGGGTGGGGTGGGCGGCGATCAGGAAGCGCGGCTTGTGGGTCATCTCGCGGCCGACGATCAGCTTCTGCTGGTTGCCGCCGGAGAGGGAGGCCGCGGTGACGTCGATGCCGGGGGTGCGGACGTCGTACGTCTCGACGATGCGGCGGGTGTCCTCCTGGGCCGCCTTCGGGTCCAGCCAGATGCCCTTGGCATTGGGCTTCTCGGTCACGTGGCCGAGGATGCGGTTCTCCCAGAGGGGGGCCTCCAGGAGCAGACCGTGGCGGTGGCGGTCCTCGGGGATGTAGCCGATGCCCTGCTCGCGGCGCTTGCGGGTGGGCCAGGCGGTGATCTCCTCGTCGGCCAGCCGGATGACGCCGGAGTCGGCCTGCCTGAGGCCGATGAGGGCGTCGACCAGTTCGGTCTGGCCGTTGCCCTCGACGCCGGCGATGCCGAGGATCTCGCCCTCGTGGATGGTGAAGGTGATGTCGTCGAGCAGGGCCTTGCCGCCGGGGGCGGCCAGCCGCAGCGCCTCGACGGTGATGACGGCGCGGTCGGTGACCGTGGACTCGGCCGTCTGGGGCGTCGGCAGCTCGCTGCCGACCATCAGCTCGGCGAGCTGACGCGGGGTGGTCTCGGCGGGGACGGCGGTGCCGACCGTGGTGCCGCGGCGGATGACGGTGATCTCGTCGGCGACGGAGAGGACCTCGCCCAGCTTGTGCGAGATGAAGATGACCGACAGGCCCTCGGCCCTGAGCTCGCGCAGGTTGTCGAAGAGCGCGTCGACCTCCTGCGGGACGAGGACCGCGGTGGGCTCGTCGAGGATCAGGGTGGTGGCGCCGCGGTAGAGGACCTTCAGGATCTCCACGCGCTGGCGGGCGGCGACACCGAGCTCCTCGACCAGGACGTCGGGGCGGACGCCGAGACCGTAGCGCTCGGAGAGCTCCTTGATCTTGCGGCGGGCCTTGGCGCCGATGCCGTAGAGCTTCTCACTGCCGAGGACGACGTTCTCGAGGACGGTGAGGTTGTCGGCGAGCATGAAGTGCTGGTGCACCATGCCGATACCGCGGACGATGGCGTCGGCGGGCGAGGAGAAGCTCACCTGCTCGCCGTGGATCGCGATGGTGCCCTCGTCCGGCTTCTGCATGCCGTAGAGGATCTTCATCAGGGTCGACTTGCCGGCGCCGTTCTCACCGACGAGGGCGTGCACGGTGCCCTTGCGGACGGTGAGGTGGATGTCGTGGTTGGCGACGACACCGGGGAAGCGCTTGGTGATCCCGGCGAGCTCCACGGCGGTCACCGAATCGTTGACCGCCGCTCCGGCCGGAGGGCTGCTGGACGCGTTGATGACGCACTCTCCTGGGGACGGGGGCCGTCTACGCGCGTAGCGCCCCTACGGCATACAAAGGGGTGGCGCCCTTGACCGACGGGGCACGAGGAGCCGGGCTCCTCGTGCCCCGTCGAACGGTCGCGACCCCGCGGTGGTTCAGGGTGTTGCTCAGCTGGACTTGACCTTGATCCCGCCGCTGACGATCTTCTCCTTGGCCGTCTCGATGGCTTTCTGGAGCTCGGCGTCGTCCGCGAACCTCGGGTTGGAGTTCGACAGGCTCACCTCACCCGTCTTCAGATCGCCCTTGACGATACCGGTCGCGGGCTTGCCGTCCTCGACCGACTTCGCGAGGTTGTACACCGCCTTGGCGACATCCTTCATCGCCGAGGTGAGGATCGAGTCCTTGTACTTGGCGAGGGCCTCGTGCTTGTACTGGTCGGAGTCGACGCCGATCGCCCACACCTTGTTGGCGGCGGCGGCCTCGATGACGCCCTGACCGGACAGGCCGGCGGCCGCGTAGACGACGTCGGCCTTCTTCTCGATCTGGCCCTCGGCGGCCGACTTGCCCTTGTCGGGGCTGGAGAAGCCGCCCTCCTCCGCGGTCTGGGTCAGGAACTGCGAGATGACCTTGACCTCGGGGTTCGTGTCCTTGACGCCCTGCTCGTAGCCGGCGCGGAACTTGTGGATCAGCGGAATGTCCACACCGCCCACGAAGCCGACCACGTTCGTCTCGGTGCTCTCGGCGGCGGCGACACCGGCGAGGTAGGAGGCCTGCTCCTCGGAGAAGACCAGGTCGGCGACGTTGTCGGCCTCGACCGTGGCGTCGTCGACGATGCCGAAGGTGGTGTCCGGGTACTTCTCGGCGGCACCCTTCACGGCGGCGGCGTACGCGTAGCCGACACCGACGACGGGGTTGTAGCCCTGCTTCGCCAGCGAGACGAGGCGCTGCTCCTTGTCGGCGTCCGTCTCGCCGTCGGTGGGCTCGACGTCGGCGGTCTCGTAGCCGAACTCCTTCTTCGCCTGCTCCAGGCCCGCGTAGGCGGCGTCGTTGAAGGACTGGTCACCCTTGCCGCCGACGTCGTAGGCGATGGCGAGGCCCTTGTCACCCTTCGACTCCGAGGAGTCCGACGAGGTGGAGGTGGAGCCGCAGGCGGAGAGAACGAGGGCCAGGGAGGCGGTCGCTGCGCCTGCGACCGTGATCCGGGAAATCCGGCGCATGTGAGGTGCTCCTAGTCGTACAAAGCGCCGGGACGTGTTCAGCTACGGCGCTGGCTTCGCCGCAGATTAACGCGCGTAGACCTGCCTGAAAACCCCTTCTGTCCACCTTGTTATCCGCCCGTGCCCAACATGGCCCCGAGCCGTGGTCCCGTCCTTGCCGATCGCGAACGGGGGGTGGCGGTGGGTGACGGGGGCGGGCGCCGGCGTGACACCCGGCGGACGCGGTCGGGCCGGGCGTTCACGAGCCGTGGTCCGGCGGCTCCGGTGCCTCCGGCAGCCGCTTCCCGCGCCGGCTGCCGGGGAGCGGCGGCACCGGACCGAGGGGGTGGGGGAGGCGGGAACAGGCGGAGGCGGGAGCGGGCGGAGGCAGGAACAGGCGGAGGCAGGAACAGGCGGAGGCAGGAACAGGCGGAGGCAGGAACGGCGAAGCGGGCGGGGCCGTGGGGCGCCCGCCCGCTTCGCGCGGTCCTGTCGTCAGGTCCCGACTACTCCGTCTTGACCTCGATGGAGCCGTCGACGATGCCTTCCTTGGCCTGGGCGACCGCGTCCGTCAGGCCCGCGACCTCGGCCATCTTCGGGTTGGCGTCGGACAGGCCGACGCCGTTCACCTCCAGGTCGAAGACCTGCGTGCCGGTCAGCGGCTTGCCGTCCTGGACCGACTTGGCCAGGGCGTACACCGCCCCGCCGACGTCCTTGAGGGCGGAGGTGAGGATGTAGTCCTTGTACGCGCCGAGGGCTTCCTGCTTGTACTGGTCGGAGTCGACACCGATCGCCCAGACCTTCGCCTTGGCGGCGGCCTCGATGACGCCCTGCCCGGAGAGACCGGCCGCCTGGTAGATGACGTCGGCCTTCTTCTCGATCTGGCCCTCGGCGGCGGCCTTGCCCTTGTCGGGGCTGGAGAAGCCGCCCTCCTCCGCGGTCTGGGTGAGGTACTGCGGGATCACCCTGACCTCGGGGTCGGTGGCCTTCACGCCCTGCTCGTAGCCCGCCTGGAACTTGTGGATCAGCGGAATGTCCACACCGCCCACGAAGCCGACCACCTTCGTCTCGGTGGCCTTGGCGGCGGCGACACCGGCGAGGTAGGAGGCCTGCTCCTCGGCGAAGACGAGGGAGGCGACGTTCTCGCCCTCGACGACGGAGTCGACGATGCCGAAGGTGGTGTCCGGGTACTTGGCGGCCACGGCCTCCATGGCGGGGCCGTAGGCGAAGCCGACACCGATGACCGGGTTGTAGCCCTGCTTGGCCAGCGAGGACAGGCGCTGCTCCTTGTCCGCGTCGGTCTCGCCCTCGGTGGGCTCCACGTCCGCGGTCTTGTAGCCGAACTCGTCCTTGGCCTTGGTCAGGCCGGCGAAGGCGGCGTCGTTGAAGGACTGGTCGCCCTTGCCGCCGATGTCGTAGGCGATGGCGAGGCCGAGGTCTTCCTTCGAGCCACCGCTGTCGTTGTTGTCGCTGCTGGTCCCGCCGCAGGCGGTGGCGGCGAGTGCGAGCGAGGCGACCCCCACCGCGACGCGGGTCAGCCTGGATATCCGACGCATCTGAAGTCCCCATTCTCCACAGCCCCGCAGCGGGTGCTCGGTTCGGCGCACATTAACGCGCGTAGACACTTCTGGGAACGGGGTTCCGCGGGGCCGTTATCCATTCGTGCCGATGGCTGGTTACGTCCTTGTGAACCAGGGGTCCGAACGGGCCCCGAACGGGCGGGTCGGTGCGGGACCTTCTGTTGCACGGGCCCCACGCTGCCCCTGCGGTGGGCGGCGCGCAAGCGGGGCGGGCGGGAGAGGTGACGGTGGCGGCGGG
>NZ_NEUB01001050.1:0-4461 GCF_002910825.1 Streptomyces sp. SM1 | reverse complement strand
GGCGGCGGGGGCGAAAGACGAGAGGGACGTCCCGGATCAACACGGCTGCACCGCCGGAGGCGCTAGCGCAGGGCGTCCAGGAGGGCTGCCGCGGTGAAGAGTTCCACTCCTACGGTGATCGCGTGTTCGTCCACGTCGAAGTCGCCCTGGTGGAGGTCGCGCACGGTGCGCTCGCCGGGGGTGCGGACACCGAGGCGGGCCATGGCGCCCGGGACGCGCTCCAGGTACCAGGAGAAGTCCTCGCCGCCGAGGCTCTGCTCGGTGCCCTCGACGGAGTCCACCCCGCGCCGGGCGATCATGGCGTCGCGCAGCAGTTCCGTGGCCCCGGCCTCGTTGACGACCGGCGGGACACCGCGCACGTAGTTGATCTCCGACTTGGCGCGGTGCAGGTTGGCCACCTCGTCGATGGCGGCGACCACGACGTCGGCGGCCTGCCGCCAGGTCTCCAGGTCCAGACAGCGCACGGTGCCGGACAGTTCGGCGTGCTGCGGGATGACGTTGGGCGCGTGGCCGGACTCGATCCTGCCCCAGGTCAGGGCGAGTCCGCTGCGGCTGTCGACGCGCCGGCCGACCAGGGCGGGCACGTCGGTGACGACACGGGCGGCGGCGGTGACCAGGTCGGTGGTCAGATGCGGGCGGGCGGTGTGGCCGCCGGGGCCGTCGAGGGCGATCTCCAGCCGGTCGCAGGCGGAGGTGATGGCGCCCTGGCGCAGTCCGATCTTCCCGGCGTCGACGCGGGGGTCGCAGTGCACGGCGATGATCCGGCCGATGCCGTCGAGCGCGCCGTCCGCGATGGCGTCGGCGGCGCCGCCGGGCAGCACCTCCTCGGCGGGCTGGAAGATCAGCCGTACGGGGCGGGGCAGCAGGCCCTGCCGGTGCAGTTCGGCGAGGACCAGGCCGGTACCGAGCACCACGGTGGTGTGCACGTCGTGGCCGCAGGCGTGGGCGCGGTCGGGCACGGTGGACCGGTAGGGGCACTCGGTCTTCATGTCGGGGATGGGCAGGCCGTCGATGTCGGCGCGCATGGCGAGCATCGCCGAGTCGGTGCCGGCCTCGTCGTCCGTGCCGATGTCACAGATCACGCCGGTTCCGCCGGAGAGTACGCGCGGCCGGAGACCGGCCCGCTCCAGACGCTCCTTGATCGCGGCGGTGGTGCGGAACTCCTGGTTGCCGAGCTCCGGGTGCATGTGCAGGTCGCGGCGGAACGCGACGAGCTCGGCACGCAGGGCCTCGGGCAACGCTCCGGGGAGCACCGCTCCGCCGGGGAGATCGACCTCGGACTCCAGTGACATCAGTGGTTTCACCCTTTGAAGGGTAGGGCGCCGAAGCCGGGTACTGACCCCCGATCAAGAAAAATCAGCCCGTCAGGCGAAGAAAAACCGGCCGCCCCACGCATAGCCGTCGATCGGGATGGGTAAACTCGCCGCTCCTCCGGGCGGTCAAGGCCCCTTGACCTGCCGGAACATGACGCACGTCACACCACACCGGGGGTTCCGGCACCCATCCACCTCTTCACGGATACCACGCTCGGCGCAGACCACGCGGACCGGTTCATCTGGCGGACACCCCGAGGGCGCTACGGCCGGACGGGTGCCGCCACCGCCGGCAGCCGGTGGACGCCCCGCGCGGTGTCCGTCACCCCGGACAGGAAGCCCTGGGCGCGGGGGGAGGCCGTCCTGGTCAGCCAGGCGGGGTCTATGGCGCAGACGGTCACGCGGACGCCCGTACCGGTCAGGGCGAGGGGGAGGGTGTGGACGACCGTGGACGGGAAGCTGAGGACGGTGCGGCCGATGGGGCCGCGGCGGGCGATCAGTTCCAGGGGGAGCTCGGGCCGGACGATCTCCAGTCCCGTCTCGACGGCCAGCCGGTGGAGCTTCACCGTGGTCTCGCGGCGGTGCGCGAAGTAGCGCCGGGCGCCGTGCGTCCGCGCCAGGGAGCGGACGGCCTCCAGGTAGGCGTCGCCGTCCACCACGCCGGTCTCCACCAGCGACGTGCCCACCAGGTCGGCGCCCTGGGTGACGCGGGGCGGGCCGAAGCGGTCCCGGGTCCAGGCGAAGGTGTGGGCGCGGACGGTGACTCCGGGCGGGGTGTCCTCCATGGGCATGGAGGTGAAGACCTCCACCGCGCGGTTCCCGCCCGGGGTGAGCCGGCGCCGCGCGGCGGCGGACACGGGGGCGAGGAGGAGGTCGCGGGGGCCGGGGCGGCCGCCCTTGCGGTGCCAGCGCACCAGGCGCTCGCCGCGGGCCAGCTGGCCGACGAACTCCATCGTCGCGGTGCCGTCGTCGACCACCACGACCTCCGGGGCCCGGGTGATCGTCAGCAGCAGCTGGACGTATCGCGAGAAGGGGTCGCCGAGGACGACACGGGCGGCCCGGCGCAGCGGTCCGGCCAGTCCGCCGACCGTCCGCAGCGGGGCGCCCGCTCCCCCGCGGGCCTCCTCCCAGCGGACCTCGTGGCCCTCGTCCCGGGCCAGCTCCGCCATCCGGCGGAGCTGGCCGCGCGTCATCGGGTCGACCGGGGACAGCACCACGAGGGTGAGCCCCACGCCGGACGCGTGCGCGTGCGCCCACTCCAGCACGTTGAGCAGCTGTACCGGGCTCTCGACGAAGGCGAGAGTGTGGGGGCCGGGCCGGCCGGCGCGAGGACTCATCGACGTACGACCGTTCCCGTCGTCGTAAGGGGTGGGGTGGAGGGTGTGGGTCAGACCGTCAGCGGTTCGCCGGCGGCCGTGGCGATCTCCGCCTCGGCCACCGCGCCGGCGACCCGGCGCAGCTTCTTCATCGGGCCCAGCTCGGACTCGTAGACCTTCTTCACGCCGTCGCCGAGGGACGCCTCGATGGTGCGGATGTCGCGGACCAGGCGGGTCAGGCCCTGCGGCTCGACGGAGGCGGCCTGGTCGGAGCCCCACATGGCGCGGTCGAGGGTGATGTGGCGCTCGACGAAGGCGGCGCCGAGGGCGACGGCGGCGAGGGTGGTCTGCAGGCCGGTCTCGTGGCCGGAGTAGCCGATCGGGACGTTCGGGTACTCCTGCTGGAGTGTGTTGATCACGCGGAGGTTCAGCTCCTCGGCCTTGGCGGGGTAGGTGGACGTCGCGTGGCAGAGCAGGATGTTGTCACTGCCGAGGACCTCGACCGCGTGGCGGATCTGCTTCGGCGTCGACATGCCGGTGGAGAGGATGACGGTGCGGCCGGTGGCGCGCAGGGCGCGCAGCAGTTCGTCGTCGGTGAGGGAGGCGGAGGCCACCTTGTGGGCGGGGACGTCGAACTTCTCCAGGAAGGCGACGGCCTCGGTGTCCCACGGGGAGGCGAACCAGTCGATGCCCTTCTTCTTGCAGTAGGCGTCGATCTGGCGGTACTCGTCCTCGCCGAACTCCACGCGGTGGCGGTAGTCGATGTACGTCATCCGGCCCCAGGGGGTGTCCCGCTCGATGTCCCACTGGTCGCGCGGGGTGCAGATCTCCGGCGTGCGCTTCTGGAACTTGACGGCGTCGCAGCCCGCCTCGGCGGCGGCGTCGATCAGCTTGAACGCGTTCTCGATGTCACCGTTGTGGTTGATGCCGATCTCGCCGGTGACGTAGACGGGGCGGCCGGGGCCGGCCTCGCGGGGACCGAGGGTGCGGATGCGGGAGTTGGTGCTCATGTCCGGGGTTCCTTACTTGGGGAGGGAATCGAGGGAGGGGCCGAGGATCCAGCCGGCGATCTCCCGGATCGCGCCGTCGCCGCCGGGGAGGGTGGTGACGGCGCGGGCGGCGCCGCGTACGACGTCGTGGGCGCTCGCGACCGCCACCGGCCAGCCGACGAGGGCGAAGCACGGGAGGTCGTTGACGTCGTTGCCGACGTAGAGCACGCGCTCCGGCGCGATGCCCTGTTCCTCGCACCACTGCTTGAGGGCGAGGTCCTTGCGGTCGATGCCGTGCAGCACGGGGAGCCTGAGCTTGCGTGCGCGGGCGGCGACGACCGGGTTCTGTTCCGTGGACAGGATCAGCATCTTCAGGCCGCTGCGGCGCAGGGCTCCGATGCCGAGTCCGTCGCCGCGGTGCACGGAGACGAACTCCCGTCCGTCGGAGTCGATCAGCACCCGGTCGTCGGTCTGGGTGCCGTCGAAGTCGAGGACGAGCGCGTCGATGTCGGCGGCGGTCGGGAGGGCGCCGGGCCGGGCCGCGTCGAAGAGCGGGGCGAGGGCGCGGGCCCGGGCGAGTTCGTGCGGGTCGTCGATCTCCAGCACGCGGGCCGGGTCGGTGCGTACGAGTTCGGTGCGGCCGAAGAAGCGGTGCCTGTGCTCGCGGAAGCCGGCCGCGTCCATGGCGTAGGCGGCGCCGGTCTCCAGGAAGTCCTGGGGGCGGTCCTGGCGGCGGGGGCGGAAGGACTTGTCGTGGTTGACGCCGTGGCCTCCGGCGGAACCGGCGTCGGCACCCGCGGGCGCGTCGGTGGCGGCGGGGGCGGCCTTCCGGTCGTCCGCCGT
>NZ_NEUB01001049.1:11858-16840 GCF_002910825.1 Streptomyces sp. SM1 | reverse complement strand
AGCGGCGGAGCATGTGGCTTAATTCGACGCAACGCGAAGAACCTTACCAAGGCTTGACATACACCGGAAAGCATTAGAGATAGTGCCCCCCTTGTGGTCGGTGTACAGGTGGTGCATGGCTGTCGTCAGCTCGTGTCGTGAGATGTTGGGTTAAGTCCCGCAACGAGCGCAACCCTTGTCCCGTGTTGCCAGCAAGCCCTTCGGGGTGTTGGGGACTCACGGGAGACCGCCGGGGTCAACTCGGAGGAAGGTGGGGACGACGTCAAGTCATCATGCCCCTTATGTCTTGGGCTGCACACGTGCTACAATGGCCGGTACAATGAGCTGCGATACCGCGAGGTGGAGCGAATCTCAAAAAGCCGGTCTCAGTTCGGATTGGGGTCTGCAACTCGACCCCATGAAGTCGGAGTCGCTAGTAATCGCAGATCAGCATTGCTGCGGTGAATACGTTCCCGGGCCTTGTACACACCGCCCGTCACGTCACGAAAGTCGGTAACACCCGAAGCCGGTGGCCCAACCCCTTGTGGGAGGGAGCTGTCGAAGGTGGGACTGGCGATTGGGACGAAGTCGTAACAAGGTAGCCGTACCGGAAGGTGCGGCTGGATCACCTCCTTTCTAAGGAGCACTTCTAGGCTGCTTCGGCAGTCCAGGGGCCAGTTCATCGGCGAACGTCCGGTGCTGGTTGCTCATGGGTGGAACGTTGACTATTCGGTCCTGTTTCTCGGGCCGGTGGCTGCAAGTACTGCTCTTCGGAGCGTGGAACGCACGATCACCGGACGGGGCGGGGCCGGGCACGCTGTTGGGTGTCTGAAGGTACGGCCGCAAGGTCTGTCTTCAGTCGCCGGCCCCAGTGAACTTGCCTGTGAGGGCAGGGTGATGGGTGGTTGGTCGTTGTTTGAGAACTGCACAGTGGACGCGAGCATCTGTGGCCAAGTTTTTAAGGGCGCACGGTGGATGCCTTGGCACCAGGAACCGATGAAGGACGTGGGAGGCCACGATAGTCCCCGGGGAGCCGTCAACCAGGCTTTGATCCGGGGGTTTCCGAATGGGGAAACCCGGCAGTCGTCATGGGCTGTCACCCTTGCCTGAACACATAGGGCAAGTGGAGGGAACGCGGGGAAGTGAAACATCTCAGTACCCGCAGGAAGAGAAAACAACCGTGATTCCGGGAGTAGTGGCGAGCGAAACCGGATGAGGCCAAACCGTATGCGTGTGAGACCCGGCAGGGGTTGCGCATACGGGGTTGTGGGATCTCTCTTGACCAGTCTGCCGGCTGGTCGACGAGTCAGAAACCGTTGATGTAGGCGAAGGACATGCGAAAGGTCCGGCGTAGAGGGTAAGACCCCCGTAGTCGAAACATCAGCGGCTCGTTTGAGAGACACCCAAGTAGCACGGGGCCCGAGAAATCCCGTGTGAATCTGGCGGGACCACCCGCTAAGCCTAAATATTCCCTGGTGACCGATAGCGGATAGTACCGTGAGGGAATGGTGAAAAGTACCGCGGGAGCGGAGTGAAATAGTACCTGAAACCGTGTGCCTACAAGCCGTGGGAGCGTCGCGTTGAGTGCTTGCACTCAACGTCGTGACTGCGTGCCTTTTGAAGAATGAGCCTGCGAGTTTGCGGTGTGTTGCGAGGTTAACCCGAGTGGGGAAGCCGTAGCGAAAGCGAGTCCTAATAGGGCGTTTCAGTAGCACGCTCAAGACCCGAAGCGGAGTGATCTAGCCATGGGCAGGTTGAAGCGGAGGTAAGACTTCGTGGAGGACCGAACCCACCAGGGTTGAAAACCTGGGGGATGACCTGTGGTTAGGGGTGAAAGGCCAATCAAACTCCGTGATAGCTGGTTCTCCCCGAAATGCATTTAGGTGCAGCGTCGTGTGTTTCTTGCCGGAGGTAGAGCACTGGATAGGCGATGGGCCCTACCGGGTTACTGACCTTAGCCAAACTCCGAATGCCGGTAAGTGAGAGCGCGGCAGTGAGACTGTGGGGGATAAGCTCCATGGTCGAGAGGGAAACAGCCCAGAGCATCGACTAAGGCCCCTAAGCGTACGCTAAGTGGGAAAGGATGTGGAGTCGCACAGACAACCAGGAGGTTGGCTTAGAAGCAGCCACCCTTGAAAGAGTGCGTAATAGCTCACTGGTCTAGTGATTCCGCGCCGACAATGTAGCGGGGCTCAAGCGTACCGCCGAAGTCGTGTCATTGCAGCATATACGGCCAACGCCGGCTGTGATGGGTAGGGGAGCGTCGTGTGCCGGGTGAAGCAGCCGCGGAAGCGAGTTGTGGACGGTTCACGAGTGAGAATGCAGGCATGAGTAGCGATACAAACGTGAGAAACGTTTGCGCCGATTGACTAAGGGTTCCTGGGTCAAGCTGATCTGCCCAGGGTAAGTCGGGACCTAAGGCGAGGCCGACAGGCGTAGTCGATGGATAACCGGTTGATATTCCGGTACCCGCTGTGAAGCGTCAAACATCGAATCCAGTGATGCTAAGCCCGTGAAGCCGCCGGCTGAGTCTTCGGACGAGGTCGGAGTGGTGGAGCCGGTGACCCGAGCTGGTAGTAGGTGAGTGATGGGGTGACGCAGGAAGGTAGTCCATCCCGGGCGGTGGTTGTCCCGGGGTAAGGGTGTAGGCCGGACGGTAGGTAAATCCGCCGTTCATTAAGGCTGAGACCTGATGCCGAGCCGATTGTGGTGAAGTGGATGATCCTATGCTGTCGAGAAAAGCCTCTAGCGAGTTTTATGGCGGCCCGTACCCTAAACCGACTCAGGTGGTCAGGTAGAGAATACCGAGGCGTTCGGGTGAACTATGGTTAAGGAACTCGGCAAAATGCCCCCGTAACTTCGGGAGAAGGGGGGCCATCACTGGTGAGAGGACTTGCTCCTCGAGCTGGGGGTGGCCGCAGAGACCAGCGAGAAGCGACTGTTTACTAAAAACACAGGTCCGTGCGAAGCCGTAAGGCGATGTATACGGACTGACGCCTGCCCGGTGCTGGAACGTTAAGGGGACCGGTTAGTCACTCTTCGGGGTGGCGAAGCTGAGAACTTAAGCGCCAGTAAACGGCGGTGGTAACTATAACCATCCTAAGGTAGCGAAATTCCTTGTCGGGTAAGTTCCGACCTGCACGAATGGCGTAACGACTTCTCGACTGTCTCAACCATAGGCCCGGTGAAATTGCACTACGAGTAAAGATGCTCGTTTCGCGCAGCAGGACGGAAAGACCCCGGGACCTTTACTACAGTTTGATATTGGTGTTCGGTTCGGCTTGTGTAGGATAGCTGGGAGACTGTGAACTCTGGACGCCAGTTCAGGGGGAGTCGTCGTTGAAATACCAGTCTGGTCGTGCTGGATGTCTAACCTGGGTCCGTGATCCGGATCAGGGACAGTGTCTGATGGGTAGTTTAACTGGGGCGGTTGCCTCCTAAAGAGTAACGGAGGCGCCCAAAGGTTCCCTCAGCCTGGTTGGTAATCAGGTGTTGAGTGTAAGTGCACAAGGGAGCTTGACTGTGAGACCGACGGGTCGAGCAGGGACGAAAGTCGGGACTAGTGATCCGGCGGTGGCTTGTGGAAGCGCCGTCGCTCAACGGATAAAAGGTACCCCGGGGATAACAGGCTGATCTTCCCCAAGAGTCCATATCGACGGGATGGTTTGGCACCTCGATGTCGGCTCGTCGCATCCTGGGGCTGGAGTCGGTCCCAAGGGTTGGGCTGTTCGCCCATTAAAGCGGTACGCGAGCTGGGTTTAGAACGTCGTGAGACAGTTCGGTCCCTATCCGCTGTGCGCGTAGGAGTCTTGAGAAGGGCTGTCCCTAGTACGAGAGGACCGGGACGGACGAACCTCTGGTGTGCCAGTTGTCCTGCCAAGGGCATGGCTGGTTGGCTACGTTCGGGAGGGATAACCGCTGAAAGCATCTAAGCGGGAAGCCTGCTTCGAGATGAGGACTCCCACCTCCTAGAGAGGGTAAGGCTCCCAGTAGACGACTGGGTTGATAGGCCGGATATGGAAGCACCGTAAGGTGTGGAGTTGACCGGTACTAATAGGCCGAGGGCTTGTCCTCAGTTGCTCGCGTCCACTGTGTTGGTTCTGAGACAACGACCGTTGTCGGCTTTGAGCAGAACAGACAATAGAAGAGTGTGCTTGTTCGCTCGAAACCATTAGGGTTTCGGTGGTCATAGCGTAGGGGAAACGCCCGGTTACATTCCGAACCCGGAAGCTAAGCCTTACAGCGCCGATGGTACTGCAGGGGGGACCCTGTGGGAGAGTAGGACGCCGCCGAACAATCTTTGGAAGGACCCTTGGTCCCAGCGTTCAGCTGGGACCAAGGGTCCTTTTTTATTTATGCTTGCAGTACCGAAGACAGGAGTCACCGATGTCCACCAACTCTCCCGAAAACCGACCGGAACGCGACCAGCGGCGACGGGAGAGTGGTGACCGCTCCGACCGCGCTGACCGTGGCGGCCAGCGCGGCGGTCCGCGCCGGGCCAGTGACCGCGACCGCGGATTCCGGAGGGACGGCGACCGTCCTCCCTTCCGCCGTGACGACCGTGACCGAGGCGGAGACCGCGACCGTGGCGCCGACCGCGACCGGGGATTCCGTCGGGACGACCGCGACAGTGGCCGGCCGGAGCGCGGCGGCTTCCGCGGGCGCGACGACAACCGCGGTGGCGAGCGCGGCGGTTACCGCGGTCGTGACGACCGTGGTAGCGACCGCAGGGACGAGCGACGTGACGGTGACCGTGGTGGCTTCCGGCGTGATGACAGCCGTGGTGGTGACCGTGACCGTGGTGGTTTCCGCCGCGACGACAGCCGTGGTGGTGACCGTGACCGTGGTGGTTTCCGCCGCGACGACAGCCGTGGTGGTGACCGTGACCGTGGTGGTTTCCGCCGCGACGACAGCCGTGGTGGTGACCGTGACCGTGGCGGTTTCCGGCGTGATGACAACCGCGGTGGCGAGCGCGGCGGTTACCGCGGTCGTGACGACCGTGG
>NZ_NEUB01001049.1:0-11808 GCF_002910825.1 Streptomyces sp. SM1 | reverse complement strand
CGTGACCGTGGTGGCTTCCGCCGCGACGACAACCGCGGTGGCGAGCGCGGTGGATACCGGGGACGTGACGACCGGGGCGACCGTGGTGGATTCCGCCGCGACGACAGCCGTACTGCCGACCGCACCGACAGCCGCACCGACAGCCGGGGCGACCGTGGTGGGTTCCGGCGTGAGGACAGCCGTGGTGGCGACCGTGGTGGATTCCGGGGCCGTGACGACCGGAGCCGTGACGACCGCGGCCGCGGCCCCCGCCGAGACGACCGGGGTGACCGGGGCGGGCGGCCCGGCGGCCACCGTGGACGGGGCGACCGGCAGGGCGGCGGACGCTTCCGGGACGACCGGGACCGGGACCGCGAGCCGATCAAGCGGCTGCCGATCCCCGAGGACGTCACGGGCGACGAGATCGACAAGGACGTACGGCAGGAGCTGCAGAGCCTGCCCAAGACCCTCGCGGAGGACGTCGCCAAGAACCTGGTGATGGTCGCCCGGCTGATCGACGAGGACCCCGAGGGGGCGTACGGCTACTCCAGGGTGGCCCTGCGGCTGGCGTCGCGTGTCGCCGCCGTACGGGAGGCCGCCGGATTCGCCGCGTACGCCAACCAGAAGTACTCCGAGGCGCTCGCCGAGTTCCGGGCCGCGCGGCGGATGACCGGGACGGTGGAGCTGTGGCCCCTCATGGCCGACTGCGAGCGCGGGCTCGGACGGCCGGAGAAGGCGCTGGACATGGCCGGGGCACCCGACGTGCAGAAGCTGGACAAGGCCGGCCAGGTCGAGATGCGGCTCGTCGCGGCCGGTGCCCGGCGTGACATGGGGCAGCTGGACGCGGCGATCGTGACGCTGCAGAGCTCCGAGCTGGCGTCCCACTCCGTTCAGCCCTGGACCGCGCGGCTGCGCTACGCGTACGCGGAGGCGCTGCTCGCGGCCGGCCGTAAGGGTGAGGCACGTGAGTGGTTCGCCAAGGCCGTGGAGGCCGACCGGGACGGCAGCACCGACGCCTCCGACCGGCTGGCGGAGCTGGACGGCGTGGAGTTCATGGACGCGCTCGACGAGGACGAGACGGACCCGGCCACCCCGGCCGCCCCCGCGGAGCGGGACGCGCGGGACTCGCGGGACGACGACGAGGACTGAGGTCCGCGGCACAGTACGCACACCAAGGGGCGGGCCTCGTAGCGAGGCCCGCCCCTTCGTCGTCGGCGACGACGACCGGTCACAGATCGAGCGCCCGCAGCACCAGCCCCGAAGCCGGCTTGGGACCGAAGGACGTCGACTTGCGCGGCATCGTGACGCCCTCACGGGCGAGGTCACGGACGACGTCCTCGTGCACCGGGTGCATCAGTACGGCCGTTCCGCCGTCGCGCTCCGCCTTCTCCACCGTCGCCGCCGTGTCGTGGATGTACGCGATATGGGCGGGGGAGTCGGGGATGCGCCAGACATGGTCGAGGAGCGTGGCGTGCAGGACCGTCGCGTCCAGGGTGCGCCAGGCAACCGGTCGGTCGACCGGGACCGTACGGGCCGTCAGTTCGGGATCCGGCCGGTCGACGAGATGGAAGGCACCGTCCCCGGCGAGGAGGAAGGCGTTGCCCGCCGAGGCCGCCCCGGCCAGGGCGTCCATCGCCCCCGACAGCGGTACGTCGAGGCGGCGGACGCGGAAGTGGCCGTCGAGCGCGGCCACGGCGTCCGCGACGGGCAGCCGGTGCAGCAGGCGGTGGATCGCGCGGACACGCAGGGGATAGCGGGCCGTGTCGACGAGGAGGACCAGGCCGTGATCCCAGGGGCCGGGGGAGGGATGCTCCGCGCGGAGGCGGCGGTAGGTCGCCCAGCGGTGGTGGCCGTCGGCGATGAGCGCCTGCTGACCGGCGAGTTCCTCCCGGACCGCGGTCAGGCCGGCGGGGTCGGTGACCGACCAGAGGCGGTGGTGGAAACCGTCCTCCGTGGTCGTCGCCAGCAGCGGCCGCCGCTCGGCCGCACGCTCGATCAGCTCGGACGTGGCGGTCGCCGAGCCCTCGCCGCGGTAGGTGAGCAGCAGCGGTTCCAGGTTCGCGGAGGTGGCCCGCATGAGGTCCGCGCGGTCGGCGACGATGTGCGCCATGACATCCTCGTGCGGCAGGACCAGGTGCTCGTCGGGGTCGGAGACGCGCAGCAGACCGATGATGCCCCGCTGCACCATGCCGTCGCCGTCGCGCTGCTCGTAGACGTACAGGCCGGGTTCGGGATCGGCGGTCAGTACGCCCTCGGAACGCCAGCGGCGGAGCGTCTCGGCGGCCTGGGCGTTGCGGGCCTCGGGTGTGGCGGCTTCGGGCAGGATCAGCCGGACGATGTTGTGGGGGTCGGCGGACTGGAGGTGGTGCAGGCCGTCGGGACGTACGACGACGTCGTACGGGGGGGATGTCACGGCGGCCAGGCTGCCGACCCGGTCGGGGTCGTAACGAAGGCCTCGGAACGGGTTGAGTTCCAGGCCCCGGGGCGCCATTGCCTTCGAGTGACCTGCAGTGTTCATCCCGGCATCGTACGGGTGCCGGTGGCATGGGGGATGATCGGGGGAAAGCCGTCGAACGAGGAGCGATGCGGAATGAGCCGGAGCGTCAGGACGAGGCCCGAGGGCAGTGGGCAGGCCCTGAACGAGGCGTACGACACGGCGCTGCTCGACCTCGACGGTGTGGTGTACGCGGGCGGGAGCGCGATCGCGCACGCGGTGGAGTCGCTGGCCGCGGCCCGCGGGGCCGGTATGCGGCTCGCCTACGTGACCAACAACGCCCTGCGCACTCCGGACGTCGTGGCCGCGCACCTGACGGAGCTGGGCATACCGGCGGAGGCCGGAGACGTCATCACCTCCGCGCAGGCGGTGGCGCGGCTGATCAGCGAGCAGTTGCCGCAGGGGTCCCGGGTGCTGGTGGTCGGCGGCGAAGGACTGCGGGTGGCGCTGCGTGAACGCGGGCTGGAGCCGGTGGAGTCGGTGGACGACGACCCGGTGGCGGTCGTGCAGGGGTACGGCGGGCCCGAGCTGCCGTGGGGGAGGTTCGCGGAGGCGTCGTACGCCGTCGCGCGCGGGCTGCCCTGGTTCGCGTCCAACACCGACCTGACGATTCCCAGCGGGCGGGGCATCGCCCCGGGCAACGGCGCGGCGGTGGAGGTCGTACGGATCGCGACGGGCGCCGAGCCGCAGGTGGCGGGCAAGCCGCTGCCGCCGATGCACCGGGAGTCGATCCTGCGGACGGGTGCCGGGCGGCCGCTGGTGGTGGGGGACCGGCTGGACACGGACATCGAGGGGGCGTTCAACGGCGGGGTGGACTCGCTGCTGGTGCTGACCGGTGTGACGGACGGCGTGCTGCTGCTCGCCGCGCCGCCGCGGCACCGGCCCACGTATGTCGACGCCGACCTGCGCGGGATGCTCACCGGGCAGCCGGAGGTCGTCGCGGCGGGCGACGGGTTCCGGTGCGGTGGCTGGACGGCGACGGCCGGGGCCGCGGAGCTGGAGCTCGACGGGGACGGCGGTGCGCTGGACGGACTGCGGGCGCTGTGCGCGGCGGCGTGGACGGCGGCCGGTGCGGAGGCGTGCGGGCTGGACGGCGGGAAGGCGCTGGCCCGGCTGGGGTGGTGAGACCCCCGCGCCACCTGGGACGCAGGGCCCGCGGATCGTGATTCAATGGCAGGGTAGGCTAACCTAACCGCGTGTTGGTCGAGAGTCCCCCCGAACAGCGCGCGGAGACCGCCCCCGCGCCCCCGAACCGCCGGGCGATACGCCTCGTCGGGCTGCTCGCCTCCGTCGTGATCCTGGCATGCGTCGTCGTGGCGAGCATCGCGGTCGGAGCGAAGGAGCTGTCCCTGGAGCAGGTGTGGCACGGCTTGTTCGACGAATCCGGCACCTACGGTGACGTCGTCGTGGCCGACAGGCTGTCACGAACCGTCCTGGGACTGCTCGCCGGCGCCGCGCTCGGCCTGGCCGGGGCGGTCCTCCAGGCGCTGACCCGCAACCCGCTGGCCGATCCCGGACTGCTCGGCATCAACGCGGGCGCGTCCGCGGCCGTGGTCACGGCCATCACCTTCCTCGGCGTCACCTCCCTGTCCGGGTATGTGTGGTTCGCGTTCTTCGGCGCGGCAGCCGTGGGCGCGCTGGTGTGGTTCCTCGGCGGCAGCCGGGGCGCGACCCCGGTGCGGCTGGTGCTCGCCGGCACGGCCATCAGCGCGGCCCTGTACGGCTATCTCCAGGCCATCATGATCCTGGACCAGGCGGCGCTCGGCCGGATGCGGTTCTGGACGGTGGGTTCGCTGGCCTCCGGAAGCCCGGAGGCCGTCCGGCAGGTGGCGCCGTTCCTGCTCGTCGGATCGCTGCTGGCACTGTCGCTCGCCCGGCCGCTGAACGCCATGGCCATGGGCGACGACACCGCCAAGGCGCTCGGCGCCGACCTCAACCGCACCCGGGCGCTGTCCATGCTGACCGCGACCGTGCTGTGCGGGGCCGCGACCGCCGCCTGCGGGCCGATCGTGTTCGTCGGCCTGATGGTGCCGCACCTCGTGCGTTCCTTCACCGGGCCGGACCTGCGCTGGATCCTGCCGTACGCGGCGATCCTGTCGCCCGTGCTGCTGCTCGGCGCCGACGTCATCGGCCGGATCGTGGCCCGGCCCGCCGAACTCCAGGTCGGGATCGTCACCGCGATCCTCGGCGGCCCGGTCTTCATCTTTCTCGTGCGACGGCGGAGGACGGCCCAGCTGTGAAGAGCAACCGCGTGGTGCGGGCCCCCGGCGGCCTCTCGGTCCGGCTGGACGTGCGGGCCGTCACCGTCACCCTCCTGCTGCTGGCCGTGGCGCTCACGGCGAGCGTCGTACTGATCGGAACCGGCGACTTCCCGATCCCCGCCGCCGATGTGATCAGAACCCTGGTCGGCGAGGGCGACGCCGGCCAGGAGTTCATCGTCAACGAACTGCGACTGCCCCGGGTCCTGGTCGGGCTGCTGGTCGGCGCCTCGCTCGGGCTCGGCGGCGCGCTGTTCCAGACCATCTCCCGCAATCCGCTGGGCAGCCCCGACATCCTCGGCCTCGGCCAGGGGGCGACGGCCGGCGCCCTCATCGTGATCGTGCTGTTCTCCGGCAGCGCCAACCAGGTCGCCCTCGGGGCGCTCGCCGGCGGACTGGTGACCGGGTTCGCCATCTACGCGCTCGCCTGGAAGCGGGGCGTGCACGGCTACCGCCTCGTCCTGGTCGGGATCGGTATCTCCGCGATCGTCACCGCGGTCAACGGCTATCTGCTCACCCGGTCCGACATCGTCGACGCGGCCCGCGCGGTCGTCTGGATGACCGGCTCCCTCGACGGCCGCGACTGGGACCAGGTCTGGCCGCTGCTCGCCCTGTGCGCGGTCCTCGTACCGCTGGTCCTCACCCACTCGCGCGGGCTCAGGATGATGGAGATGGGCGATGACGTCTCCTACGCCCTCGGCGTGCGCGTGGAGCGCGTGCGGCTGCTGCTGATGCTGTCGGCCGTACTGCTCACCGCGTCCGCCACCGCCGCCGCCGGACCGGTCGGCTTCGTCGCGCTCACCGCGCCGCAGCTCGCCCGGCGGCTGACCCGCTCACCGGGCCCGAACCTGGTGGCGTCGATGCTCATGGGCGCCGCCCTCCTGGTCAGCGCCGACTGGATCTCACAGCGGGCGTTCGGTGCCGAACAGCTGCCCGTGGGCGTGGTCACCGGCGTGCTCGGCGGTGTCTACCTGCTGTGGCTGCTGGTCACCGAGCGCAGGGCGGGCCGGATATGAGCAGCGACGGCACCCACCGCAGCGGGACGAACCACCGAAGGAGCACCGTGAACCGACTGTCCGCCGAGAACGTCACCCTGGCCTACGACCAGCGGGTCATCGCCGAACAGCTGTCGGTGGAGATACCCGACAACTCCTTCACGGTGATCGTCGGCCCCAACGCCTGCGGCAAGTCGACCCTGCTGCGGGCCCTGTCCCGGATGCTCAAGCCGAACGAGGGACGGGTCCTGCTCGACGGGCAGATCATCCAGTCGATGTCCGCCAAGAAGGTCGCCCGGACCCTGGGGCTGCTGCCCCAGTCGTCCATCGCCCCCGACGGCATCACGGTCGGCGACCTGGTGGGCCGCGGCCGCTACCCGCACCAGGGACTGCTGCGCCAGTGGTCCGCCGAGGACGAGCGCGTCGTCCAGGAGTCCATGGCCCGCACCGGCGTCGCCGAGCTGGCCGAACGCCATGTCGACGAGCTCTCCGGCGGTCAGCGGCAGCGCGTGTGGATCGCCATGGCGCTCGCCCAGCAGACCCCGCTGCTCCTGCTGGACGAGCCGACCACCTACCTGGACATCCAGCACCAGATCGACGTGCTCGACCTCTGTGCCGACCTGCACGAGGAGCACGGGCGCACCCTCGTCGCCGTCCTGCACGACCTCAACCACGCCGCGCGGTACGCCACCCACCTCATCGCCCTGCGGGAGGGGAGGATCATCGCCCGAGGCGCGCCGAAGGACATCGTCACCGCCGGGCTGGTGGAGGAGGTCTTCGGACTGCGGTGCCAGGTCATCGACGACCCCGAGACGGGTACGCCGCTGGTGATACCGGCCGCACGCAGGGCACGGACGAAGGACAAGGCGGAGAGGACGGCGAAGGCGGAGAGCACCGGGAAGGCGGTCGCCGCGAGGGCCTCCTGACGTCACAGAGTCTTCCCGGGCTCCCCGGGCTCCCCGGGCTCCCCGGGTGCCGCGGAGGCATCCCCGGGACTCCGGGACGTCACAGGAGCTTCCTGAGGTGGAACAGGTCGCGCAGCCCCGCCTCCAGCCGCACCCGGCCCGAACCCCAGGCCCTGGCGAAGTGCAGTTCGCCGTCGACCAGGGCCACCAGGTCGTCACCCGCCATCGCGAGCCTGATCTGCGCCTTCTCGCGCGGCGGGCCGGGAAACGTGTCGTGCACCTCGATCCGGCCGCCGCCGAGCCGGCCGGCGAAGGTCACGTCCAGGTCGGTGATGTGGCAGCTGACCGAGCGGTCCATCGCCGCGGCCGCGCGGACGTTCCCCTCGGCGTCCCGCATGCTGTCCGAAAGCTTGTCGAGTGCGGCACGGCACTCCTCGATCGTGGCCATCGCGGACGACGGTACCGCAGCCGTTCGCGGTAGCGTCGGGGCATGAACGACGCAGTACCGGAGGCGGTGGACACGGAGCCGGGCACCGTGGTGCCGGAGCAGGCAGGGTCCCCGCCGCAGCCATCCGACGACGGTCCCGCCGGCCCCGTTCCCCTGGACGTGCCGCGCACCCCCACCGGACACCCGGAGGTCGACGCCCACGTGGAGCGGCTGGCCGACGCCGACCACCTCACCGCGGACGGTCACATCGAGGTGTACGAGGATGTACACCGGGGGCTGCGCGACGCGCTCGCCGCGCTCGACGCCCGCCCGGGGCCTCCGGGTCCCGCCCCTCACCCGGCCACCACCCCTCGTTGAGGCCGGTCGGGCCACCGACGCATACGGCACACGGACACAGGAGCTGAACCGAACGTGGCAGGAGTCGCACGCCGCCGTCTCGACGCGGAGCTGGTCCGCCGTAAACTCGCGCGCTCGCGTGAGCACGCCAGCCAGCTGATCGCCGCCGGGCGGGTCAGCGTCGGCAGGACGGTCGCGACCAAGCCCGCCACGCAGGTGGAGACCGCCGCCGCCATCGTCGTCGTCGAGGACACCGGCGACCCGGACTACGTCTCGCGCGGTGGCCACAAGCTGGCCGGAGCCCTCGAGGCCTTCGTGCCGCGCGGGCTGGTCGTCGAGAAGCGGCGGGCTCTGGACGCCGGCGCCTCCACCGGCGGTTTCACCGACGTGCTCCTGCGCGCGGGGGCCGCGCACGTGGTCGCCGTGGACGTCGGATACGGACAACTCGCCTGGTCTCTGCGCAACGATGAACGCGTCACCGTCAAGGACCGTACCAACGTGCGGGAGTTGACGCTCGAGGTCATCGATGGGGAGCCTGTGGATCTTGTCGTGGGGGATCTGTCCTTCATTCCGCTCGGGCTGGTGCTGCCCGCACTGAAGCGGTGCGTGACGCCGGACGCCGACCTGGTGATGATGGTGAAACCGCAGTTCGAGGTGGGCAAGGAGCGGCTGGGCAGCGGCGGGGTCGTCCGCAGTCCGCAGCTGCGTGCCGAGGCCGTGCGCGGGGTGGCCGGCCGCGCCTGGGAGCTGGGACTGGGGGCGAAGGGCGTGACGGCGAGTCCGCTGCCCGGACCCTCCGGGAATGTCGAATACTTTCTGTGGCTGCGGGCCGGGGCACCGGAACTGGACCCGGCCGATGTTGACCGTGCTGTGGCGGAGGGGCCGCGTTGACGCAGAACCGAGCTCGTACTGTTTTCCTGCTGGCGCACACCGGGCGGCCCGCGGCCATCCGCAGCGCCGAACTCGTGGTCAAGGGCCTGCTGCGCTCCGGTCTCGGAGTGCGGGTCCTGGAGGACGAGGCCCGCGACCTGCCGCTGCCGGACGACGTGGAGACCGTCAAGGAGGCCACCCCGCAGTGCCTGGACGACTGCGAGCTGCTGATCGTGCTGGGCGGTGACGGCACGCTGCTGCGCGGCGCCGAGTTCGCCCGCGCCTCCGGGGTTCCCATGCTGGGCGTCAACCTGGGCCGGGTCGGGTTCCTCGCCGAGGCCGAACGGGACGACCTCGACAAGGTTGTCGACCGGGTGGTGAACCGGGCGTACGAGGTCGAGGAGCGGATGACCGTCGACGTGGTGGTGCACCGCAACGGCGACATCGTCCACACCGACTGGGCGCTGAACGAGGCGGCCGTGCAGAAGGTGTCCGCCGAGCGGATGCTGGAGGTCGTCCTGGAGATCGACGGACGACCGGTCACCGGGTTCGGCTGCGACGGAATCGTCTGCGCGACCCCCACCGGTTCCACGGCGTACGCGTTCTCCGCGGGCGGGCCCGTGGTGTGGCCGGAGGTCGAGGCGCTGCTGATGGTGCCGATCAGCGCCCACGCGCTGTTCGCCAAGCCGCTGGTGACCTCGCCCGACTCGGTGCTGGCGGTGGAGATGCTGCCGCACGTCCCTCCGGGGGTGCTGTGGTGCGACGGGCGGCGGACCGTCGAGCTCCCGGTCGGGGCGCGGGTGGAGGTGCGGCGGGGGGCCGTGCCGGTGCGGCTGGCGCGGCTGCACCATGCGTCGTTCACCGACCGGCTGGTCGCCAAATTCGCACTGCCCGTGTCCGGGTGGCGCGGAGTACCGCAGTAAGGGCTGTGTGACGCCCTCGATGGGGTGGTTCCGGAGCGATCGGCGGCTGCGGGTCGATCGTGGCTGCTCGCGCCCACGCGGCGGAGCCGCATGTCGACACGGCCCGCGCCCCTGAGAACCTGCCTTCCGTCGGCGACACAGGTGGGGCGGTCGCACTCGCGGGTGTCGACCTCGTAAGGTCGTGTGCGTGTTGGAGGAGATGCGGATACGGTCGCTCGGGGTCATCGACGACGCTGTGGTCGAGCTGTCGCCCGGCTTCACCGCCGTCACCGGTGAGACGGGTGCGGGCAAGACCATGGTGGTCACCAGCCTGGGCCTGCTGCTGGGCGGACGCGCGGATGCGGCCCTGGTGCGGATCGGCGCGCGCAGCGCGGTCGTCGAGGGACGGATCGCCGTGCCCGAGGGCACCGCGGCCGCCGTACGGGCCGAGGAGGCCGGGGCCGAGCTGGACGACGGGACCCTGCTGGTCAGCCGTACGGTCTCCGCCGAGGGGCGCTCCCGGGCGCACCTGGGCGGGCGCAGCGTGCCCGTGGGGCTCCTCGCGGAGCTCGCGGACGACCTCGTGGCCGTGCACGGGCAGACCGACCAGCAGGGGCTGCTGAAGCTGTCCCGGCAGCGGCAGGCGCTCGACCGGTACGCCGGGTACGCGGTCGCCGTGCCGCTCGGCAAGTACGGCGAGGCGTACAAGCGGCTGCGGGCGGTCGCCACCGAGCTGGAGCAGATCACCACCCGCGCGCGGGAGCGGGCCCAGGAGGCGGACCTGCTGCGCTTCGGGCTCGAGGAGATCGCCGCCGTGGAGCCCCGTGCGGGCGAGGACGTGGAACTGGCGGAGGAGGCCCAGCGGCTCGGGCACGCCGAGGCCCTGGCGTCCGCCGCGGCGGTCGCGCACGCCGCGCTGGCGGGCAATCCGGAGGACCTCGAGAGTGTGGACGCCGGGACGCTCGTCGCGGGCGCCCAGCGGTCCCTGGAGGCGGTGCGGGCGCACGATCCGGTGCTGGCCGCGCTGACCGACCGGATCGGCGAGATCGGCATCCTGCTGCGCGATGTCGCCGGGGAACTGGCGGGGTACGCCGACGACCTGGACGCCGATCCGCTGCGGCTGGCGGCGGTGGAGGAGCGGCGGGCCGCGCTCACCGGGCTGATCCGGAAGTACGGGGAGGACGTCTCCGCCGTCCTCGCGTGGGCCGGGCGGAGCGCCGCGCGGCTGACCGAACTGGACGGCGACGACGAGCGGATCGAGGAGCTCACCGCCGAACGTGACGCGCTCCGCGCGGAACTCGGTGTGCTCGCCCAGGAGCTGACGGACGCGCGGACGGAGGCGGCGGAGCGGTTCGCGGCGGCCGTGACCGCGGAGCTGGCCTCCCTCGCGATGCCGCACGCGCGTGTGTCGTTCGACATCCGGCAGACCGAGGACCCCCTGGGCGTCGAGGTCGGCGGCCGCACGGTCGCCTACGGGCCGACCGGTGCGGACGAGGTCGAGCTGCTGCTGGCCCCGCACCCGGGCGCGCCGCCCCGGCCCGTCGCCAAGGGGGCCTCCGGTGGTGAGCTGTCGCGTGTGATGCTCGCCGTGGAGGTCGTGTTCGCGGGGACGGATCCGGTGCCGACGTATCTCTTCGACGAGGTCGACGCCGGTGTGGGCGGCAAGGCGGCGGTGGAGATCGGGCGGCGGCTCGCCCGGCTGGCCAGGACGGCGCAGGTGGTGGTCGTCACGCACCTCCCGCAGGTGGCCGCGTTCGCCGACCGGCAGCTGCTGGTGGAGAAGACCGACGACGGGTCGGTCACCCGCTCCGGTGTGAAGGTGCTCGAAGGCGAGGACCGCATCCGGGAGTTGTCCCGCATGCTGGCCGGCCAGGAGGACTCGGAGACGGCACGCGCACACGCGGAGGAGCTGCTGGCGACGGCACGGGCGGACGGGTAGCCGCTGGTCCGTGCCGGGCCGCGGGGCCCGGGCGTGACCTCCGGCCGGCCGTCGGCGCCTGTGCTCTCCCGTCCCGGCCGGCCACAGGTAGGGGTGGAGAGAACGGTCCGGTCACCGATCGGGTGGCGAAGGGATGTCCGTCACTCGTACGGGTGATCCATCGTCACGGGTGGATTCGGTCACCGCTTCGGTGGGTCCCGGAACGGGTGTGCGCCCTGGCATGCTTGACGGAGTACGCGTAGGAAACCGCGCGGTACACCCCCTCCGCGCGATCCTTCTGTACGTTCGTCGTGACCGCCCGACCCGAACCAGGAGCCCGGCCACGTGACCCCCGTGAGCAGCCAGTCGTCGATGCGCACCGTGCAGGTGCTGGGCGGTGGCAACGCCGCCAGCGGCGCCCATGTGCGCTCGCTGGCCGCGGGGCTCGTCGCGAGGGGCGTGCGGGTCACCGTGTGCGCCCCCGTCGAGGCGGATCACACCTACGACTTCACCGGTGTGGGTGCCGAGCACGTACACGTGCCGCGCAGCAGCGACCCCGGGTCGGTGGCCGCGCTGCGGGCCGCCTGCACGGGCGCCGACCTGGTGCACGCGCACGGCCTGCACGCCTCGTTCCGCACGGTGCTCGCGCTCGGCGGACGGCACACGCCGCTCGTCGTCACCTGGCACGACCGGCCGCGTGCCG
>NZ_NEUB01001048.1 GCF_002910825.1 Streptomyces sp. SM1 | reverse complement strand
CCCCCCGCCGACGCGGTGCCGGCACACCGGCGTGGTGCTCTATGTGATGCGGGCGCGCTGCCGACGTGAAGCCGACGCGATGCCGATGCGGGCCACCGGCATGCGGCATGGCACCCTTAGACCTGCGCAGAAAAGTCCGCGGACCCGGGTCCGTCCGGCAAGATTTCGACGAGGAGCAGGCACAGTGCAGCGCTGGCGTGGCTTGGAGGACATCCCCCAGGACTGGGGGCGCAGCGTCGTCACCATCGGTTCCTACGACGGAGTCCACCGGGGGCACCAGCTGATCATCCGGCATGCGGTGGACCGCGCCCGCGAGCTGGGCGTCCCGGCCGTCGTCGTCACCTTCGACCCGCACCCCAGCGAGGTCGTCCGCCCGGGCAGCCACCCGCCGCTGCTCGCCCCGCACCACCGGCGCGCCGAACTCATGGCCGATCTCGGGGTGGACGCGGTCCTCATCCTGCCCTTCACCACCGAGTTCTCGAAGCTGTCGGCGGCCGACTTCGTGGTCAAGGTCCTGGTCGACAAGCTGCACGCCAAGGCGGTCGTCGAGGGCCCCAACTTCCGCTTCGGGCACAGGGCCGCGGGTACCGTGGACTTCCTCGCCGAGCAGGGTGAGGTCTACGACTTCGACGTCGAGGTCGTCGACCTGTACGTGAGCGGTGAGGCGGGCGGTGGCGATCCGTTCTCCTCCACGCTGACCCGTCGCCTGGTCGCCGAGGGCGACGTCGGGGGCGCCGCCGAGATCCTGGGCCGCCCGCACCGCGTGGAAGGTGTCGTCGTCCGGGGCGCCCAGCGCGGCCGCGACCTGGGCTTCCCCACGGCCAACGTCGAGACTCTCCCGCACACCGCGATCCCCGCCGACGGTGTCTACGCCGGCTGGCTGCACACCCAGGGCGAGGCCATGCCGGCCGCGATCTCCGTCGGCACCAACCCCCAGTTCGACGGCACCGAGCGCACGGTCGAGGCGTACGCCATCGACCGCGTCGGCCTCGATCTGTACGGCCTCCATGTCGCCGTCGACTTCCTGGCGTTCGTGCGGGGTCAGGCGAGGTTCGAGACGATCGACGCGCTGCTGGTGCAGATGGCGAAGGACGTCGAGCGCTGCAAAGAGCTCGTGGCCGCGGCCGGGAATCCGGAGTAGCCGGACCCGCAGCCGGCCCGCAACCCGCAACCCGCATGGGAAAGCGGCCCCTCGTGAGGGGCCGCTTTCCCATGCGGACGGTACCGACGCCCGGGCGCGTCCTACTGCCCGCCGGGATGTCCGGGCTGGGGAGGATAGGGCCGGCCGGGGACGCCCGGGTACGGCTGTCCCGGCTGTACCGGAGGCTGCCCCGGGTACGGGTAGTGCGGCCCGGGCGGCGCCTGCTGCGGCTGCTGCGGCTGCTGGGGATACGGACCCGGCTGACCCGGCACGGGCTGGCCCGGCAGCGGCGGGGCGGCGACCGGCGGCGGGTTGCCGTCGGAGGTCCACAGGCCGTGCGACTGCTGATGCCGGACGAAGTCCTCGGCGACGAGCGACGCGAGGTTGAAGTACGCCTCCCGCACCTTCGGCCGCATCATGTCGAGGTCCACCTCCGCACCGGCGGCCAGATGCTCGTCGAACGGTACGACGAGGACGCCCCGGCACCGGGTCCGGAAGTGCGCGACGATGTCATCGACCTTGATCATCTTTCCGGTCTCGCGCACACCCGAGATGACGGTGAGGGAGCGGGAGACGAGGTCCGCGTACCCGTGCGCGGACAGCCAGTCGAGCGTCGTACTGGCACTGCTCGCACCGTCCACCGACGGCGTCGAGATGATGATGAGCTGGTCGGCGAGGTCCAGCACGCCGCGCATGGCGCTGTAGAGCAGACCCGTACCGGAGTCGGTGAGGATGATCGGGTACTGCTTGCCGAGCACGTCGATCGCGCGCCGGTAGTCCTCGTCGTTGAACGTCGTGGACACGGCGGGGTCGACGTCGTTGGCGATGATCTCCAGACCGGAGGACGCCTGCGAGGTGAACCGCCGGATGTCCATGTACGAGTTGAGGTGCGGGATCGCCTGGACGAGGTCGCGGATGGTGGCCCCGGTCTCGCGCCGCACACGGCGACCGAGCGTACCGGCGTCCGGGTTGGCGTCGATCGCGAGGATCTTGTCCTGGCGCTCGGTGGCGAGGGTGGAACCGAGCGCGGTCGTCGTGGTCGTCTTGCCGACGCCGCCCTTGAGGCTGATGACGGCGATCCGGTAGCAGGACAGCACCGGCGTGCGGATCAGCTCCAACTTCCGCTGTCGCTCGGCCTCTTCCTTCTTCCCGCCCAGCTTGAAACGTGACCCGCCGGACGCGGGGCGGCTGCTCTTCGCCTTCTGCTTCTTGCTGTTGAGCAGCCGGTCCGACGACAGCTCCACGGCCGCGGTGTAACCGAGGGGCGCGGCACCGGGGTTGGTCGGCTGCCGCTGGTCGTGCCGGATGGGCTGCGGCCAGCCGGCCCCGGCACGCGGATCGACGGGCTGCTGCGGCACCGGCTGTCCGGCATGCGGATGGACGGGCTGCTGCGGCACCTGCTGACCGGCCTGCGGCGGTTGCGCCTGCGGCGGCACACCAGGGTGCTGCGCCTGCGGGGCAGCCCCGGCGGCCGGCTCCGCCTGCTGCGGGAACCCGTAACTGCCGGGCTGCCCAGGGGGAGTCGGCGCGGTTCCGGAAGGGGGGAAGCCGTATCCGGGCTGCGGGTCGGGTGTGGGCGGGCTTCCGGCCGGGGGCTGTGCGGGGGGCTGCTGGGCGGTGGGTGCCGGGGTGCCGGGGTGCGGGAAGCCGTAACCGGCCTGCGGTTGTTGGCCGGGCGGAGTCGGCGCGGTTCCGGAAGGGGGGAAGCCGTATCCGGGCTGCGGGTC
>NZ_NEUB01001047.1:2013-15302 GCF_002910825.1 Streptomyces sp. SM1 | reverse complement strand
CCCCGCACGACGCCGATCCGCTGGCCCAGCGCGCCGCGATCGAGACGCTGGTCGGTCTCGGCGCCCGCCGGGTGGAGCTGGTCGACACGCTGATCGTGGCCGCCGTGGGATGCGGTCTTCCGGTGGAGCAGCCCGAGGCGACCATGATCATGGTGTGCGGTGCGGCGGCCACCCAGGTGGCCGTGCTCTCGCTCGGGGCGATCGTACGGGCGGAACGCGTTCCCGTCGGCGGTGAGGCGGTGGACAACGCGATCGTGCAGCACCTGCGCCACCAGCACGAGCTGATGCTGCCGAGCCAGTCCGTACGGCCGCTGCAGCTCACCCTGTCCGGCAACGGGCTCACCCCGCAGGGACCGGAGTCGACGGAGATCCACGGCCGGGACGTCGCCACCGGTCTGGCCCGTACCGTGCGGGTCGACACGGCCGCCGTGCGGCAGGCCATCCAGACCCCGCTCACCGCCGTTCTCGACGGCATCGGCAAGGTGCTGCGGGACTGCCCGCCCGATCTGGTCGCCGACCTCGCCGACCGCGGCATCATGATGGTCGGCGGGAGCGCCCTGCTGCCCGGCCTGGACCAGATGCTGCGTCAGGCGACGGGGATGCCGGTGCACATCGCCGAGCGGCCGGAGCTGTGCGCCGTGGAGGGGCTGGGCGCGATGCTGGAGGGCAGGATCGCGCCGATGGTGCTGGACCCGCTGAAGGCCTGAGCGACGCGGTCGGCCGCCGTCAGCGGGAGAACCAGCAGCGGATCGTGGTGCCCTCGTCCCCGGTGTGCACCCGTACCAGGTCGGCGAGCAGGTTGACCATCAGCAGGCCCCGCCCGCCGCGCTGGTCGCGGGAGGCGGGCCGGCGTCCGGCGAGCGGATCGGTGAGCCGCCCCCGGTCACGCACCTCGCACAGCACCCGGCCGTCCTCGCCCCAGACCCGCAGCACACCGGAACCGCCGCCGTGCAGCACGCTGTTGGTGGTCAGCTCGGCCGTGGCGAGGGCCAGGTCCTCCAGGGCGACACCGGTGAGTCCGAGCCGCCGTCCGTCGTCGGTGGCGGCGTACCGGGCGTCGGGCAGCGAGTCGTCCGTGAACGGGAAGGTCATCGCGTCCGCCACCGGCGGCAGCGGTTCGTTGTAGCGGGCGACGGCCGTGTCGGGGGCGTAGGTCCCGCTGTCCCGCCCCCGGCGGGAGCCGCCGGCGATGACGGTGGGGTGGGTGGCGCAGGCGTCCTCGAGGACGTGCGCGGGCAGCCGCGCGGCGTCGTAGGGGCAGAGGATGGTCGCCGTACGGCCCTGGAAGGCCGCGTTGATCAGCGCCTCGTGCTGGACGCAGGCCGGGTACTCGCTCGCGGAGCGGCCCGCCCAGATCGGTTCGCCGATGATCCGTACCCGGGGCCCGGCCGTCCGGCCGTCGGCGAAGGCGCGCAGCACACCGGGGATGATCCGGCCGGGGTTGCGCCCGGCCTCTCTCATGTCCAGGAGCCGGACCCGCTCCGCGTCGGCGCCGAGCGCGTCCCGGACCAGCCGCAGCCGGTCACCGGGCACGGCGACCGCCACGGGCTCGCCGGCCTCGAGTCCCTCTCGGACGAAGGGGACGGTGCCGTCCAGGTACTCCTGGTCGTCCCGGTAGAGCAGGGCGGGGTGAACGAAGGGGCCGGGTGCGGGTCCCGCGGTCGCGGTCGCGGTCGCGGTACTCGTCATGACATCGACACCTCGATCGCCGCCAGTCCGGGCCAGAAGGTCTCCAGCACCCTGCGCAGCGCGGGCGGCGGCCGGCGCACCACGATCCTGCGTCCGTCGCCGAGCCGCCCGGCGGCGGCCGCGAGGGCACCGGCGCCCGCGACGTCGACGAACGTCACCTCGGACATCTCCAGGTAGTACACGGCCTCACCTTCGCGCACGGCCTGCTCCAGGACGCGTTCCCACAGCGGGTACGCGGCCAGACCGACCTCTCCCGCCGCGCGGATCCCCGGCACCCCTCCAGCGGGCGCACCGTCAGGGACGGCCCCGGGCCTCCGGGTCCGTACGGCGTCCGGTACCGACTGCCCGACACCCGTCTCCTCACGCTCCCGAACCTCGCACATCCCCTTGGGTCCCCGGCCATTTCGCCACACGGTGTGTAGTACGCCGCAAGGTGGGCAGGCGCACGGGCAACGCGGCCGGGACTCGCGCAGCCTACCGCTCGGTGCCGGCGGCGGCCGGACTCATCCCGAACGCCCCGGCGTTCCCCGAGCACGGACAAGGCGGTGACATGACCTCCGCGGCATCACGGCCCCTCCCGGGAAGGCAGGACACCTTGGTCATCGGCGGTCGCATGGACGCGGACCGGGCGCTCCTCACCCCGCGCGGCGAGCTGGTCCGCGGGAGCGCCCGGACCCTGGCCGAGAAGCTGGACACGCTGCCCTCCGGCACCGCCCGGGTCGATCTGGACATGAGCGGTGTGTACTTCATGGACACGGCGGGACTGGAGTTCCTCGAGGTCCTGCGCGACCACAGCCGGCGGCGTTCGGTGCCGGTCACGGCCACCCGCTGGAACGGCCAGCCGCGCCGCATCCTGGAGCTGGCCGGCCTCGACACGACGGACCCGCTGCGTTCCCCCGCCCCGGAGGCCATACCCTCGCCGCTCTCCTCGGCGGTGGCGCGGGAACGGGAGGAGCGGCTGCACCTGCTCCAGGAGGAGGTCGAGCAGCTCCGGCAGGCGATCGCCTCCCGTCCGGTCATCGACCAGGCCCGCGGCATCCTGATGGCGACGTACGGCTGTGCCTCGGACGAGGCCTGGCACATCCTGCGCGAGGCGTCCCAGCTGTCCAACACCAAACTCCGCGACGTGGCGGAGTCGCTCACCGCCTGCGCGGAGACGGAGGGCACTCCTCCGCCGGAGGAGATCCGCGCCGCGCTGTCCCGGGCGCTGGCCCGCCGCTCCTCGCGGTGAGCCCGGTCCGCACGGGGTACCCGGCGGACACGATCCCGCGATCAGGAGGCGGCACGATGACCGATCACACTCCCTCCCAGGCCGAGGGCGACCGGGACGACGCCGAGTGGGCCACCCCCGACATCCCGCACACCACCCCCTCCCAGGCCGAGGGCGAACGCGACCCGGCGGACGCCACCGACCCGTCCGAGGACAACGCCGAGCACGGCTGAGGGCGGACCGCGCGGGAGCGCGCCGGAGGCCGACGGCCCCGGCCGTCCGTACGGGAACGCTCCACTCCCCGCTTCCGCCCCCACTTGTACGATGGCGTCCCGTTTCGGCGGCGGAGCCGGGGAGAGGCTCGCGGCGGCGCCCGCCGGCGCGGCAGCGGCCGGAGACCCTTCGGACCGCGGGGGTGGAGAGGGGCCGGCGGGCGCCGGTCTCCGGGAGGGGACGGGAGCATGAGGTTCCACGAGGCGGATCTGCTGCCCGGCGAGGTCATTCATGGGGGCGACCAGGAACGCCAACGCGGTCATCGCCGTCCGGGAGGCGGGCCTCGACCGGTTCCGCTTCGACGGTCTGATGGGGGCCGTCGGCATGAGGCGCAGGGCTTGGGCGAGTTCCGGGGTCGGGTGGTTGGTCGGGCCGTGACCGGTTGGGTTGCATAGCAGAGCAGGCACGGGCTTCGTGATCATTGGGGTGTCGAAGCTCAACGATCATGAGGTGGCCCGTGCCTGCCGCTGCATCTTCTCTCATCCCGCCGGTGCTGGTGAAGCTGGGTCCGCTGGATGCCAGTCAAGTCGCTGACCTGCGGCCTTTTCTGGAGCGGGTGCCCGACCCGCGGGCGAGGCGGGGCCGCTGGTACCCGCTGACCGCGATCCTCGTCATCTGTGCCTGCGCGGCCGTCTCCGGAATGAGGAGTGTGGATGAGATCGCCGAGTGGGCGGCACGGGCCTCGGACACCGTGCTGACGGCCGTCGGAGTCCGCCGGCATCCGCTCAGGTGGCGCCGTGCCCCCTCGCGGACCACGATCGGCCGCGTGCTCGCGGCCGTCGACGGTGACGCCTTGGACCAAGCGGTCGGCGCCTACCTCACCGCCCGGAACACCGCGGGAACAGTCTCGGGGAATCGACAGGTGATCGCCGTCGACGGCAAGTCACTGCGAGGATCGGCCCGCCTGTCCGCCGGCCGCAGACACCTGCTCTCCGCCGTCACTCACCACCGGGCCCTGACCCTCGCCCAGGCCGAGGTCAAAACCAAGACGAACGAGACCGCGCACTTCCGGCCCCTGCTCGAACCGCTGGACCTGACCGGCACCGTCGTCACCTTCGACGCCCTGCACTGGGTCAAGGCGAATGTCACCTGGCTGGTCGAGACGAAGAACGCCCACTACATCGCCATGATCAAGCGGAATCAGCCGACCGCCCACCGGCAGCTCGCCGCCCTGCCCTGGCCGGACACCGCCATCCAGCACACCGCTTCCTCTGCCGGACACGGCCGCCGGGAGTCCCGCTCGATCAAGACCTGCGGCATCGCCGACGAACTCGGCGGGATCGCCTTCCCCCACGGCCGCCTCGCCCTCCGCGTCCACCGACGCCGCAAACAGACCGGCGAGCGCGAGAGCCGCGAGACCATCTACGCCGTCACCAGCCTCGACGCCCACCAGACCACCCCGGCCGAACTCGCCGCCGCCGTCCGCGGCCACTGGGCCGTCGAGGCCCTGCACCACGTGAGAGACGTGACCTACGCCGAGGACGCCTCCACCCTCCACACCGGCACCGCACCCCGCGCCATGGCCACCTTCCGCAACCTCGCCATCGGCCTGCTCAAAACCCTCGGAGCCGTCAACATCGCCAAGACCACCCGCGCAATCCGCGACCAGCCCGAACGAGCCCTCCCGCTCCTGGGCATCACCAACAACCCGGACGCTCAGGGAACTTGATCAAGCCCTGACAGGGCCGCGCTCTGGGGCGCAGGTACTTTCGTCTCACGCGGGCAACAGGCTGAGGGCAATGAGCCAGCCTTTCACGGCGACCCACTTGGACATCGTCAGGCGCGCACGTCCCGCTGCTGCACTTCCTTGAGGACCGCCGCCACCGTGGCGAAGTCGTTGTCGACGTGGAGCACGGTGTGGCCGTGATGAACCGCGGTCGCACACACCAGAAGATCGATGGGCCCGGCGGCCCGGTGCTGTCCCTGCTGGGTGAGCTTGTACTGCGCGGTATCGACCCAGCGCCACGCGTTCTTGGGAACTGGCGAGGACTGGCAGAGAGCATCCACCTCTTCGGCCAACTCGTCGCGGTGGGCCGGACTGGTGGCCGAGTAGAGGAACTCCGCTCTCGTGGGCTCGCAGATGTGGAACACGCCCGCGGCGATGTGCCCTTCCCAGGGCAGCAACGCCCCCGGCGTGCGAAAGAGGTGCCAGAACGCGGAGGTGTCGAGGAGGTACGTGATCACTCGAAGGCTGCCCGCCGGGCGCGCTTGGAAGCCGCATGCGCCGCAGCCGCGGCCTCGAACTCGCCCCGCTCACCCCGCGCGACCAGCTTTTCGGCAGCCTCCAACCGCTTGATGCGCGCCACGTAGTCCCGCAGAGCCCCGTTGACCGTCTCTTTCTTCGTCGAGACACCCATGAGCCGCATCGCCTCGGCCAGCGCCTCGTCATCGAGATCGACTTGGGTAACAGACATGCCAGCCACCTTTCACCGAGAGTCCGTGATGTACATAAGCATGATACATCACCAACATTGCCTTGCGTGGGCCATCACGCACGAGGAAGACGCGACCCGATCGCCGACAGACACCCGCAAGACACAGTCACGGGGACCACACCCCTGGCCTGGCCGCAACCCGAAAGCGGGACCACTTCTCCGGGGAACCACGGGTACGGATGCCAGACGAGTAAGTCCGAAGTCCTGTCGAGCGCAAAGGGTGAGGGTCCCGTTGGTCGATGTGTGACGAACGACCTCGAGACCCTCATCACCGCACTGTACGTGAAGATCGACGACGAGTTGGGAGGACCGCGATGGCTGGGCAGGCCGCCGTTGCTGACCGACTCCGAGCTGGTGTGCGCCGCGGTCGCCCAGGCGATGCTCGGCTTCACCTCCGAGGCCCACTGGCTGCGCTACGCCCGCAAGCACCTGACCGGGATGTTCCCGTATCTGCCCCAGCAGTCCGGCTACAACAAGCGCCTGCGCGCGGCTCTCGGCCTGGTCAAGCGGGTCCTCCGCATGCTCGCGAAATCGTCCGACTTCTGGCTGGACGACTGCTGGATCGTGGACTCCACGCCGGTGCCGTGCGGCATGTCACGGCCCACCGTGAAACGCTCCGACCTGGCCGGATGGGCCGGATACGGCTACTGCGCCAGCCATTCCCGGTTCTTCTGGGGGCTGCGGCTGTACCTGGTGTGCACCCCGTCCGGGATGCCGATCCTGTGGGCCCTGGCCGACCCGAAGATCGGCGAGCGCGAGGTGCTGGCCGCGATGCTGGAGGTCGAGGCGGACGTCGTCGCCGAACACGACGGCATCCTGCTCATCTCCGACAAGGGCTTCGCCGGCCGGGCCTTCGAGCAGTTGCTGGCCGGCCACGGCATCACCTTGCTGCGGCCCTCCCGCAAGCGCGAGAAGGCCCGATACGGCGAGCCGATGCTGAAGAAGGTCCGCCAGCTGATCGAGTCGGTCAACGACACCCTCAAGGGCCAGCTCGACCTGGAAGGCCACGGCGGGCGCAGCTGCGCGGGCGTCGCGGTCCGCGTCGCCCAGCGCATCCTGGCCATGGCCGCCGCGATCTGGCTGAACAACCTGACCGGCGCACCGATCACTCGATCGTTGATCGCCTACGACCACTAAAGACATACGACTTGCTCGTCTAGGTGCAGGTGAACCCCTCACGGGAGGGCCGTGGGACCGCTGTTAACCATCCCGCAGCGCCGAGACCGGAAAGGTCGAGGTCACAGCCACGCAGGAAGCCCTCTCGACACATGAAGACCCTCGTCCGCCACACCACCGTGAGGCGAACACCTAACGCGATATGACCGTGAAAAACGCGTTTACCCAGGTCAGAACGATTCTGCCTGGGGAGCTCGGTGGGGCGGGTGGGACTCGAACCCACGGCCGACGGATTATGAGTCCGCTGCTCTAACCGGCTGAGCTACCGCCCCATAGCGGCGTGTCGCGTACGTGTGTACGCGCCGTCTGCCGCAGCATAGCCGCTCATACGATCTCCTGCTCCGGATGGTCGGCTGCGTACGGCCCTCGTGACCATGGAGACTTCGCCGAGCCCCGCACGGTTCCCCCGGACATGAAAAAGGACCCCTGAGGGGTCCTCGTTCAGCATGCTCCTCCGACTGGACTCGAACCAGTAACCTGCCGGTTAACAGCCGGCTGCTCTGCCAATTGAGCTACGGAGGACCGAGCTCCTCCGACTGGACTCGAACCAGTAACCTGCCGGTTAACAGCCGGCTGCTCTGCCAATTGAGCTACGGAGGAATGCCTCGTTGCATCGAACGCACCTACCTGGGTATCCGCCAGGGGGCGCGCGCTCGCTGCGACACATACATTAGCGCAAGCAGGGGGGTGCTCCGCCAATCGGTACTCCCCGGCGCTGTCGCCGTACCGGATACCTGAGCAGACTTGAACAACGGGAAGGGTGACCGCCATGCGATACCGGCTCACGTTCGTCGCCGGAGCCGTCCTGGGTTACGTGCTGGGCACGAAAGCCGGGCGGGAGCGTTACGAGCAGCTGAGGAGGTCCGCCCAGCAGTTCACACACAACCCCGCGGTCCGCAACACCGCGGAGACCGCGAGCCGGCAGAGCCGCGAGTTCGCGGACAAGGCCTACCAGGCGGTGAGCCACAAGGTCGGTGACCGTATGCCCGACTCGGTCGCCCAGCGGGTCTCCGCCCTCCGCGAGCGCTCGGCCCACGGCCCGGCGGAGGACGACTGGGGCACCAGCAACACGTAGGAGCAGTACCGGAGCATCACTCCAACGGCGCCCGCGCCCGCACCCCGGGGGCGGCGTGCGGCAAAATTGCCGTATGGGGATAGTCGCCGGGTTGGACAGTGCGCCCGATTTCACTCGCATCGTCGTCTGTGACGCGGACACCGGAGCCGTGGTCAGGCAGGGCTACGCCCCGCATCCGGTGCAGGGTCCCGACGGCGGCGGCCGTCACTCCGACATCGACCCGCAGGCCTGGCTGCTGTCACTGGGCGAGGCCGCGGGCGGCGGACTGCTGGAGGGCGTGCAGGCGATCGGCGTGTCCGCCCAGGCGAACGCTCTGGTGCCGCTGGACTCGCAGGGCAACACCGTGCGGCCCGCGATGACCGGCGGGGACAAACGCGCCCAGGTCGCGGCGGCCGATCTGATCGACGCGCTCGGCGGCCGGGAAGCCTGGGCGCAGGCCGTCGGCAGTGTGCCGGGGGCCGCGCAGCCGGTGACCAAGCTGCGCTGGATGGCCCGCAGCGAACCGGAGAACGCGGCGCGCACCGCCGTGCTGCTGCAGGCGCACGACTGGCTGGTGTGGCAGCTGCTCGGCCGTCCGATACGGCGCACCACCGACCGGGGTGGCGCGTCCGGGACCGGCTACTGGGCGGCTGCCACCGGCGGTTACCGGTCGGATCTGGTGGAGATGGCCCTCGGCCACCAGGCGATGCTGCCCGAGGTGATCGGTCCGTCGGACGCGGCCGGTACGACGCCGGAGGGGCTGCTGATCTCCGCCGGTACGGGCGAGACGATGGCGGCGGCGTTCGGGCTCGGCATCGGGCTCGGCGACGCCGTGGTGTCCCTCGGGGCGTCCGGGTCCGTGATGGCCGTGCACCCCGAGGCGCTCGTCGACCAGTACGGGATGATCACCTCGCTGGCCGACGCGACCGGCATGCACCTGCCCGTCGTCACCACCCTCAACGCCGTACGGGCCCTGCGCGGGACCGCGGAACTGCTGGGGCTGCCCGATCTGGAGAGCCTGTCCGAGCTGGCGATGAAGTCGACGCCCGGTTCGCACGGGCTGGTGCTGCTCCCCTATCTGGAGGGTGAGCGCACCCCGAACCTGCCGCACACCGCCGGAACGCTGGCGGGGCTGCGCCGGGAGTCGATGAAGGCGGAGCATCTGGCACGGGCCGCGTTCGAGGGGATGCTGTGCGGGCTCGCGGACGCGCTGGACGTGCTGCGCGGCCGGGGCGTGGAGGTGCGGCGGGTCTTCCTGCTGGGCCAGGCCGCCGAACTGCCCGCCGTGCAGTCGGCGGCGCCCTCGCTGTTCGGGGCGCAGATGGTGGTGCCGCAGCCGGCGGACTACGCGGCGATCGGCTCCGCCCGGCAGGCGGCGTGGGCGCTCGGCGTGTCACAGGGCACCCTCGATCCGCGCACCCCGCCCGTCTGGCAGGGCGCCGTGGCCCAGGTCCTGGACCCCGGCGAGGAGCTGGCGGTGGGCCAGGCCGTGCGCCAGCAGTACGTGGCGGTACGGGAGCAGACCCACCCGGGGGCGTTCCGGTCGTAGCGGCGGGGCGGGTCCGCGCGTCATTTCCCGCGGTGCGGGTCCGCGCGTCATTTCCCGCGGGGCGGGTCCGCGCGTCATTTCCCGCGGGGCGGGCCGTCCGGAGCGGGCGAGAGGATTTATTCGGTTGAGGTAACGCGGGTGGAGTGTTCGACGATAGGGGCCACGGGCAACCGAACCGCCCTCGCCGACCACCCGAGAGATCCAGCGTGCTCATACGACTCCTGCGGACCCACCTCAGGCCCTACAAGAGACCCATCGCCCTTCTGGTCCTGCTGCAGTTCCTGCAGACCAGCGCCTCGCTCTACCTGCCCACGCTCAACGCGGACATCATCGACGACGGTGTCGTCCAGGGTGACGCCGGTCACATCCTGAGTTACGGCGCCCTGATGCTCGGCATCTCGCTGGTCCAGGTCGTCTGCAACGTGGGCGCCGTGTACTACGGCGCCCGGACCGCCGCCGCCCTGGGACGGGACGTGCGCGCCGCCGTCTTCGACCGCGTCCAGTCGTTCTCCGCGCGTGAGGTGGGTCACTTCGGTGCCCCCTCGCTGATCACCCGTACGACGAACGACGTCCAGCAGGTGCAGATGCTGGCGCTGATGACGTTCACCCTCATGGTGTCGGCGCCGATCATGTGTGTGGGCGGCATCGTGATGGCGCTCGGCCTGGACGTGCCGCTGTCCGGTGTGCTGGTCGGCGTCGTCCCGGTGCTGGCGATCTGCGTGACGCTGATCGTACGGAGGCTGCGTCCGCTGTTCCGGACCATGCAGGAACGGCTCGACACGGTGAACCGGGTGCTGCGTGAGCAGATCACCGGCAACCGGGTCATCCGCGCGTTCGTGCGGGACGAGTACGAGCAGGGCCGGTTCCGGAAGTCCAACACCGAGCTGACCGATGTCTCGCTGGGCACGGGCAATCTGCTCGCGCTGATGTTCCCGGTGGTCATGACGGTGGTGAACGTGTCGTCGATCGCGGTCGTGTGGTTCGGCGCGCACCGCATCGACAGCGGCGGGATGCAGATCGGCGATCTGACGGCGTTCCTCGCCTATCTGATGCAGATCGTCATGTCCGTGATGATGGCCACCTTCATGTTCATGATGGTGCCGCGCGCCGAGGTGTGCGCCGAGCGCATCCACGAGGTGCTGGACACCTCCTCCAGCGTGGTGCCGCCCGTCGCGCCCGTCACCGAGCTGCGCCGGCACGGGCATCTGGAGATCAGGGGCGGCGGCTTCCGCTACCCGGGCGCCGAGGAACCGGTGCTGAGGGAGGTCTCGCTGGAGGCGCGGCCCGGCGAGGTCACCGCCGTGATCGGTTCGACCGGCAGCGGCAAGTCCACGCTGCTCGGGCTGGTCCCGCGGCTGTTCGACGCGACCGACGGCGAGGTGCTCGTCGACGGGGTGCCGGTGGCGGACGTCGAGCCGCGGCTGCTGGCGAAGACGGTCGGCCTGGTGCCGCAGAAGCCGTACCTGTTCGCGGGCACGGTGGCGACCAACCTGCGCCACGGCAATCCGGACGCCACCGACGCGGAGCTGTGGCACGCGCTGGAGGTGGCGCAGGGCAAGGACTTCGTGGAGCGGCTGGAGGGCGGCCTGGACGCGCCCGTCGCCCAGGGCGGGACGAACGTCTCCGGCGGTCAGCGCCAGCGTCTGGCGATCGCCCGCACGCTGGTGCAGCGGCCGGAGATCTACCTCTTCGACGACTCCTTCTCCGCACTCGACTACGCCACCGACGCGGCCCTGAGGGCGGCTCTCGCGCGGGAGACGGCCGAGGCGACCGTGGTGATCGTCGCCCAGCGGGTGGCGACCATCCGGGACGCCGACCGGATCGTGGTCCTGGACGAGGGCCGGGTGGTCGGCACCGGCCGGCACCACGAACTGATGGCGGACAACGAGACCTACCGGGAGATCGTGCTCTCCCAGCTGACGGAAGCGGAGGCCGCCTGATGGCCGGGCCCGGAGGACGGATGATGGCCGGGGGCGGCCCCGACCAGCGCTCGATCGACTTCATGGGGTCGAGCAGACGCCTGATCGCCCGGTTCGGCCCGGAGCGTCTGACGACCTACGCGCTGCTGGCCTGCGTCGTCCTGAGCGTGGGCCTCAGCGTGATCGGGCCGAAGATCCTCGGCGAGGCCACCGACCTGGTCTTCGCCGGCATCGTCGGACGCGACATGCCGGAGGGCGCCACCAAGGAGCAGGTGCTCGACTCGATGCGGGAGCGGGGAGAGGGCGATGTCGCCGACATGCTCCGCAGCACCGACTTCACCCCCGGCGAGGGCATCGACTTCACGGCGGTGGGCCACGTCCTGCTGTTCGCGCTGGCGGTGTTCCTGGTCGCCGGTCTGCTGATGGCCGTGGCGACCCGGCTGGTGAACCGGGCCGTCAACCGCACCATGTTCCGGATGCGCGAGGACGTGCAGACGAAGCTGTCGCGGCTGCCCCTGTCGTACTTCGACAAGCGGCAGCGCGGTGAGGTGCTCAGCCGCGCCACCAACGACATCGACAACATCGGGCAGACGCTCCAGCAGTCGATGGGCCAGCTGATCAACTCGCTGCTCACCATCATCGGCGTGCTCGTGATGATGTTCTACGTCTCGTGGATCCTCGCGCTGGTCGCGCTGGTGACGGTGCCGCTGTCGTTCGTCGTCGCCACGCGCGTCGGCAAGCGGTCGCAGCCGCACTTCGTGCAGCAGTGGCGGACCACCGGCACGCTCAACGCGCACATCGAGGAGATGTACACCGGGCACACCCTGGTGAAGGTCTTCGGACGGCAGGACGAGTCGGCGGAGAAGTTCGCCGAGGAGAACGACGCGCTGTACGAGGCCGGGTTCAGGGCGCAGTTCAACAGCGGTGTGATGCAGCCGCTGATGTTCTTCGTCTCGAACCTCAACTACGTGCTGGTGGCCGTCGTCGGCGGGCTGCGGGTCGCCTCGGGCACGCTGTCCATCGGTGACGTGCAGGCGTTCATCCAGTACTCCCGGCAGTTCTCGATGCCGCTGACGCAGGTCGCGTCGATGGCGAACCTGGTGCAGTCGGGTGTCGCCTCGGCCGAGCGGGTCTTCGAACTGCTGGACGCCGAGGAGCAGGAGGCCGACCCCGCTCCGGCCGGGAAGCCGGAGCGGCCGCGCGGGCGGGTGGCGCTGGAGCGGGTGTCGTTCCGGTACGACCCCGAGAGGCCGCTGATCGACGACCTGTCGCTGACGGTCGAACCGGGACACACGGTCGCCATCGTCGGCCCGACCGGCGCCGGCAAGACGACGCTCGTCAACCTGCTGATGCGGTTCTACGAGGTGTCCGGCGGGCGGATCACGCTCGACGGGGTGGACATCGCCCGGATGTCCCGGGAGGAACTGCGCGCCGGGATCGGCATGGTGCTCCAGGACACCTGGCTGTTCGGCGGCACCATCGCGGAGAACATCGCGTACGGGGCGTCCCGGGAGGTCAGCCGGGAGGAGATCGAGGAGGCGGCACGGGCGGCGCACGCCGACCGGTTCGTACGGACCCTGCCCGACGGGTACGACACGGTGATCGACGACGAGGGGTCGGGGGTCAGCGCGGGTGAGAAGCAGCTGATCACCATCGCGCGGGCGTTCCTGTCCGATCCGGTGATCCTGGTGCTGGACGAGGCGACGAGTTCCGTGGACACGCGCACGGAGGTGCTGATCCAGAAGGCGATGGCGCAACTGGCCCACGGGCGTACGTCGTTCGTGATCGCGCACCGGCTGTCGACGATCCGGGACGCGGACACGATCCTGGTCATGGAGGACGGGGCGATCGTGGAACAGGGCGGGCACGAGGCCCTGTTGGCGGCGGGCGGCGCGTACGCCCGCCTGTACAGGGCGCAGTTCGCGGATGCGGTGGCCGTGGTCGACTGACCCATCGTCCCCGGGAGCGCTGCACCCGGAGCCCC
>NZ_NEUB01001047.1:0-1942 GCF_002910825.1 Streptomyces sp. SM1 | reverse complement strand
CGGAGCCCCAGGTTCGGACGGTAAGGGGCGGCGGGGGCGAGGAAAGGTCAGTCCAGATAGCCCCGCAGCTGATCGGCGAAGGCATGATCGCGCAGCTTGTTCAGCGTCTTGGACTCGATCTGGCGTATCCGCTCCCGCGTCACACCGAAGATCCGTCCGATCTCCTCCAGCGTCCGCGGACGCCCGTCCACCAGCCCGTAGCGCAGCTGCACCAGCTTCCGCTCCCGCTCCCCCAGCGTCGACAGCACCGCCTCCAGATGCTCCCGCAGCAGCAGGAACGCCGCCGACTCCACAGGGCTCGCGGCGTCACCGTCCTCGATGAGGTCACCGAGCGCGACGGCGTCCTCCTCCCCCACCGGCGCGTGCAGCGACACCGGCTCCTGCGCCAGCCGCAGCACCTCCCCCACCCGCTCGGGCGACAGGTCGAGGTGTGCGGCGACCTCGCCCGGCGTCGGCTCGTAGCCGCGTTCCTGGAGCATCCGCCGCTGCACCCGCACCACGCGGTTGATGAGCTCGACCACGTGCACGGGCACCCGGATCGTGCGGGCCTGGTCGGCCAGCGCCCGGGACATGGCCTGGCGGATCCACCACGTGGCGTACGTGGAGAACTTGTAGCCGCGCGCGTAGTCGAACTTCTCGACCGCCCGGATCAGCCCGAGGTTGCCCTCCTGGACCAGGTCGAGCATGGTCAGCCCGCGCCCCACGTACCGCTTGGCGACGGAGACGACGAGCCGCAGGTTCGCCTCGATCAGCCGCCGCTTGGCCATCCGTCCCATGACGACGAGCCGGTCCAGGTCGAGGGCCAGCCTGCTGTCCAGGTCGGGGGCGCGGCGCAGCCTCTCCTCGGCGAAGAGTCCGGCCTCGACCCGGCGGGCGAGTTCGACCTCCTCGGCGGCGGTGAGCAGCGGGATGCGGCCGATCTCCCGCAGATACTGGCGGAACAGGTCCGAGGAGGGGCTGCCGCTCTCGGTGCGGACGGGCGCGGGCGGCTCCACGGGATCGTCGGGCTCGGCGGACGTTCCGACCGGCCCGGCGGACGGTTCGGCGGGCCCGGGCGGCGTCTCGGGGTGGTGCGCGACACGGCCCTGTGGGGACATGGCGACGAGAACGTCCGCGTCGGGCGGGGTGAGGGTCTGGGTCTGGGTCTGCACGGGTGCGACCTCCAGGATGATCGCTGCCGGGGGTGGGGCAGCGGTACTTCGGGGGCGGAGTCGGCGGCCTCGCCGCTGTCCGTCCCGTACGCGATGAGCGGAACCGCGGATGTCCGGGACCCGTCGGTGACGGATCGGCCGCGCTCCGAGGACTCAGGCACCGCCACCCAGTGTGGGGTACGACACATCGTCCCCACGAGGGGCGTGCGGTGACTTTTTGCGTCCGGTGCGTGCCCGGGCGCATCACTCCGGCCGGGAGCGCGGCGCCCCGGCCGGCCTCAGAGCGCCGCCGCTCCGTGTGCGCGCAGTGTCTGGTCGTACTGCTGAAGAACCCACAACTCGTTCTGCACGGAGGCCAGTTCAGCAGGGTCACCGTGGGCGCCGAGGCGGGTGAGGCGGCCGGTGATGTCACGGATGCGGCGCTCGACGGCGCGGCGCCGGACGGTGACCAGCTGGGCGCCCGCGTAGGTCTCGTCGACCTCCTTGACGCCCCGGTGCAGCATGATCGCCTCGACCGCGAGTTCGGTGACCATGGCGCGGACGGTGTCGTCGGGGGCGGCCTCGCGCACCCGGATCAGATACTCCTGCGGGTCCTGGACGCCGTACTCGGCGCCGCCCGCGTCCTGGATCGCCTGGCGTACGGCCGTGTAGGGCGGGGCGGTGAACTCGTCGGCGCCGTACGCGTCGAAGGCCGGGGAGACCAGCTCCGGACGCTGGAGGGCGAGCTTGAGCAGTTCGCGTTCGGTGGCGAAGACCGGGTTGCGGAGGTTGAGGGCGGGGCCGCGCGGGCC
>NZ_NEUB01001046.1:1828-12509 GCF_002910825.1 Streptomyces sp. SM1 | reverse complement strand
GGCAGTCGTGCCGCTGGGGCGGCACGGGTGGGCGCGACGGCACCCCGCAAGCGCCGGGCTGCGCGAACACCCCCCGGACCACCCCCACACGCGTCGCCCCCGCGCTCACGGGCTGAGCGCAACTCCCCCCCGTCACGCCGCGCAGCGTCACGCCGCCCGAGCCGTCGGCACCGGCTCCACCGAATGCAGGGAACCACTCACCCCCAGATCCGCGAGCACCGCCGCCGCGGCCCGGTGCGCCGAGTGCAACGCCCCCTGCACGGACCCCGTGTCCCGGTGGTCACCGCACACGTACAGCCCCGCCAGCAACCGCACCGACCGCCGCAGATCGTGCGGCGGACGCATCGCCGGCACCGCCTCCGCGGTGTGACGCACGGCCAGCGTCTCCCAGCGCGCGGTGGGCACCCCGTACAGCCGGGCCAGATGCATGCGTACGGCCGTGTCGACCCCCGGCGCCGGAACACCCAGCACCGTCGACGTCACCAGCGTGCGGCCGGCCGGCGCCCGGGACGGGTCGACCCGGCTCACCACGGCCGTGTGGGCGACCGGCCCGCCCCGGTCGGCGTCCAGCAGCAGCGAGGCACCCGTGGCCGGCGGCTCGTCCGTCGTGTGGTGCACCACCGTCACCGGGTGGAAGCCCGGCACCCGCAGCCCCGGCAGCAGTTCGGCGGCGGCCCGCGCACCGGTCGCGACCAGCACCGCGCCGCACCGGAACTCGCCGTGCTCGGCGGTGGTGACCGAGGTCGTCGACACGGACGTGACCCGCACACCCGTGTGCACCGTGCCCGGCGGCAGCGTCCGCGCGAGCTGCTGCGGCAGCGCCTCCGCGCCGCCCTCCGGCAGGCACAGCCGCCCGCTCGCGAAGGCGTGCAGCGCGAGGTCCGCGCACCGGCTGGAGGTGGTGAGATCCGGGTCGCACAACAGCGCGGTGAGCAGCGGGCGCAGGAAGCCGTCGATGGTGCGGGCGGGCAGCCCCCGCGCCACCAGCGCCTCGGCCGCGGGAAGTTCGGGCCGGGACAGCAGCCGTTCGACGGGCGTGCCCGCGAGCCTGGTCAGCGCGGCCCCCAGCCGTGCCTGATCGACCGCCGTGCCCAGTGGAGCGCCGCTGCGGCTGCGGGGCACGGACACCTGCCGCCCCGGTACGGCCACCGGCCTTCTGGGACCGCCCCCCGGCCGGGGGGCGCCCGCAAGGGCGCGCACCGCGTGAAGTGCGCCCCTCGCGCTGCGCGCCCCTCTCTGCTGGACGCCGGCGCGATGGTGCCGCCCGTCGCTGTGCAGCAGCACGCCGGGGTCGAAGGGCCGCAGGACCAGCCCGTCGAGCCCCGGGGCCCGCCGCAGTTCGGGGTAGGCCGTGGACAGCAACCGTCCGACCCTGTCGAGCCGGAAGCCGTCGACCGTCTCGGTCGCCATGCGACCGCCCACCTCATGGGCGGCCTCCAGGACGACGGTGGTGACTCCTGCGCTGGTCAGCCGTCGTGCCGCGGAGAGTCCGGCGATCCCGGCTCCCACGACGACGACGTCCGCCTGGTACGTGGGCTCAAGCACGTGCCCCTCCTCGAGGTTGCGCGGGCGCTGGAGACGTCATGCCCTCAACAGGCCCCAGGAATACCCGAGTTCTGCTCGAGGTTAGGGCCGTGATCGGTCACCGGGTCAGTCGCGCACGGGCAGAGCACGGGCGCACGGCGGTCGCATACGCACGCCGTACGGGCACGATGTGGTCGCAGGGGAGTCAGTGTCGGAGCGGTTCGGGCGCGATACGGTCGCGTGCGGTCACAGTGCCGCCCGCACCGCCCCCTCGATCCCGGGGAACGCGAACCGGAAACCCGACTCCAGCAGCCGCGTCGGCACCACCCGGGCGCTGCCCAGCACATCCCCGGCCAACTCGCCCAGCACCGTCCGCAGCACCGGGGCGGGGACCGCGAACACCGCCGGCCGGTGCAGTACGTGTGACATCGCCTCGGTGACCTCGCGGTTGGTCACCGGCTGGGGGGCCGTCAGGTTGAACGGGCCGGACAGCCCGTCGGTGTCGAGCAGATGACGCAGCGCCGCCACCTCGTCGTGCAGCGCGATGAACGACCAGTACTGGCGTCCGTCGCCCAGCCGCCCACCCAGACCGGCCCGGAAGAGCGGGAACAGCCGGCCCCAGGCCCCGCCCCCGCGCGCCACCACCAGACCGGTCCGCGCGAACACCGTCCGCACGCCCGCCTCCCGCGCGGGCGCCGCCGCACCCTCCCACTCCACGCACACCCGGGGCAGGAAGCCCTCACCGGGCGGCGCGCTCTCGTCGACCGTACGGTCACCGGTCTCGCCGTAGTAGCCGATCGCGCTGCCGTTCAGGAACACCCGGGGCCGTACGTCCCCGGCCAGCCCGGCGACCGCCTCGGCGAGCGCGGCCGTGCCCCGCACCCGGCCGGCGCGGATCCGCGCCTTGTAGGCGTCCGTCCAGCGCCGGCTGCCCACGCCCGCCCCCGCCAGGTTCACCACCGCGTCGCACCCGGCGAGCCCGTCCGCGTCCACGGTCCCCCGCTCCGGGTCCCACCGGACCTCGTCCGCCGCCCCGGGCGCACGCCGGACCAGCCGGACCACCGTGTGCCCGTCCGCCGTCAGGGACCGCACCAGGGCACTTCCGATGAGCCCGGACGCCCCGGCCACCGCGATTCGCGAACGTTCCATGGCGTCCATCCTGCCCTTCCCGGCCCGGGAATCACGGAACCGGCCGCCCGGCCCGCCGTACGGTGCCCCGCATGCCCGAGCCGCCCATACGCGTCGCCCGCGCCGGCGGCGAGGGAGAGCTCGCCCTTCCCGACCGTGTGACGTGGTCCCGCCGGCACGCCGTGACCCCGCCGCCGCGGCCGCCGTAGGGCTCTCCTTCTCCAGCGAACCGGCCCGCGACAGGCACGTACGGCAGATCCAAGGCCTCGCCGACGCCCGGGAGGCGCGCGGGACCGTCGTCGGCGCGTACGCCGACGACGTCTGACGGGCCGGTCGCCGGCCCGACCTGCCCTGCGCGTCGGTCCGACCTGCCCTGCGCGTCGGTCCGACCTGCCCTGCGCGTCGGTCCGACCTGCCCTGCGCGTCGGTCCGACCTGCCCTGCGCGCCGGCCCGACCTGCCCTACGAGGCCAACGGATCACCCGTGTGCACCGGCGCCGTCGCGTCCGCCGCGCGCTCGGCGTCCTCCGCGACCTCGTCCGCCGTCAGCACGTAACCGGTCTCGGCGTCCGTGGTGGAACGCGCGAACACCACGCCGAACACCCGTCCGTCGGTGGTCAGCAGCGGGCCGCCGGAGTTGCCGGGGCGGACGGTGGAGCGGATCGCGTAGATCTCGCGGGTCACCGACGCGTCGTTGTAGATGTTCTGCCCCCGGGCCTGGATCCGGTTCGCCACCGTCGCCGCCTGCAGGTTCAGATCGCCGTCCTGCGGATAGCCCGCGACCACCGCCGAATCGCCGCGTCCCGCGTCGTCCACGAACTCCAGCACCGGGGCCCGCAGATCCGGCACGTACAGCACGGCCACGTCCTTCTGCGGGTCGAAGAGCACCACCCGCGACTCGTACGTCCGCCCGACCCCGCCGACCCGCACCGTCGGCTCGTCGATGCCCGCCACCACATGGGCGTTGGTCATCACATGTTCCCGCGCGTACACGAACCCGCTGCCCTCGCGGCCCTGCGCGCCCGCGACACCCTCCACCTTGACCGTGCTGCGCTGTGCCGCGCGGGTCGCGGCCGCGGTGACACTGTCCCCGGAGGGCTCGGCGACCTCGGCGGTCGACTCGTTCTCGAACGGGTTGAACACCTGCGGGAAGCCCGCCTCGGTCAGCGCCGACGTGGCCCCGGAGAACCAGCCCGGAGTGGTTTCCGGCATCACGTCCTGCACCGTGTCCAGCACCCGCGAGTCCCGGATCGCCGACGTCACCGGCGGGGAGGACGACACCCCCAGCACGCTCGCCACCACCCACGCCACGATCAGCACGGCCACCGAGTTGGCCAGCGCGCCACCGATCCCGTCGGCCACCCGCAGCGGGCCCCGGTCCAGCTCCCGCCGCAGCCTGAGCGCCAGCCGCCCCGCCAGCTCATGGCCCACCACGGCCGGCAGCAGCACCGTGAACACGGCCGTCACCGTCGCCCGGGTCGTCCCGGCCGTCACCAGGTCCATGACCCACGGCAGGATCCACACACCGACGACCGCACCGCCCACGAAACCGGCCAGCGAGACACAGCCGGCCAGCAGTCCGCGCCGGTAACCGGACGCCGCGTAGGCCAGGACGACCAGCAACAGCAGGATGTCGAGCAGTGCCACGCACGCCGCCTTTCTCTCGGGACCACCGACCCATCAATACGGGGCGGAAGGGCCCGGTGATCAGCCTCGCGCGGGGCGGCCGCCGGAATGCGGCCACGCGCGTGCACTGGGGAAAACGTCACCGACCGACGCAATGGTTCCACCGGGTGGCACAGCACATATCGCGGACCCCGCCGATCGGACCCACAGTGAGACCATGCGTGTCACCGGACGACCGCGCGGAGCGCGGAAACGCCGCCCGTCCCGGATACCCGGCGGGCCCGGCTCCCCCCGGCTGCCCCGAACCGCCACGGCGGCGCTCGGCTGCCTGCCGGGCCTGGCCGCCGCCGTCTCCCTCGTGCTCTGCGCCTACGGCGTCGAGCGGGCCGCCGGCTCCACCGGCGCCGCTGCCGCCGTCCGGACCACACCCGCCTTCCAGGCCCCGCGGCCGCCGATCGTGCCGCGCGCGGTCTGGCTCGGCGACAACGCCCGCGAACAGCCGCCTCCGCGCTACGACGCCGAGGTCGTCGCCGTCTTCGTCCATCACACCGACTCGCCGAACGGCTACGACTGCGCGGACTCGCCCGGCATCATCAAGGGCCTGTACGAGGGCCAGACCCTCGGCCGCGACTGGGACGACCTCGGCTACAACTTCGTCGTCGACCGCTGCGGCACCATCTACGAAGGCCGCGCGGGCGGCACCGACCGCCCCGTCACCGGCGCCCACACCCAGGGCTTCAACCACGGCACCACCGGCATCGCCGCCCTCGGCACCTTCACGGAGGGCGCGGACGTACCGTCCGGGATGCTGGACGCGATCGCCGCACTGTCCGCCTGGAAGCTCGGCACCTCCGGCACCGACCCGCGCGCCGAGGTGCGGCTGGTCTCCAGCAACGGCGGCAGCCGCTACGCGGCCGGCACCACCGCCACGCTGCACGCGGTCGCGGGACACAGCGACGGCTACATGACCAGCTGCCCGGGCGCCGCTCTGAAGGCCCGGCTCCCCGACATCAGGACCCTCGCGGCCCGCCTCCAGGGCCGCGACACCACAGAGCAGGCCACCTGGAAGGACACCACCGACGACACACACGACGCCCCGAAGCAGAACGTCACACAGAACGAAGAGCAGACGTCATGAGCGACACCCCTGATCGAAGTACCACCTGGGCGGACGTCCTGCGCCGCCCCTGGAGGGCGCTGTGCGCCGCGGCGGCCGTCGTGCTGGGCCCGACGGCCCACACCGCCTCCACCCTCATGCAGGCCAACGCCGCCCCCCTGCGCCACACACCGAGCCCGCACCGACGCCTGTGACCCCCCGGGCGCCCGCCGCAGCCCTCGCTTCGATCCGCCGGACGGTCCCCTATTCCCGGAACCGCTCCCAGAGGCGCGGATAGCGTTCGGCGAGCAGTGCCTCGTTCTCGAAGCCGAGCGGTGTGCCCTCCGGCTCCTCGGGGGCCGGAGGGAGCCCCAGATCGGGTGCCACCGCCCCGGTGAGCTGCTCGTACGCCTCGTCCGCCGCGTAACCGAGGTCCTCGCCGTCGCCGTCGATCTCCTCGTCGAAGTCGTCGTCGAGCAGGTCGGCCAGCGCGTCCGGGTCGTGCAGCGCGCCCTCGAAGACCTCGCGGCCCTGGCCGATCAGCCAGCAGCGGAAGTAGTCGAAGGCGTCGTCGCCCGCCCCGTCGAGGAGCACCCACGCGGCGCCCCACAGGTCCCAGTGGTAGGCGCGGTGGTAGCGGGACTCGAAGTGACGGGCGAAGTCCAGGACCGACTCGGGGTCCCGGCGCAGGAGCCGCTCCACGAGCAGGTCGGCCTGCTCCTCCGGGTCGCCCTCGGCGTCCTCCCGGGCGGTGTCCACCAGCTCCCAGAACTCCGTCTCGTCCATCACGCGTCAAGCATCGTCCCTGCGGTGGCCGGACGCACCCGCAGTGCGGTGTCGTCTCCGGGCGGTGGCGGGGCACCTGGGCTTCTTCTGCTCGTTCGCGTCCTGTCCGCCGGGGCGCTCCCGCCCGGAGCCTCTTCGGTCTCCTGTTCCCCTCGGGCCTTCTTTCGCCCCGCCGCCCCTTCCCTCCCCCACTCTCGGCTTCGCTCGAGCGGGAGGTACCCCCATCGTCCCCGGGGGCTCCGCCCCCGGACCCCCGTTCGCGCAGTTCCCCGCGCCCCTGGGTCCCTGGCCCCTATCCGGCGTCGTGCGGAGTGCCGGGCGGGGGTGTCGGAGTCGGTTGTGTCGCCGGTGTGGGGGTCGGGTCGGGTGACGACGGTGTTCGGCCGCCGAGGGGGGCGCGTGCCGCCCTGGGGTGTTCCGCGGCTAGCGTGGCCGGTACAGCTCCGTCAGCCGGGCCGCCTGGCCCGCGAACCGCTCCCGCAGGGCCGCCGGTGCCAGGACCTCGGCCTCCGGCCCGAGTGCCGTCAGCTGTGTGTGGGCGACCTCCTCGGACTCCACCGGCAGGGTCACCGTCACCCGTCCGTCCTCGTCCGGTCCGCCCGCCCGGGCCAGCGCCTCCCGGGCGGACAGCGGGTCCACGGCATGCGGGAGCCGGCGCACGCCCTCCGCGGAGAGCCGCACCACCACCTCCGCCCGCAGGATCGAGCGGGCGAACTGTTCCGCCCGCTCCTCCCAGAACGCCGGCAGATCGAACTCCTCCGCGCGGTGGAAACGCTCCCCGCCCGCGTCCACCGCGCTGAAGCGGTCGATCCGGTACACCCGGAAGGACCCCTGCCCCGCCACCCGCGCGCACAGGTACCAGGTGCCCGCCTTGAGCACGAGCCCGTACGGCTCGAGCTCCCGTTCCACCTCGCTCTCGCCGCGCCGGTAGCGGGCGGTGATCCGCCGGTCGTCCCACACGGCGTCCGCGACCGCCGGGAGCAGTCCGGGCGTCGCCGGCTCGCTGAACCAGCCGGGGGCGTCCAGATGGAAGCGCTGCGCCGCCGTGCGGGAGGCGTCCCGGAGGGACGGCAGCAGGGCGGCCGACACCTTCAGGCGGGCCGCCGAGGCCGCGTCCTCCAGCCCCATCTCGCGCAGCGCCCCCGGCACCCCGGACAGGAAGAGCGCCTCGGCCTCACCGCGGGCCAGCCCCGTCAGCCGCGTCCGGTAGCCGCCGACCAGCCGGTAGCCCCCGATCCGCCCCCGGTCCGCGTACACCGGCACGCCGGCCTCCGACAGCGCCTGCGCGTCGCGGGTGACGGTCCGCTCCGACACCTCCAGCTCCCGTGCCAGCTCGGCGGCGGTCATGGAGGGCCGGGACTGGAGCAGCAGCACCATCTTGATCAACCGGGCGGCACGCATGCGCCCATCATGCAAGAGACCCCCGCCGGGTGTGACGGGGGTCCCTGCGGCGATCAAGCCCTCCAGGCCGTCAAGCCCTACAGGCCGTACTTCTCGCGCGCTTCCTTCACGGCCGCGCCCTTGACCTCGCCCCGCCGGGCCAGCTGGGCCAGGGCCGCGACGACGATGGACTCGGCGTCGACACCGAAGTGGCGGCGGGCCGCGTCACGGGTGTCCGACAGACCGAAGCCGTCGGCGCCCAGCGACGAGTAGTCCTGCTCCACCCACTGCGCGATCTGGTCCGGGACCTGGCGCATGTAGTCGGAGACCGCCAGCACCGGGCCCTCGGCGCCCTGGAGCGCCTGCCGGACGAACGGCATCCGGTCCTCGCCGCGCAGCAGCGCCTCGTCGGCCTCCATGGCGTCGCGGCGCAGCTCGGTCCAGGAGGTGGCGGACCACACGTCGGCGGCCACGCCCCACTCCTCGGCGAGCAGCTGCTGCGCCTTCAGCGCCCAGTGGATCGCCGTACCGGAGCCGAGCAGCTGGATGCGCGGGGCGTTCGCCGCCGGGGACAGTCCCGCGGACTCCGCCGTGCTGAAGCGGTACAGGCCCTTGACGATGCCTTCGTCGACACCGGCGGCCGACGGCTTGGCGGGCTGCGGCACCGGCTCGTTGTAGACCGTCAGGTAGTAGAAGACGTCCTGGTCCTCGCCCGGCCTGCCCTCGCCGAACATCCGGCGCAGACCCTCCTTGACGATGACACCGATCTCGTACGCGAACGCCGGGTCGTAGGTCAGCGCCGCCGGGTTGGTCGCCGCGATGACCGGGGAGTGGCCGTCGGCGTGCTGGAGGCCCTCGCCCGTCAGCGTCGTACGGCCCGCCGTGGCGCCGACCAGGAAGCCGCGGCCCATCTGGTCGCCGAGCTGCCACATCTGGTCGCCGGTGCGCTGCCAGCCGAACATCGAGTAGTAGATGTAGAACGGGATCATCGTCTCGCCGTGCGTCGAGTACGACGTCGAGGCGGCGACGAACTCGGCCATGGCGCCGGCTTCGGTGATCCCCTCGTTGAAGATCTGGCCGTTCTTCGCTTCCTTGTAGTACATCAGCTGGTCGCGGTCGACCGGCTCGTACGTCTGGCCCATCGGCGAGTAGATGCCGAGGGACGGGAAGAGGCTCTCCATGCCGAAGGTGCGGGCCTCGTCGGGGACGATCGGCACCCAGCGCCTGCCGGTCTCCTTGTCGCGGACCAGGTCCTTGACGAGGCGGACGAACGCCATGGTGGTGGCCACGTTCTGCGAGCCGGAACCCTTGTCGAAGGCGGCGAACGCCTTGTCGGCGGGCTGCGGCAGGGGCGCCACCGGGTGCACCCGGCGGGCCGGGGCCGGACCGCCGAGGGCGGCGCGGCGCTCCTGGAGGTAGCGGACCTCGGGGGAGTCGGCGCCCGGGTGGACGTAGGGCACCACGCCGTCGACGAACTGCGCGTCGGACACCGGAAGTTCCAGCCGGTCGCGCATCTCCTTGAACTGCTCCACCGTCAGCTTCTTCATCTGGTGGTTGGCGTTCTTGGACGCGAAGCCCTCGCCGAGGGTGTGGCCCTTGACGGTCTGCGCCAGGATCACCGTCGGCGCGCCCTTGTGGGCGAGCGCGGCCTCGTACGCGGCGTGGACCTTGCGGGCCTCGTGGCCGCCGCGCGAGAGGTGGAAGCACTCGAGGATCTTGTCGTCGCTCAGCAGCTTCGCCATCTCGGCGAGCGCCGGGTCCTTGCCGAAGAAGTCCTCGCGGATGTAGGCGGCGCCGCGCGTCTGGTACGTCTGCACCTGGGCGTCCGGTACCTCGCGCAGCCGGCGTACGAGGGCGCCGGTGGTGTCGAGCCGGAACAGCTCGTCCCACGCCGTGCCCCACAGCGTCTTGATGACGTTCCAGCCGGCGCCGCGGAACTGGGCCTCCAGCTCCTGCACGATCTTGAAGTTGGCGCGGACCGGTCCGTCGAGGCGCTGCAGGTTGCAGTTGATGACGAAGGTCAGGTTGTCCAGCTGCTCGCGGGAGGCGAGGGTGAGCGCGGTCGTCGACTCGGGCTCGTCCATCTCGCCGTCACCGAGGAACGCCCAGACGTGGGAGTCGGCGACGTCCTTGATGCCGCGGCTGGTCAGGTAGCGGTTGAAGCGCGCCTGGTAGATCGCGGAGATCGGCCCGAGGCCCATCGACACGGTGGGGAACTCCCACAGCCAGGGCAGCCGGCGCGGGTGCGGGTACGACGGCAGTCCGTTGCCGCCCGCCTCGCGGCGGAAGTTGTCGAGCTGCTCCTCGCCGATCCGGCCGTCGAGGAAGGCGCGGGCGTAGATGCCCGGGGAGGCGTGGCCCTGGATGTAGAGCTGGTCGCCCGAGCCGTCGCCCTCCTTGCCGTGGAAGAAGTGGTTGAAGCCGGTCTCGTAGAGCCAGGCGGCGGAGGCGAAGGTGGCGATGTGGCCGCCGACGCCGTACTTGCTGCCCCGGGTCACCATGGCGGCCGCGTTCCAGCGGTTCCAGGCGGTGATCCGCTGCTCCAGCGCCTCGTCGCCGTCCACGGCGGGCTCGGCGGAGGTGGGGATGGTGTTGACGTAATCGGTCTCGAGGAGCTTCGGCAGCGCGATGCCGGCTCCCTCGGCGCGCTCCAGGGTGCGGCGCATCAGGTACGCGGCACGGTGCGGCCCGGCCGCCTGGGTGACGGCGTCCAGGGAGGCCTGCCACTCGGCGGTCTCCTCGGGGTCACGGTCCGGGAGCTGGTCGAGCTCGCTCGGCTGGATGGCGTTGGGGTCGGTCGTCATGTCGCCGCCTTCCTCAGTCGAAGGGGGGGTGCCCTAGGTCTTTGGCAGGACAGGGCGGAGGGCTCGGGTGAAAGCCCAACGGTGACCATAACTCCCTGATCGATGATCGATCAAAGGGTTCAGGGTAAAACCTCTCGATCCCGAGAAAGTCGGCACGCGGTGCCTCCGGCGGTGGCACGGGGTGACTGTCCCTTCGGGGAGTTTGCGCAGGTGAGGGGGTGTGTGCGCAGAAGAGCTCGGGCTGTTCTGCGGTACGGCGGCTGCGGGCCCGTCGTGGCCGATCGCGCAGCAGCCGTCCGCTTCGTACCGCACCACCTGGCGCACGCCGCCTCCGGCGC
>NZ_NEUB01001046.1:0-1778 GCF_002910825.1 Streptomyces sp. SM1 | reverse complement strand
GGGGAACTGCGCGAAGGGGGTTTGGGGCGCAGCCCCAGTGACGGGACGGGAAGGGGCGGCGGGGGCGAAAATCTACGCCCGCGGGGCACACCCCAGCACATGCGCCTTCACCAGCTCCGCGATCCGCGGATCCCGCCGCCGGAACGCCGCCACCAGCTCCTCGTGCTCCTCCGCGTACGACTGCTGCACCGTCCCCAGCCACCGTATCGACAGCGCGGTGAACACCTCGATCCCGAGCCCCTCCCACGTGTGCAGCAGCACCGAGTTCCCGGCCGCCCGCACCAGCTCCCGGTGGAACCCCACCGTGTGCCGCACCTGCCCGGTCCCGTCGGCCATCCGGTCCGCCTCGTACAGCGCCGCGACATGCGGCTCCAGCGCCGAGCAGTCCTCCGCCAGCCGGTCCGCCGCCAGCTCCGCGGCGATCGCCTCGAGACCGGCCCGGACGGGGTAGCTCTCCTCCAGGTCGGCGGCCGTCAGGTTCCGTACCCGCACGCCCTTGTTCGGCGCGGACTCGATCAGCCGCAGCGACTCCAGCTCCCGCAGCGCCTCCCGCACGGGGGTCTGGCTGACCTCCAGCTCCGTCGCGATCCGCCGCTCCACGATCCGCTCGCCCGGCTTCCAGCGTCCGCTGATGATCCCTTCCAGGATGTGCTCGCGGATCTGTTCGCGCAGCGAGTGGACGACGGGCGCGGTCATGAGGGGCTCCTTAGCGGGGCCCGCGGGCCCCCGGGGGGCTTTGACGAATAGACAATACGGCCGCGAGCCCGCCCCCGAGGGGCGCGCAGGGTCGCTTTCGCCCAGGTGAGACGAGACTTACACGCGCCCCTACGCCGAAGCCCCCGCCCGGAAAGCCACCAGGGGCTTCCGGACGGGGGCACCGTACGGCCGTGTCAGCGGCCGGAGATCACCGGTCGGGTCACAGGCCGAGCTCGACCTCGAACTCGCCGGCCTCCAGGATCGCCTTGACCGCCGTCAGGTAACGGGCCGCGTCGGCGCCGTCCACCAGGCGGTGGTCGTAGGAGAGGGTCAGGTAGGTCATGTCGCGGACGCCGATGGCCGTACCCTCCTCGGTCTCGATGACGGCCGGACGCTTGACCGTGGCACCGATGCCGAGGATCGCGACCTGGCCCGGGGGCACGATGATCGTGTCGAACAGCGCGCCGCGCGAACCGGTGTTGCTGATGGTGAAGGTCGCGCCGGACAGCTCGTCCGGAGTGATCTTGCTGCCGCGGACCTTGCCCGCCAGCTCCGCCGTGGCCTTGGCGATACCGGCGATGTTGAGGTCACCGGCGCTCTTGATGACCGGGGTCATCAGGCCCTTCTCGGAGTCCACCGCGATACCGATGTTCTCGGTGTCGAAGTAGGAGATGGTCCCCTCGGCCTCGTTGATCCTGGCGTTGACGACCGGGTGGGCCTTCAGCGCCTGGGCCGCGGCCTTGACGTAGAACGGCATCGGGGAGAGCTTGACGCCCTCGCGCGCCGCGAACGCGTCCTTGGCCCGGCCGCGCAGCTTCATCAGCCGGGTGACGTCGACCTCGACGACCGAGGACAGCTGGGCCTGCTCGTGCAGCGCCTTGACCATGTTGTCGCCGATGACCTTGCGGATCCGCGGCATCTTCACGGTCTGGCCGCGCAGCGGGGAGGCCTCCAGGACGGGGGCCTTCTTCGCGGCGGGAGCGGCGGCCGCGGCCGGAGCCGGGGCAGCGGCCTTCGCGGCCTCGGCGGCGGCGACGACGTCCTGCTTGCGGATACGGCCGCCGACGCCGGTGCCCTTGACG
>NZ_NEUB01001045.1 GCF_002910825.1 Streptomyces sp. SM1 | reverse complement strand
CCCGGTGGCGAGGGCGAGCCCCGCGTTCCGGGGGCGACAGGGGCCGGTGGCTCGGTGTCCGGCGCGGGAGGGCTCGACGGGTCTGCCGTACCCGCCGCTTCCGCGTCCGCGCCGTCCGCCGGCGAGGGCGAGGGCCGTTGGGCGGAGGGACCCGGTGCCGGTGACTCCGTCGGGCGGGACGACGCAGACGGTGCTCCGGGGGCCGGGCAGGCAGCGCGGCCGTTGCACGATCCCGACCCGTACAGCACCCCGCCGTACGGTGAGCCTGGGCCCTGGGCGCCCGCGCCGCCTGTACAGCACCCCACGGGTACTCCCGCGCACGGTGTGCCGGGTGGTGTGGCGCCGTCGGTCGGGGACGGGTATGCGGGGGGTGCTCCCGCGCACGGTGTGGCCGGTGCAGCTTCGTCGGCCGGGGGTGGGCATCCCACGGGTACTCCCGCGCACGGTGTGCCGGGTGGTGTGGCGCCGTCGGTCGGGGACGGGTATGCGGGGGGTGCTCCCGCGCACGGTGGGGAGGCTTCCGGGTCTTCGCCGGTTGTGGTTGCCGGTGCGGGCGCGGAGGGTGTGTCCGCCGATCCCTGGGGGCGTTACGACCCGTGGGCAGCCGCGGCCGGTGCGCCGTTGCAGCGGGCCGATCCCGTCCCGATGGACGGCAGGCGGCGCCGCAGGCGCGCCCGGCGGGCGGTCGTCGGGGGCGCGCTGCTGCTCGCGCTCGTCTCCGGCGGCATCGGCGGAATCGTCGGCGGCTATCTGGAGCGCAACGGCGGCATCGGGACCGTGCAGCTGCCGCAGGCCGGCCGGGAGGATGTCCGGCGTGACCCGGACAGCGTCGCCGGGATCGCCGCACAGGCGCTGCCCAGCGTCGTCACCCTGCACGTCAGCGGTGCCGGAGCGGCCGGGACCGGCACCGGCTTCGTGCTGGACGAGCGCGGCCACATCCTCACCAACGACCACGTCGTCGAGCCCGCCGGGGAGAACGGCGAGATCACCGTCACCTTCCACAGCGGGGACACCGCCGAGGCCACCGTCGTCGGCCGGGACGCCGGCTACGACCTCGCCGTCGTGAAGGTCAAGGGTGTCCGGGGGCTCGCCCCGCTGCCCCTCGGCAACTCCGACAACGTGCGTGTCGGCGACCCCGTCGTCGCCATCGGTGCCCCCTTCGACCTGGCCGGCACGGTCACCGCCGGCATCATCAGCGCCCGGGAGCGGCCCATCACCGCCGGCGGCGAGAACGGCGACGGGACCGACGTGTCGTACGTCGACGCCCTGCAGACCGACGCGCCGATCAACCCCGGCAACTCCGGTGGCCCCCTCCTCGACGCCCGGGGCCGGGTGATCGGCATCAACTCGGCCATCCGCTCCGCCGGCGGCGGCGAAGACCCGGACGGCGGTCAGGCCGGTTCCATAGGCCTCGGCTTCGCCATCCCGGTCAACCAGGGCAAGCGCGTCGCCGAGGAGCTGATCAACACGGGGCGGGCGGTCCACCCCGTGATCGGCATCACCCTCGACATGGAGTACGGCGGCGACGGCGCCCGCGTCGCCGCCGAGGGCCATGACGGCGGGCCCCCCGTCAGCACCGGCGGCCCCGGCGCCAGGGCCGGGATCAAGGCCGGGGACGTCATCACGGAGATCGACGGCCGGCGCGTCCACTCCGGCGAGGAGCTCATCGTCAAGACCCGGGCCCACCGCCCCGGCGACCGGCTGGAGCTCACCCTGGAACGCGGCGGCGAGGAGCGGAAGGTGTCGCTGGTGCTCGGCTCCTCGGACGGCGGCTGAGCGGCATGCGGAGGCACGGGACGGTACCGGCCGCGGGGGGCGGCCGGGTACCGTGGACCCGGCCCGGACCACGGAGACCACAGGCCGGCACCGAGGGCCGAGGACCGAAGGCATCGCGAGGAGCTTCACGTGTTCAATGACATAGGACCGCTCGAGCTGGTGACGCTCATCGTCCTCGCCGTGCTCGTCTTCGGTCCGGACAAGCTCCCCAAGGTCATCCAGGACGTGACCCGCACGATCCGGAAGATTCGGGATTTCTCGGACAGTGCCAAGCAGGACATCCGGCAGGAGCTGGGACCCGAGTTCAAGGACTTCGAGTTCGAGGACCTCAACCCCAAGACGTTCATCCGCAAGCAGCTGGACAACGAGGACCTGGGGCTGAAGGACATCCGGAGCGGCTTCGACCTGAAGAAGGAGATGGCCGAGGTCACGGACGCCGTCCACGGCCGCGACGGGGAGTCCGCCACGCCCTCGGCGTCCCCGTCCTCTTCCTCGTCCGGCTCCTCCGGTGGCCGTGTGGACATGAGCAAGAAGCCGGAGCGTCCCGCGGCCGAGGAGCGCCCGCCCTTCGACATGGACGCCACCTGAGCCAGGGGTACCGGGGGCTCACGCCCTCGCACACGTGACGCGTTTCATACTCCACTCGGGCTGTGTACGGCCCGATCCGGGCCTCCGCGCGGCCCACGCGCCGGGCGGTTTCCCGGCCTGTGGCCGCGGGGTGGCTATGCTGCCGAGTTGTTGTGCGGAGCGGACGAGTACGCCCGAAGGGGGGCGGGCCGCCCGGTCCGACGAGAGCGAGGAGGCGTCCCGGCACATGGAGACGACGAGTTCGGCAGTCGCGCAGGCGCCGGCCGCGGAGGACGGACAACACGTCCCCTCCGCCCGGCGTACCGTCGACGGCTACCTGCGTGCGCCCTTCCCCTGGTACGGACTCGACGAGGCCTTCACGGGCCGCCGCTGGCTGATGCAGGTCGGACTGGCGGCCGACGGCGCCGTCGAGCACGGATCGGTCGGGCACGGCGACGAGCCGTCGGTGCGCAGTGAGGTCACGGCCGGTGGTGACCAGGAGGCCAAGGAGAAGTTCGCGGTCGTGGTGACCGTGGCCGCCAACCCGGTCCGCCGCAGCGCCGACGGCACCGGTCTGCTGGAGGCGACCTCGGTCTCCTCCGCGGCCTGGCTCGCCGGCGTGGGGCTGCTGTCCTTCACCTGGCCCGGCCAGATGGACCACTCCCTGCGCGACGACTGGCTGGAGCAGCAGACGGAGACGGCCTGGGTGCTCGCCGACGATCTGGAGGGCGAGGACTGGTCGACGCTGTCCCTGCCCGTGGACGGGGTACCGACGCCGTTCCACTACCGGGAGTCCGAGTTCGGCTGGGTGCTCGCCGGTTCCACGCAGGCGGGCGTGCACGTGGGCGCGTACGGCCGGGGAATGAGCGCGTACGGCCTCGGCTTCGCCGTGATCAAGGACATCGCCGGGTACGACGACTGAGCCGCACCCCGCTGAGCCGCACGCGGTGATCCGGGCGAGGCGATCCGCACGCGGTGATCCGGGCGAGGCGATCCGCACGCGGTGAGCCGAGCACGTACGCCGAAGCACGGACACACCGAAGGGCGCCGTCCCCGCGGACGGCGCCCTTCGCTTGCGACGCCTCAGAACTTGTTGCGCGGGGTGAGCCCCAGGGACATGCCCGACAGGCCGCGCTGCCGGCCGCCCAGCTTGCCGGCGATCGAGCGGAGCGCCGCACCCGCGGGGGAGTCCGGGTCGGACAGCACCACGGGCCTGCCCTCGTCGCCGCCCTCGCGCAGCCGGACGTCGATCGGGATGGAGCCGAGCACCGGAACGTTCGCACCGGTGGTCCGGGTCAGGCCGTCGGCGACCGACTGGCCGCCGCCCGTGCCGAAGACGTCGACCATCTCGCCGCAGTGCGGGCAGGGCAGCCCGGACATGTTCTCCACCACGCCGACGATCTTCTGATGCGTCTGCACGGCGATGGACCCGGCCCGCTCGGCCACCTCGGCCGCCGCCTGCTGCGGCGTGGTGACGACCAGGATCTCGGCGTTCGGCACCAGCTGGGCCACGGAGATCGCGATGTCACCGGTGCCGGGCGGCAGGTCGAGGAGCAGGACGTCCAGGTCGCCCCAGTACACGTCCGCGAGGAACTGCTGGAGCGCGCGGTGCAGCATCGGGCCGCGCCACACCACCGGCGCGTTCCCCGGGGTGAACATGCCGATGGAGATGACCTTCACGCCGTTCGCCGACGGCGGCATGATCATGTTCTCGACCTGGGTGGGACGCCCGTCGGCACCCAGCATGCGCGGCACCGAGTGGCCGTAGATGTCGGCGTCCACGACACCGACCTTCAGCCCGTCGGCCGCCATCGCCGCCGCCAGGTTCACCGTCACCGACGACTTGCCGACGCCGCCCTTGCCGGACGCCACCGCGTACACCCGGGTCAGGCTGCCCGGCTTGGCGAAGGGCACCTCGCGCTCGGCCTGGCCGCCGCGCAGGGCGTTCGCCAGTTCCTTGCGCTGTTCGTCGCTCATGACGTCCAGCGTCACGTCGACCCGGGTGACACCGTCGAGCGCCGAGACGGCGTCCGTCACGCGCTGCGTGATGGTGTCGCGCATGGGGCAGCCGGAGACCGTCAGGTACACGGTGACCGCGACCGCTCCGTCCGCGCCGATCTCCACCGATTTGACCATGCCGAGCTCGGTGATGGGCCGGTTGATCTCGGGGTCGTTCACCGTCGCCAGTGCTTCGCGCACCGCGTCTTCCGTAGCCATACCGACGATGGTACGGCGCCGGGTACACCCACCGGTAAGTACGTCAGCGGTCGTCTGCGTCACGTCCCGGCGGCCGTTCGGCCCGCATCGCCGGGTATGGGCCGTGCTGGTCCTTGTGCCCGTTCTGCCGTGCCTCCATCTCCTTGGCCATGTCCTGCAGCTCGGAGCGGATCCAGTCCCGCGTGGCCACCTCCCCGAGCCCGATCCGCAGCGCGGCGATCTCCCGGGTCAGGTACTCGGTGTCCGCGATCGACCGCTCGTTCTGCTTGCGGTCCTGCTCCAGGTTGACCCGGTCACGGTCGTCCTGCCTGTTCTGCGCGAGCAGGATCAGCGGGGCCGCGTAGGAGGCCTGGAGGGAGAGCGCCAGGGTCAGGAAGATGAACGGATACTCGTCGAAGCGCAGTTCCTTCGGCGCGGACACGTTCCACAGCACCCACAGGATGATGACGAACGTCATCCAGACGATGAACTTCCCGGTGCCCAGGAACCGCGCGACGCTCTCCGACAGCCGTCCGAAGGCCTCCGGGTCCCACTCGGGCAGGATCCGGCGCCTGGGAGGGCGCGGCTGGTCCAGACGGGGCGTACGGGGCCGTCCGGCCGCCGTGGCACCCGCCGGCAGCCGCTCGCGCGTGCCCTCGCGCTCAGCCGCCATCGGGCACCACCTCCTCGTCCAGGTGGAACTCGGTCTCCCGCCAGTCGTCGGGCAGCATGTGGTCCAGTACGTCGTCCACCGTCACCGCCCCCAGCAGCGAGCCGGCCTCGTCGACCACGGGCGCCGCCACCATGTCGTACGTGGCGAAGAACCCGGCGACCACGGGCAGCGCCGCGTCCGGGTCCAGAGCCTGCAGATCCTCGTCCAGCATCGAGCCGACCAGCGTGTACGGGGGATCGCGCAGCAGCCGCTGGAAGTGCACCGTGCCCAGGTACTTGCCGGTGGGCGTCTCCTCGGGCGGACGGCAGACGTAGATCTGCGCGGCGTGCGCGGGCGAGAGATCGGGCTCGCGGATACGGGCGAGGGCGTCCGCGACGGTGGCGTCGGGCCGCAGCACGATCGGCTCGGTCGTCATCAGACCGCCCGCCGTGTGCTCCTCGTACGACATCAGACGCCGCATGTCGGCCGCGTCGGAGGGCTTCATCAGGCTCAGCAGCCGCTCCTTGTCCTCCTCCGGCAGTTCGCCGAGCAGGTCGGCCGCGTCGTCGGGGTCCATGGCCTCCAGGACGTCGGCGGCGCGCTCCTCCTTCAGCTTGCCGAGGATCTCGATCTGGTCGTCCTCGGGCAGCTCCTCCAGGACGTCGGCGAGCCGGTCGACGTCGAGGGCGGCGGCGACCTCCGCCCGCCGCTTGGCGGAGAGGTGGTGCAGGACGTTGGCGAGGTCGGCGGGGCGCAGCTGCTCGAACGTGGCGAGCAGGTTCTCGGCGCCCTGCCCCTGCTCCTCCAGGGAGAAGCCGGTGACCGCCGACCACTCCACGGTCAGCGCCTCCCCCTTGCCGCGCCGGAACGCGCCGCCCTTCTTCCCCTTGCGCACGAAGACCCGGTCGATCTCCCACTCGCGGCGGGCGGGAAGCTGATGCACCGACAGGTCCAGGACGGTGACCTCCTCGCCGCTCTCCACCAGCGTCACCCGCCGGTCGAGGAGTTCGCCGAAGACCAGCCGCTCGGTGGGACGCTGCTCGAAGCGCCGCACGTTGAGCACCCCCGTGGTGATGACCTGGCCGGACTGCACGGCGGTCACCCGGGTCATGGGCAGGAAGATGCGGCGCCGGGTGGAGAGTTCGACCACCAGACCGAGCAGCCGCGGCGGGCGGCGGCCGGGCCGCAGGATGACGACCAGATCGCGCACGCGTCCCACCTGGTCGCCGGCCGGGTCGAAGACGGCGACACCGGAGACATGTGAGACGAAGAACCGGGGGGCACCCGCTGCCATGGCGGCGGCTCCTTTGCGTGCGGGGTCTTTCGTTGCCGTGTGCTGCCTGCTGCGTCTGTTCTCCGGGATTGCCCGCTCGGGTGGGCTTCAGGCTAGCCCGTCCCGATCGGCCGTGCGTCCAGGGCCGGTCCGGACGGACTGGCTCCGCCCGGCCTTCCGCTCCCCGGTACTCTGCGGTACGCCGTTCAGGTCCCCCGTACGAGAGGCAACCCACCTGTGATGTCGATCTCCCAGGGCCGTTCCCGCAGGGCCACGCTGGCCGGTGCCGTGTGCGCACTGCTCGTGACGGGGGTGGCGCTCACGGGATGCTCCGAGGATCCGAACGAGGGCACCAACGGTGTCGGCCGACTGCCCGCCGACCAGATCCAGAGCAGAGCGCAGAAGGCCGCCGCGTCGGTCGGCACGGTGCGGCTGCACGGGACCGTGGTCACCAGCGGACGCACGTACACGCTCGACATGCGGCTGAAGGAGAAGGGTGGCATCGGGTCGGTCACCACCGGGGGGGAGACGTTTCGCCTCCTGCGGGTCGGCGACGAGCTCTACCTGAGGGCCGGCGCCGAGTTCTGGGGACGGGGCGGCGGCGACGGTGACGGCGGGAGCGGAGGAAAGGACGCGGGCGAGGGCGACGGCGAGACGGACGCGGCGGCGGCCGACAAGCTCGCCTCGAAGTACGTGAAGGTGCCGCAGGGCGACCCGTCCTACCAGAAGTTCATCGGCCTCACCGACAAGAGCGTCCTGCTCGGCGGCCTGCTGACCCTGCACGGCAAGCTGGCCACCGGCGGCCACCACGAGCAGTCGGGCGTACGCACCATCCGCGTCACCGGCGACGAGGGCGCCGGGGGCACCCTGGACGTCTCGCTCGAGGGCAAGCCCTACCCCGTACGCCTGGTGCGCGCCGGGAAGGCGGGCACCCTCACCTTCTCGGCCTGGGGCACCGACTTCCCCCTGAAGCAGCCGGCCAAGGACGACACCCTGGACTACGGCGAGAAGCTCCCGACGTCGTGACCCGAAGTCTGACGAGGATCTTGGGTTCTAGCGCCGCCGCTTCCTCCCCAGCAGCAGTCTGGGCAGTCCGGCCGGGGCCGGCTGCCGGGTGGTCACCGGGGTGGGCAGCGGCGCCTCGGCCAGGGAGCCGTCGGGCAGGGGTGCTGTGGCCCCCGTCGGTTCCAGCCGCATCACCCGGCACTCACGGGCCCAGCGTTCGGGCATCGCCTCGGCGTCGGGCGCGTTGAGCCGCTTGCCCTTGAGCTCCGCCACCGTCGCCGTCCATGCCTCGGAGCCGGGCGCCGGTTCCACGACCGTCGCGGTCCACGAGATCAGCCGGCCGCCCTTGTCCTTGCTGCGCACGGTCACCTCGGCCGGACCGCCGTCGGTCAGCCCCGGCAGCGGCTGCTCCCCGGGCCCGTCGCCGATCACGCACGCGGCACCGTCGTGCCACACGTGCCACAGCGCGCGGGCGGGAACGCCGGGCCCCTTGACCCAGATGAGTCCCGACTTCTTCGTGGCTTCCTCGATGAGGGCCCGCTCGAGCGGCTCACTTGTCATGGGGCCAGCCTATCCAGGGGGCCGACGGGCTCCCGGGGCGCTCAGAGCCAGCCGTTGCGCTTCAGCGTGCGGTGGATGCCCAGACAGATGGCCACCGTGACACCGAGGACCACCGGGTAGCCGTACTTCCAGTGGGTCTCCGGCATGTAGTCGAAGTTCATCCCGTAGACCCCGCACACCATCGTCGGTACGGCGATGATCGCGGCCCACGAGGTGATCTTCCGCATGTCCTCGTTCTGCGCCACGGAGGCCTGGGCGAGGTTGGCCTGGAGGATGGAGTTCAGCAGTTCGTCGAAGCCGATGACCTGCTCCTGCACGCGTGCCACGTGGTCGGCGACATCCCGGAAGTACTTCTGGATCTCCGGGTCGACCAGCCGCATCGGACGCTCGCTCAGCAGCAGCATCGGCCGCAGCAGCGGCGCCACGGCCCGCTTGAACTCCAGCACCTCACGCTTGAGTTGGTAGATCTCACCGGCGTCCGTACCACGCGGGGTGCCCTTGCGGCCCGGTGAGAACACCTTGGTCTCGACCTCGTCGATGTCGTCCTGCATCGCGTCGGCGACCGCGATGTAGCCGTCCACCACGTGGTCGGCGATGGCGTGCAGCACGGCCGAGGGGCCCTTGGCCATCAGCTCGGGGTCGTCCTGCAGGCGGTGCCTCAGGGCCCGCAGGGACCCCTGGCCGCCGTGCCGGACGGTGATGAAGAAGTCCCGTCCGGTGAAGCACATGACCTCACCGGTCTCGACGACCTCGCTGCTGGCGGAGAGCCGCTCGTGGTCGAGGTAGTGGACGGTCTTGAAGACCGTGAACAGCGAGTCGTCGTAGCGTTCCAGCTTGGGCCGCTGATGGGCCTGGACGGCGTCCTCCACGGCCAGCGGGTGCAGGCCGAACTCCCGGGCGATACCGGCGAATTCGGCCTCGTTGGGCTCGTGCAGGCCGATCCACACGAAACCCCCGTCGCGGCGCACCAGCCGCATCGCCTCCTGCGGGGTGAGCGGGCTGCCCCCGTTCTCCAGGCGGCGTCCGTCGCGGTAGACGGCGCAGTCGACGACGGCGGTGCCCGTCGCGGGGTCGCGGGTGGGGTCGTACGGGCCGCTCTCCTTGCCCAGCGAGATGCGGGAGGAGGGACGGACCACGGCGCGCAGGTCGCGGATCATCGACATGGCGGGCTCCTTCGCGGGCAGGCAACGAGAGGCGCCGGAACGACGGGTGGAACAACCCGGAATCAGGACGTCCTGGACTGCGGATGTTTGGCGCGTCCACAAAGCGGGGAGCACCGCACCGTCGCGGTGGCGAGCTTCGTCGCTGATTCAGCTACTGGGGCAGATCAGGCGGAACGAGACGAAGTGCTCTTCCGATGAGGACCGATGAAGACGCGCGAGGGCGAAAGGCAGCCGGACAGGGAGCAGCTACATCAGCGGGCGGAAGAGCGGGTGATACTGCACGGTCGACTTCGGTCCATGCCAGCCCCACCTCCTCCGGCCGGTCCCTCGTGAGGGACGATCCACGATCCCCTGAGGGATTTCCCCTCGAGTGGGGAGAGTCGTACAGGCGTTCGGGACTTGATCGGGACGCCTCGGCGTGCTGCCCGAAACCACCGGCCAAGCGTATCAGCCGACTGCCGTGTCAAGGCTCTGCTTTGCCCGGTCCCGACGAGTTCTATGCTCGCCGCATGGCTGATGTTCTCCCTCTGGTCGAGGCCCGGCTGCGTACGGCGCTGGGCGAACCGGACGCGCGCGCGGCGGTCACCTTCCTGGGCACGGACCGCATCGAGGTGCTCCGCTTCCACGAGGGCGACATCGTGCGCTACGCCACCCTCGGCATGTCCGCGCAGCCCATGACCGACCCCACGTCGGCGGTCGCTGACCCGGTCGAGGGGCCGCGCGTCGAGCTGGTGCTGTCCGTGCGGGCCGGCGTCGCGGACACCGGGAAGGTGCTCCGCCCGCTCGCCGTGCTGGCCGCGTCCCCGCAGGTCGAGGGGGTTGTCGTGGCCCCCGGTGCCTCGCTCGACGTGGGCGGACCGCTGTGGCCCGGCGCGCCCTTCACCTCGGTGCTGGTGGCCGAGCCGGGCGGTCTGGTGGAGGACCTGGAGCTCGACGGGCCCATGGACCCCGTACGGTTCCTGCCGCTGCTGCCGATGACCCCGAACGAGGCCGCCTGGAAGCGGGTGCACGGCGCCCAGGCACTCCAGGAACGCTGGCTGAACCAGGGCACGGATCTGCGGGATCCGTCCCGGAAGTCCGTGCCCCTGGAGTGAGTCGGGTCACCAACGGCCTTCTCGTGCCGGTTGCTTGGTGACGTGGGGCGGGGTCGTGGCGGGGGCCCGTCACAGGGGCGCTGCGGAGGTGACGTGCGCACGGCAGGAATGTCCGCGGTGGCCGATGCGAGGCGCACGCGGTTTTCCCGTCCGTTCCGTCCGGACGGGTGATCGTCCTTGACGTGGCGCGGCAGACCTAGGACCGTGGGGCTCTATGAGGGGCGAACCCAGTTGCCCGAAGTGCGGTGGCCGGATCAGGGCTCCCGGCCTCTTCTCGGATGCCTGGCAGTGCGACGCGCACGGCACCGTGCACCCTTTGCAGCCCGTGATACCGCCGAGCGTCGAGGCCCTCGAAGTCGTCGTGCACCGTACGAAGGTGCCGGTGTGGATGCCCTGGCCGCTCCCGGTCGGCTGGCTGTTCACCGGTGTGGCCAGTGCGGGCGACGACCGCAGCGGGGGCCGGGCGACCGCGGTCGCGTGCACCGGTCCCGGACCGCTCGGCGGCATGGGTGAGCTGATCCTGGTCGCCGAGGAGCTCGGCGTCGGCCTCGGCGCGCGGTATGCGGGCATCGACGGCCCGGACCCGGGGCCGTACATGGACGTCGAGAAGCCGCCCCAGGCCAAGGTGCTGGCCGCCGGCCGCCCGACTCCGCTCTGGCACGTCTCCGGGGCGCCCGACGACCGCGCGGTGTTCGCGGGCGAGGCGCTCGGCATGTGGCTGTGGGCGGTGGTGTGGCCGGAGCGGTCCGGGCTGCTGATGTACGACGAACTGGTCCTCACCGACCTGCGCGACGCCGGTGCCGAGGTGGAACTGGTGCCGTGCGGGGCGCTCTCCCCGCGACTGCTGGAGACGTAGGAGCCGCGGGGAGGGCCGGTAGGGGGCGCACCGCCGTTTCGGGTGTGACAGGAGGCGGTGGGAATCCGGTTATCCTGGAGCGTCCCCATCCGTCCGTCACCGCTTGGAGTACCGCGTCGTGCGTATCGACCTGCACACCCACTCCACCGCGTCCGACGGTACGGACACGCCCGCCGACCTGGTCCGCAAGGCCGCGGCCGCCGGTCTCGACGTCGTCGCGCTGACCGACCACGACACCACCCGCGGGCACGCCGAGGCGCTCTCCGTGCTGCCGGCCGGCCTCACCCTGGTCACCGGCGCCGAACTCTCCTGCCGGCTCGACGGCATCGGCATGCACATGCTGGCCTACCTCTTCGACCCCGATGACCCCGCGCTGCTCGCCGAGCGCGAACTGGTCCGGGACGACCGCGTCCCCCGGGCCAAGGGCATGATCGCCAAGCTGAACGCGCTGGGCGTGCCGGTCACCTGGGAGCAGGTCGCGCGGATCGCCGGCGACGGCTCGGTGGGGCGTCCGCACGTGGCCTCCGCGCTGGTCGAACTGGGTGTGGTGCCGACCGTGAGCGACGCCTTCACCCAGGAGTGGCTGGCCGACGGCGGACGCGCGTACATGGAGAAGCACGAGACCGACCCGTTCGAGGCCCTGCGGCTGGTCAAGGACGCGGGTGGCGTCGCCGTCTTCGCGCACCCCGCCGCGAGCAAGCGCGGCCGGACCGTGCCGGAGTCCGCGATCGCCGCGCTCGCCGAGGCCGGGCTCGACGGCATCGAGGTCGACCACATGGACCACGAGCCCGACACCCGGGCGCGGCTGCGCGGCCTGGCGAAGGAACTGGGGATCCTGGTCACCGGGTCCAGCGACTACCACGGCAGCCGCAAGACCTGCGTCCTCGGCGAGTTCACGACGGACCCCGAGGTCTACGGCGAGATCACCCGCCGCGCGAACGGGGCGTTCCCGGTGCCGGGGGCCGGCGGAGTCTGAGCCCCGCCCCCCCCGGCCGGTCGTCTTCCGTACGCGCCCTCCCGTACCGCGTACGCCCGCCTCACCCCCGTGTGCGCGGTGGCGCCGCGTGCGGCCCCCGTACGCCCTCGTACACGCACGCACGCACGTCCCCGTACGGCGTCGCACGTCCTCGTGCGTCCCGTGCGTGTCCCCGTGCGTCCCTCATCGGTTCTTCAGCAAGGCAGTCATGCTCGACGTCGCCGTCTTCGGCTCCCTCTTCCTGACCCTCTTCGTCATCATGGATCCCCCCGGGATCACCCCGATCTTCCTCGGCCTGACCGCGGGCCGGCCCGCCAAAATGCAGAAGCGGATGGCCTTCCAGGCCGTCTGTGTGGCCGGTGGCGTGATCACCGTCTTCGGGCTGCTCGGCCACCAGATCCTCGCCTACCTGCACGTGTCGGTGCCCGCCCTGATGATCGCGGGCGGTCTGCTCCTTCTGCTGATCGCGCTCGACCTGCTCACCGGCAAGACCGACGAGCCCAAGCAGACCAAGGACGTCAACGTCGCGCTGGTCCCGCTGGGCATGCCGCTGCTGGCGGGGCCGGGCGCGATCGTGTCGGTCATCCTGGCCGTACAGAAGGCCGACGGTGTCACCGGGCAGGTCTCGGTGTGGTCGGCGATCGTCGCCATCCACGTGGTGCTGTGGCTCGTGATGCGCTACTCGCTGCTGATCATCCGGGTGATCAAGGACGGCGGGGTGGTCCTGGTGACGCGGCTGGCCGGCATGATGCTCGCCGCGATCGCCGTGCAGCAGATCATCAACGGGGTCACCCAGGTGGTCCAGGGCGGCTGACGGGGCTCCCGGACGCGCGGAACCCCCGTACCGATGGCGGTGCGGGGGTTCCCGTACGTGTACACCGGGTCCCGGGCCGTGTGGCCGGTGTGCCCGGTGACGAGCGTTATGTGGCCGGTGTGTCGGCCGGGCGGATCCACAGGCGCTGCCCGATGGCGGCGGCCTGCTGCACGATGCGGTTGACGGAGGCGGCGTCTACGACGGTCGAGTCCACGGGTGTGCCGTCGACGTCGTCGAGTCGCATGATTTCGAAGCGCAAGGGCTTCTCCCTTCGTCTGGTCAATCCTCCTGGAGGAGAACTACTCGGTGGTGGCGCACGGGCAGGTCGGGCCCGCGTTCCCTGAAGGGTTCAACGGGGCGCGTGGTGCAAACATTCCCTACGCTAAAGAAAATTTTCGAATGGCTAAATACTGACGAGTAAGGGTTTCGAAGGAGACCGACCGGGACCGGTTGTGTTCGCAGCGTGACCACCGGGACAATGGAGGTGATGAACGAAGACCTCGCGGCCCTGCACGCCCGCATCGACCGCACGAACGAACTGCTCCAGCGCATGCTCGCCGAGGTGGCGAAGACACCCTCGACCCATGCGATCTTCGTCGACGCCGGGTACCTGTACGCCGCCGCGGGGCGACTCGTCACCGGTACGGAGGACCGCCGGGCCTTCGACCTCGACGCCGAGGGACTCATCGACGCGCTCATCGACCGGGCCCGCACCATCTTCGCCGACAGCAGGCTGCTGCGCGTCTACTGGTACGACGGGGCCCGCCGCCGCATCCACACCGCCGAACAGCAGACCATCGCCGAACTCCCCGACGTCAAGGTCCGCCTCGGCAACCTCAACGCCAACAACCAGCAGAAGGGCGTCGACTCCCTGATCCGCACCGATCTGGAGTCACTTGCCCGGCACCGGGCCATCAGTGACGCCGCCCTGCTCGGCGGCGACGAGGACCTGGTCTCGGCGGTCGAGGCGGCACAGGGATACGGCGCGAGGGTCCACCTCTGGGGCATCGAAGCCCCCGAGGGCCGTAACCAGGCCGAGCCGCTGCTCTGGGAGGTCGACAGCCAGCGCACCCTGGACCTGGATTTCTTCAAGCCCTACGTCTCCCGCCGCACGGCACCCGCGTACGAGCGCAGCACGGGTCGGCCCACCCGTGAGGACGTCCGGTTCGTCGGCGCGCAGATCGCCGCGAAGTGGCTGGTCGCCCGCGGCCGGGGGACCATGGTGGAACTGCTCCCCGGCCACCCCTATCTGCCCGGGTCCGTCGATCAGGACCTGCTGGTGGAGGCGGAGGGGCTGCTCCAGTACTCCCTGCGCGGCCAGGCCGACCTGCGGCGTTCCCTGCGCGACGGCTTCTGGGACCACCTGCAGGCGCAGTACTAGCCGGAACGCCGGGCGTCCCAGAAGCCGGCGAGGGCGTCGGCGGTCGGAGCGGGGCGGTCGACGGCGGGTGAGTGCTCGGCTCCCTCGACGACGGTGCGGTGCGCCCGCAGCCGCCGGGCCATCCCGTCGAGGTCCGGCACCGGCCAGGTGTCGTCGCGCTCACCCGACAGGACGTGGAACGGCAGCGGTACGGCGGCCAGTTCGGCGACCCGGTCCGGTTCGTCGCACAACTGACGCCCGGTGGCCAGCAGTTGCGCCGGCCGGGTGCCCAGCCAGCGGCTCCGCAGCCACTCCTGGCCACCGGCCCCGCGAGCCGGCCCGCCCACCTCCTCCGGCGGTCCCATGGCCAGGATCGCCTCCCAGCACTCCGCCATGGACATCACCGCGAGCGCGTCCCGAAGCAGCTTCACCCGCTGCTCCTGGGAGACGGAGATCCGCGCGGGACCGGAGGAGACGAGGGTGAGCGAGCGGAAGGGGGAGTGGTCGAGGAGGACGGCCGCACGGGCGATCTGGCCGCCGAGCGAGTGGCCGACGAGATGCACCGGCGTACCGAGCGCCTCCGCCTGCGCGAGCACATCACGCGCCAACTCCGCCTGAGCGTAGACGGATTCGTCGTCCGCGGGTCCGTCCGACTGGTACTGCCCCCGCCCGTCCACAGCGACCGTGCGGTAGCCGCGCGCCGCCAGCAACGTGTGCACCGGCGCGAAGTCCTCCTTGCTGCCGGTGTATCCGGGCAGCAGCAACGCGGTTCCCCGCGCCGCGACCCCGTCGGCCGGTGGCACGTCCACGACGGCGAACTCACCGCGGTCGGTGCGGAGTCGGCGGGCCGGGGTGCCGGAGGGCGGGGCGGGGGCGGAGTCGCTGGTCACGTGGGTGAGGGTAGCGGCCGCGCACACGCCGACGGCCCGGCCCCCCCACGGGTGGGGGACCGGGCCGTCGGCGTCGTGCGTCAGCCTTCCGCGGGCTCCGCGGCGGCCGTGGCCTTCCGAGCGCGGCGGACCCTGGGCTTCGCCTCGCCCACGGCCTCCGACTCCGGCGCGGACTGTGCGGGAATCTCGGCGGCGGCCTTGCGGGCGCGGCGCGGCCTGGCCTCGGTGGCTTCCGCCGTGTCGGGGGCCGTCTCGGCTGCCGCCGCGATCTTGCGGGTCCGTCGCGGCTTGGCCTCGGCGGTCTCGGCGGTGTCGACGGCGGTCTCGGCCTTCTTGGCGGCGGTCTTCCGCGTCCGGCGCGGCTTGACCTCCGCCACCTCGGCCTCCGCGGCCGTCTGCGCCGGGATGTCGACCGTGACGGCAGGGTCCGCCCCGGCGGCCTTGCGGGCGCGGCGCGGCTTGGCCTCGGTGGCTTCCGCCGTGTCGGGGGCCGTCTCGGCTGCCGCCGCG
>NZ_NEUB01001044.1 GCF_002910825.1 Streptomyces sp. SM1 | reverse complement strand
CGCACCGCTGGTGGCTGCTGCTCGCCTTCCTCGCCGGACTGGGCGCCGCGTTCGCCGCACCCGCCGCGGGGGGTCTGCTGCTCGCCGGCGGCGGGGCCGGCCTGTGGCTGAAGGCGGCCTGGATCGGGCGGCTGGAGCAGGACGGCGAGCTGCTGTTGTGGGTGCGTGTCGACTGGCTGCGCGCGGGTGCGGGGCGGCCTGCCGGCAAGGGGGTCAAGGCGTACCGTGCCACGGGCGTCGCGGCGGGGGACGCGGCGCCGGGTGGCTCGCGGCGACGGGTTGCCGCGCCGGCCTGAGGGTTTCGTACGGGGCGCGGGGGATGGTTGCGCCGTTCCCCGCGCCCCTGGGGGTGGGCTGGTTTCGTGGTTTCCCGCGGGTGTGTGGGGGCTGGGCGCGCCGTTCTCCGCGCCCTTGGGGGTGAGGGGGTCAGAGGGTGAGGGCTGTCAGGGCGTCGGTGTGGGTGGTGCCTGACTCGGCGACGATCTCCTCGATCGTCTGGGCGCGGCGTACGGTCGCGAAGGTGATCGCGCCCGTGTCGTCCGGGGCGAAGCCGTGGATGGCCGGGCGGGGGAGCGAGTTGTACGCGTAGTGGTGGGCGAAGTAGTACGCGCCCGTGTCCAGCGCCGCCGCGTAGTCACCCTGCTCCAGCAGCGGCAGCTCCTGCCCCTGGGCGAGCAGGTCGCCCGCGAAGCAGGCCGGCCCCGCCACGTCCTGCACGACCGCCGGCCCCTCCTTGGGCCGCCCCTTCGCGTCGTACGCGGCGATCCTCAGCGGCCACGACCCCGGCGCGTACACCGTCCGCGTCGCCACCTGCACGCCCGCGTGCGTCACCGCGACCGGGCGCCCGCCCGCGCTCTTGGCGTACTCCACGCGCGCGACCACCGTGCCGTGCTTGGCCAGCAACGACCGGCCGAACTCGGTGACCAGCCCGTACCGTCCGTCGAACAGCCCCGGTACCGTCTCGCTCAGCACCCGCGCGTACTCCCCGTACGTCGGGCTGCTCGCCTCGGACGCGAAGTTCACCGGCAGGCCGCCGCCGATGTCGAGGGTGTCGACCTGCTGCCGCCCCGCACGCCGGTTGATCTCCTCCGCCAGCTCGTACGCCTCCGAGACCCCCCGCGCCATCATCGACAGCGCGACGCCCTGGGAACCGGAGTGGGTGTGCAGCCGGGTGAGCCACGGCCGGTCCAGATACGCCCGCACCACCCACTCACGCGCCCCCTCGTCGCGCAGCGCCACCCCGAACTTCGAGGTCGCCGTCGCCGTGGACAGCGCCTCGATGGAACCGCCGCCGACCTGCGGATTCACCCGGATACCGAGGGGGGAGCGGGAGCCGGACCCGGCCATCAGGGCGTCGATGCGCTCCAGCTCCTGCGGATTGTCCGCGTTCACGGCGATACCCAGCGCCAGCGCCTCCCGGAGTTCGGCGGGCGTCTTGGCGGGTGAGTCGAGGACCGTCCGCTCCGGCTCCACCCCCGCCGCGCGGGCCAGCGCCAGCTCGCCCGGACTCGCCACCTCCGCGCCGATGCCCTCCTCGCGCAGCAGCCGCAGCACGGGCACCAGCGGGCTCGCCTTCACCGCGAAGGCGTGCAGCACGGAGGTGCCGGGTGCCGTCACCGCGTCGAACGCCGCCCGCAGCCCGGCCGCCGACTCCCGGATGCCGGTCACGTCGAGCAGCGCCACCAGGGGGACGTCGGCGTCGAGCAGCCCCTGCTCCACGGCGGCCCGCACCGCCTCGTCCCGCCGGGCCGCCCGCCCGGTGCCCTGCGGGTCCACCTCGTCCGTCAGACCGTCCTCGTAAGCCACCGCGTCCCCCGTCCGGTCGGTGTTCTCCATGTTCGCGCGCATGTATCCAGCCAAACATCCCTCGTACGGACGCGCTGGCGCACCCCCCTGTTGACTAGCTCTATTCACCATTCGAGGATATGAATATCTACAGTAATCATCCGCAGCCCCCAGGAGGCACACCATGGCCGGACCCGGATCCGGAACCGGACCACGTCCCGTCCGAGCGCCGCGCGGCACCACCCCGAGCGCCCTGGGCTGGCAGCAGGAGGCCGCCCTGCGGATGCTGCAGAACAACCTCGACCCGGAGGTCGCCGAGCACCCCGACAAGCTCGTCGTCTACGGCGGCACCGGCAGGGCGGCACGCGACTGGCGTTCCTTCGACGCCATGGTCCGCACGCTGAAGACCCTCAAGCAGGACGAGACGATGCTCGTCCAGTCCGGCCGCCCCGTCGGTGTCATGCAGACCCACGAGTGGGCCCCGCGTGTCCTCATCGCCAACTCCAACCTCGTCGGCGACTGGGCCAACTGGGAGGAGTTCCGCCGCCTGGAGGCCCTCGGCCTGACCATGTACGGGCAGATGACCGCCGGCTCCTGGATCTACATCGGCACCCAGGGCATCCTCCAGGGCACCTACGAGACCTTCGCCGCCGTCGCCGCGAAGCTGCATTCGACGGGCAGAGGGGTCGACGGCACCCTCGCCGGAACCATCACCCTCACCGCCGGCCTCGGTGGCATGGGCGGCGCCCAGCCACTCGCCGTGACGATGAACGACGGTGTCGCGATCTGCGTCGACTGCGATCCGCGCGCGATCGAGCGCCGCATCGAGCACCGGTACCTGGACGTGAAGGCCGACTCCCTCGACCACGCCCTGGAGCTGGCCGTCGAGGCCCGCGACCGGCGGCGGCCGCTGTCCGTCGGCGTCCTCGGCAACGCCGCCGACGTGGTTCCCCAGCTGCTCGCCATGGGCGCCCCCCTCGACATCGTCACCGACCAGACCTCCGCCCACGACCCCCTGGCGTACCTCCCGGCCGGCATGGCCTTCGAGGACATGGCCGGCGCCGCCGCGAAGGACCCGGCCGGCTTCACCACCCGCGCCCGCGAGTCCATGGCCCGGCACGTCGAGGCGATGGTCGGCTTCCAGGACGCCGGCGCCGAGGTCTTCGACTACGGCAACTCGATCCGCGGTGAGGCGCAACTCGCCGGTTACGGACGCGCGTTCGCCTTCCCGGGGTTCGTGCCGGCCTACATCCGGCCGCTGTTCTGCGAGGGCAAGGGCCCGTTCCGCTGGGCCGCCCTCTCCGGTGACCCGGCCGACATCGCCAAGACCGACCGGGCGATCCTGGAACTCTTCCCGGAGAACGAGTCCCTGGCCCGCTGGATCAAACTGGCGGGGGAGCGGGTCCACTTCCAGGGACTCCCGGCCCGGATCTGCTGGCTCGGGTACGGCGAGCGCGACAAGGCCGGCGAGCGGTTCAACGACATGGTCGCGAGCGGGGAGCTCGCCGCGCCGGTCGTCATCGGACGGGACCATCTCGACTGTGGATCGGTGGCGTCGCCCTACCGGGAGACGGAGGCGATGCTGGACGGGTCCGACGCCATCGCCGACTGGCCGCTGCTGAACGCCATGGTGAATGTGGCGTCCGGGGCGTCGTGGGTGTCCGTCCACCACGGTGGAGGTGTGGGCATGGGACGGTCCCTCCACGCCGGGCAGGTGACGGTGGCGGACGGGACGGCGCTGGCGGGGGAGAAGATCCGGCGGGTGCTGACGAACGACCCCGGGATGGGTGTCATCCGGCATGTCGACGCCGGGTACGACATCGCGGAGTCGGTGGCGGGCGAGCGGGGCGTGCGGGTGCCGATGCGTGAGGGTGACCCGGCATGAGGGACGGCGACGGCGACTCCTCGGCCGGGGCGACGGGCGGATCGCCGCCGCCCGCTGCTCCGGCCGGGCCCACCCTGCCCCGGTCCCGGCCCCGACGGAGCGAGGGAGCCCTCACCCCGCGGAACGACTTCCCGCAGCCCGCCGGCGGTCCGCGGTTCGCCGATGACCCGGAGCCCGCCGTCGGCTCACGGGCCGGGGACGGTCCAGGGCCTGGTGGTGATGTGGAGTCCGGCGGCAGTGGCACGCGGTCCGCCGCCGGCTCACAGTCCCGGGGTGGCCTCCGGCTCGGCGGTGGCAAGGAGGCGGGGCATGACCTTCGGCCCGAGGGCCGCCCGCAGCGTCCCGGTGGTACCCAGCCCGGCGGTGGTTCTCGGTCCGGCGGAGGTCCGGAGTCCGGCGGGACGGGCGGCGCGCACGGCCGGTGGGCCGGTGAACGGCGGCCCGGTGGCGGTCCTGAGTCCGGCCGGGGGGACGACTTCCATGAGATGTGGCGTCAGCTGCTGCCCGTCGGGCGCGACGCCGCCTCCGGTGGGTACCGGCGGTTCGCCTGGACGGGGGCCGACTCCGACTGCCGGAGCTGGTTCGAGGAACAGGCCCGCAGCCGGCGGCTGGCCTACGAGGTCGACCGGAACGGGAACCAGTGGGCCTGGCTCGGCGACCCCGCGCGGGGGGACGCCGTGGTCACCGGGTCGCACCTCGACTCCGTCCCCGACGGCGGCGCCTTCGACGGGCCCCTCGGGGTCGTGTCCGCCTTCGCCGCCCTCGACGAACTGCGCCACAGGGGCGTGCGGTCGGCCAGGCCGCTCGGCATCGTCAACTTCGGGGACGAGGAGGGCGCGCGGTTCGGACTCGCCTGTGTCGGCTCACGGCTCACCGCGGGCGCGCTCACGGCCGAGCAGGCCCACCGGCTCACCGACGCCGACGGCATCACACTCCCGCGGGCCATGGAGGCCGCCGGGTACGACCCCGACGCCATCGGCGCCGACCCCGAACGGCTGGACCGTATCGGCGCCTTCGTCGAACTCCACGTCGAGCAGGGACGCGCCCTGGACCTGTCCGGCGACCGTATCGGCATCGCGTCCGCCATCTGGCCGCACGGCCGCTGGCGGTTCGACTTCCGCGGGGAGGCCAACCACGCCGGCACCACCCGGCTCGCCGACCGCCGCGACCCCATGCTGTCGTACGCCGAGACCGTCCTCGCCGCCCGCCGCGAGGCCGAACTCGCCGGTGCCGTCGCCACCTTCGGCAAGATCGCCGTCGAGCCGAACGGCGTCAACGCCATCCCCTCGCTGGTGCGCGGCTGGCTCGACTCCCGCGCCGCCGACCAGGAGCGCCTGGACGCCGTGGTCGGCGGCGTGGAGAAGGCCGCCCGCGCCTACGCCGCCGCCCACGGCGTGGACCTCGGCGTCGAACGCGAGTCCTTCACGCCCGTCGTCGAGTTCGACCACGCCCTGCGTGACGAACTCGCCCGCATCCTGGGCACCGACACGGACCTCACGGTGCCCGTCCTCGGCACCGGCGCCGGACACGACGCCGGGATCCTCTCCGGGCGCGTCCCGACCGCCATGCTGTTCGTGCGCAACCCGACCGGTGTCTCGCACTCCCCGGCCGAGTACGTGACCGAGGACGACTGCGTGGCCGGAGTCCTCGCCCTCGCCGACGTACTGGAAGGACTGGCCCGCACGTGACAGTCACCCCGCGGACGTACTGGCTGGAGCACGCCTGGCTCGGCACTCTCCCCCAAGCTCTCGGCTCCGCCCGAGCAGGGGGGACCCCCATCGCGCCAGGCGTCACCCTGGAGGTCGCGGACGGCCGCATCACCGCCGTCCGCCCGGACACGCCCGCCCCGCCGCCCGGCGCCGAGGTGCTGCGCGGACTGACCCTTCCCGGGCTGGCCAACGCGCACAGCCACGCCTTCCACCGCGCCCTGCGCTCCACCGCCCAGGTGGGCTCCGGGACCTTCTGGACCTGGCGCGAGATCATGTACGCCACGGCCGACCGGCTCACCCCGGACACCTACCGGGCCCTCGCCCGGGCGGTGTACGCGGAGATGGCCCTGGCGGGCATCACGACGGTCGGCGAGTTCCACTACGTCCACCACACCCCCGGCGGCACGCCCTACGCCGACCCCAACGCCATGGGCGAGGCGCTGGTCGCGGCCGCCGCCGAAGCCGGTGTCCGGATCACCCTCCTCGACACCGCCTATCTCTCCTCCGGCTTCGGACAGCCGCCCACCACCCACCAGCTCCGCTTCAACGACGGCGACGCGGACGCCTGGGCCGAACGCTGTTCACTTCTCAAGGAACAGGACCACGCACGGATCGGTGCGGCGATCCACTCCGTCCGGGCCGTACCGGCGGAGCAGCTGGCGACCGTGGCACGGTGGGCCCAGGAGCGGCGGGCCCCGCTCCATGTGCATCTGTCCGAGCAGACCGCCGAGAACGACGCCTGCCGCGAGATCCACGGCTGCACCCCGGCCCAGCTCCTGGCCGTGCACGGCGTTCTCGGACCACGCACCACCGGCGTCCACAACACCCATCTCACCGCCGAGGACATCTCCCTCATCGGCGGCAGCGGCACCGGCACCTGTATGTGCCCGACGACCGAACGGGACCTCGCCGACGGCATCGGCCCCGCCGCGGCCCTGCAGAACGAGGGGTCCCCGCTCTCCCTCGGCTCCGACAGCCACGCCGTGATCGACCTGTTCGAAGAGGCGCGCGCGATGGAGCTGAACGAGCGCCTGCGCACCCGCACCCGCGGCCACTGGACGGCCGCCGCGCTGCTGCGGGCCGCCTCCGCCGACGGACACGCCGCCCTCGGCTGGGACGGCATCGGCGCCATCGAGGCCGGGGCGCGCGCCGACCTCGTCACCCTCGCCCTCGACTCGGTCAGAACAGCGGGGCCACTGCCCCGGTTCGGCGCCGAGACGGCCGTATTCGCCGCGACGGCGGCGGACGTACGCCACACGGTCGTGGCCGGCCGGCACGTCGTGCGCGACGGGGTGCACACGCTGGTCCCCGATGTGCCCGGAGCCCTCGCGCGGGCCGTCGAAGCCCTGCGCGCCTGACCACCACCCACGAGGACACCATGAGCAGCACCGTCATCAGCAACATCGCCACGCTGGTCACCAACGACCCCTCCCTCGGTGACTGCTCGTCCCTCGGTCTGGTCCGGGACGCGGCCGTCGTCATCGAGGGCGACCGCGTCGTGTGGACCGGTGAATCAAGCAAAGCACCCGCCACTGACAACCGGGTCGACGCCGGGGGCCGGGCGGTCCTCCCGGGCTTCGTCGACTCCCACTCCCACCTCGTCTTCGCGGGCGACCGCACCGAGGAGTTCAACGCCAGGATGTCCGGCCGCCCCTACAGCGCGGGCGGCATCCGTACGACCGTGGCGGCCACCCGGGCCGCGAGCGACGCCGAACTGGAGGCGAACCTCACCCGCCACCTCACGGAAGCCCTGCGCCAGGGCACCACGACCTTCGAGACCAAGTCCGGCTACGGTCTGACCACCGAGGACGAGGCCCGCGCCCTGCGCCTGGCGGCCCGGCACACCGACGAGGTCACCTTCCTCGGCGCCCACATCGTCGCCCCCGAGTACGCCGGGGACCCGGCCGGGTACGTCGACCTGGTCACCGGCCCGATGCTGGACGCCTGCGCGCCGCACGCCCGCTGGATCGACGTCTTCTGCGAGAAGGGCGCCTTCGACGGCGACCAGGCCCGCGCGGTCCTCACCGCGGGCAGGGCCAAGGGCCTGCACCCGCGCGTCCACGCCAACCAGCTCTCGTACGGCCCCGGCGTGCGGCTCGCCGTCGAACTCGACGCGGCCAGCGCCGACCACTGCACCCACCTCACCGACGCCGACGTGGACGCCCTCGCGAACAGCCGCACGGTCGCCACCCTGCTGCCCGGCGCCGAGTTCTCCACCCGCGCCGACTGGCCGGACGCCCGCCGGCTGCTGGACGCCGGGGCGACGGTCGCACTGTCCACGGACTGCAACCCCGGCTCGTCCTTCACGTCCTCCGTCCCCTTCTGCATCGCCCTCGCGGTACGGGACATGGGGATGACACCGGACGAGGCGGTCTGGTCGGCCACCGCGGGCGGCGCGGCGGCCCTGCGCCGTACCGACATCGGCCGGCTGGCCCCGGGCGCGTACGCGGATCTCACGCTCCTCGACGCCCCGAGCCATGTCCACCTCGCCTACCGGCCGGGCGTCCCGCTGGTCGCCGGGGTGTGGCGCCGGGGCGTACGCGAGGTGTGACCGGGCGGACCGGCGGAAGGTCACCGGACGGGCAACCGGCCGAGGGGAGGGCCGCCGGCCGCCGGGAGGGCGTCACGGCAGCCCGAAGGGGGGCGGCCCGGCTGCGGACCGCCCCCCTGGAGGACAAGCGTCACCCGGCGAGGATCAGTCCTCGGCCGTGAGCCCCTTGCGCAGTTTCACCAGCGTCCGCGACAGCAGACGGGAGACGTGCATCTGGGAGATGCCCAGCTCCTCGCCGATCTCCGACTGGGTCATGCCCGCGACGAAACGCAGGGAGAGGATCTTCCGGTCCCGCGGCGGCAGTTCGGCGATCAGCGGCTTCAACGACTCGACGTACTCGATGCCTTCGAGCCCGTGGTCCTCGTAACCGATCCGGTCCGCCAGCGCGCCCTCGGCGTCGTCCTCCTCCGGCTGGGCGTCCAGCGAGGAGGCGGTGTAGGCGTTCGACGCGGCCATGCCCTCGACGACCTCGTCGTTGGTGATGCCCAGACGTTCCGCCAGCTCGGCCACCGTCGGCGCGCGGTCGAGCTGCTGGGCGAGTTCGTCACCGGCCTTGGCCAGGTCGAGCCGGAGCTCCTGGAGCCGGCGCGGTACGCGCACGGACCACGAGGTGTCCCGGAAGAAGCGCTTGATCTCGCCGATGATGGTCGGCATCGCGAAAGTGGGGAATTCCACACCGCGCGACAGTTCGAAGCGGTCGATCGCCTTGATCAGGCCGACGGTGCCGACCTGGATGATGTCCTCCATCGGCTCGCTGCGCGAGCGGAAGCGGGAGGCGGCGAACTTGACCAGCGCCAGGTTCAGTTCGACGAGCGTATTGCGTACGTACGAGTACTCCTGGGTGCCTTCCTCCAGCGACTCGAGGCGCTCGAAGAGGGTCTTGGACAGAGCCCGTGCGTCGACCGGGCCCACCTCGTCGTACGGCGGGATCTCCGGCAGTCCGGCGAGCAGATCGTCCGGGACGACACCCATATCGTCCTGTTCGATGGGATCCAGATGTTCCGGATGTGGTGTCGACGTCGCTTCAGGGGTAGGCGATGCGTCGAGCCGGGGTGACATGATGTCCTCCATCGTTCTCGGCATATGGCTGCCGAAGCCGATACGTGCACTGCGGTGTGCGGCGCCTCCAAAGCCGGCCGTGTCGGTTTACGTGTCTTTACTAGCCCTACCGGCTCCCGCAAGCACATCGCAAGTGCATTTTGTGTGTATATGTCCGTTTGTGCGTGATTGTTAGAGTGTCGATGCGTGGCCGGAAGGCGTAATGTTCAGAGGCGTCAGCAAGCAGCCACGGAGTCGGGAGAGAGAGACGGCATGGACCGCGGGACGGTCGGCAGCGCACAGTCGGGCCGGCTTCTGGTCGAGGTGCGAGAAGAGGGCCCCAGTGCCGTCGTGACTCCGGCGGGTGAGTTGGATCACCACACCGCCGACCTGTTGCGCGAGCCACTCGAGGGCTGCCTCGCCAAGGGATTCAAGCGTCTTGTCATCGACTGCTCCAGGCTGGAGTTCTGTGACTCAACAGGGCTGAACGTGCTGCTCGGTGCCCGGCTCAAGGCCGAGGCCGCCGGAGGCGGTGTCCATCTCGCGGGAATGCAGTCCGTGGTCGCTCGGGTGTTCGAGATCACGGGTGCGGACGCGGTGTTCACCGTCCACGACACTCTCGAGGCGGCCCTGGCCGACGATTCGGCGTGATCCGCGCGGGCATGCCCGGCGGGGCGCTTCCGCCGCTCCCGTCGCCGGGGGTGTCCCCCCGGCGCGCCTTTTCGTGCGAATACGGGGGTGTCCCGTCGGTGCGCCCGGGCAGGAGACACCCTGAACGGGCCGGACACGGTGGTCGCGAGGGTGCCGGGAACCGGACGTGCCGTACGTGCGTGACCGACCGAGTACGCAATCTTTTGAATCGTGAACCGGTGACACGGTGAGGTGAAGCGCTGATGAGCACCACCCGGCCCTATTCGCCGGGCGACCGCGGTCCGGAGCCCGGCGGCGCTTCCGGGATGCCCGGGGGCGCGGCGCCGGCCGGGGGCGCGCCCGAAGGCGGCGTGACCACGCCCACCGCGCCGCCGGGCTCCGCGGGCGGCGGGATCCGCCGGCTCGACTTCGACGGCCAGAGCGGAGTCGTCCCGCTCGCCCGTGACTTCACCCGTCAGGCGCTGTACGAGTGGGGCTGGCTGCCCGCCGCCACCGCGGACCGACGGGCCGCCGCCGAGGACGTCCTGCTCGTCGTCTCGGAGCTGGTCACCAACGCCTGCCTGCACGCCGAGGGGCCGGACCACATGGCGATCACCTGCGACAAGAAGGTGATCCGGCTGGAGGTCACCGACCGCGGCACGGGTCAGCCGGCCCCGCGCACCCCGCACCGGGCGGGGCGGCCCGGTGGTCACGGTATGTTCATCGTCCAGCGGCTGTGCCTGGACTGGGGCGTCGTCCGTGCGGCCGATGTGGCGGGCAAGACGGTGTGGGCGGAGCTGGGCACACCCGCGTAGCCCTCCGGGGCACGGTGAGGCGCCCCCGCCGCCCCGTCCCGCCCCGTCCCGGAGCGGGGCCCCGCCCCGGACCCCGCTCCTCAAACGCCGGAGGGGCTGACATCAGCCCCTCCGGCGTTCGCAGTCGTGGACGCGGGTCCCGGTACCGCTCAGCGCACGTCGCCCATGAGGGTCTTCACCCTCTTGCGGTACATCCACACCGCGACACCGGCCAGCACCGCGAGCGTCGCCTCCATCGCGACGATGCCCGTCCTGTTCAGGTCGACGCCGGCGATGGACAGCAGTCCGGTCGTGGCGTCACCGGCGGTCACGGCCAGGAACCAGACACCCATCATCTGCGAGGCGTACTTCGCCGGCGCCATCTTCGTGGTGACCGACAGGCCGACCGGGGAGAGCAGCAGCTCACCGACGGTCTGGGTGAAGTAGATCGCCACCAGCCACAGCGCCGCCGCCTTGTGACCGCCCTCGGCGATCGACAGCGGGGCAAGGAAGAGGAAGAACGACACACCGACCAGCACGAGACCGGAAGCGAACTTCACGATCGTGCTCGGCTCCTTGCCGCGCCGGTTCAGTGCCAGCCAGATCCAGGCGAAGACCGGAGCCAGCGCCATGATCAGGACGGGGTTGACCGACTGGTACCAGGAGACCGGGAAGTCCCAGCCGAGGACGCTGTTCTCGGCCGACGAGGCGGCGAAGATCGACAGGGTCGAGCCGCCCTGGTCGTAGATCATCCAGAAGATCGCCGCGGCGACGAAGAACCAGATGTACGCGGACATCTTGGACTGCTCGGCGCGGTCCAGGTCCTTGTCGCGCTTGATGCGGGCGATCACCATCACCGGGACGATCACGCCGAGCAGCGTCAGCGGGACCAGGACCCAGTTCAGGGTGTAGGTGCCGGTGATGCCGAGGACGGCGTACGCGACGAAGGCGACGCCCGCCCACAGCGCGGCCTTGCGCAGCGTCGAGGACCTCTCCTCGGCCGACAGCGGCTTCGGGACGACGCTGGACCGGGCGTCCAGGTGACGGCTGCCCAGCAGGAACTGCACCACGCCCAGGCCCATGCCGGCCGCGGCGAGCGCGAAACCCAGGTGCCAGTTGACGTTCTCACCGATGGTGCCGATGATCAGCGGCGCGGCGAAGGCACCCAGGTTGATGCCCATGTAGAAGACGGTGAAGCCGCCGTCCCGGCGCGGGTCGTCCGGGCCCTGGTAGAGCTGGCCGACCATCGTGGAGATATTGGCCTTCAGCAGACCGGAGCCGATGGCGACCAGGCCGAGCCCCGCGTAGAAGGTGCCGGAGGACGGCAGGGCCAGCGTCAGATGGCCCAGCATGATGATGCCGCCGGCGACGGCCACGGTCTTGCGGGGGCCCCACACGCGGTCGCCGAACCAGCCGCCCGGCATCGTGAGCAGGTACACCAGCGAGAGGTAGACCGAGTAGATCGCGGTGGCGGTGCCCGCGCTCAGACCCAGTCCGCCCGGCGCGACGAGGTACAGCGGGAGCAGGGCCCTCATTCCGTAGTAGGAGAACCGCTCCCACATCTCGGTCATGAAGAGTGTGGCCAGTCCGCGGGGGTGGCCGAAGAAGGTCTTCTCGGAACCGGGGGTGCCCGGAGATACCGAGTCCTTCGTCAGGCTGGACGCCATGGTCGTTCCTTGCTGTCGGGACGCGTCGCGGATTGCGGATACCGATACGCGCCCGGTGGGGGGCAGGCCGGCACCGGCGAGGCCGTACCGTCCACCCCACGCCCGGGGGAGGCCGCCCCGGATCGCGGAGCGGCGGACGGCGACCACCGGGATCCGCGCCTCTGCCGTCGCGTCCACGCGCGGCGAGGCCCGGCCACAGGTCATTCCTTCCGGGGCCGGCGGAAAACCGGCCCGCACACAGAAGAGACCCTCGGCGTCGACTGCGCCAAAGGTCCCCGTGGTGCAACAGGCGTGAATTCACCATACGGCAGGACAGTGCCGGATATGGAAGGACGTGAGACGCGGATCACAGGTGAGGAAGGAACCGGATCGCTCATTCGAAGGCTGCCCCCGCCATCGCACCCCACACCCCCAGGTCCGTACCGTGGCCGCCGGAGGTGAGGGACAGGTGTGCCGGAGGTAAGAACCCGGCCCGGCGATCACACCACTGGGCGCACCGCGACGGGACTACCATCACTGCCATGACCCGTGTACTGCTCGCCGAGGACGACGCGTCCATCTCGGAGCCGCTGGCCCGCGCCCTGCGCCGGGAGGGCTACGAAGTCGAGGTGCGTGAGGACGGACCCGGCGCGCTCGACGCCGGAATGCAGGGCGGCGTCGACCTGGTGGTGCTGGATCTCGGCCTGCCCGGCATGGACGGCCTGGAGGTCGCCCGCCGGCTGCGCTCCGAGGGGCACACGGTTCCGCTGCTGATCCTGACCGCCCGCGCGGACGAGGTGGACACCGTCGTGGGCCTGGACGCGGGCGCCGACGACTACGTCACCAAGCCGTTCCGCCTCGCCGAACTGCTCGCCCGGGTCCGCGCCCTGCTGCGGCGCGGCTCCACCGAACCCCAGCAGCCGCCCGCCACCCACGGGGTGCGTATCGACGTCGAGTCGCACCGGGCGTGGATGGGCGAGGAGGAGCTCCAGCTCACCGCCAAGGAGTTCGACCTGCTGCGGGTCCTGGTGCGGGACGCGGGCCGGGTCGTCACCCGTGACCAGCTGATGCGCGAGGTCTGGGACACCACCTGGTGGTCCTCCACCAAGACCCTCGACATGCACATCTCCTGGCTGCGCAAGAAACTGGGCGACGACGCCGCCAACCCCCGCTACATCGCGACCGTGCGCGGTGTGGGCTTCCGTTTCGAGAAGAGCTGAACCCCCGACGGGGTCCGGCTCAGGGTAAGAGAACATGCGCCGTCGCCTGATCCAGTCCACGCTCGCCGTGGTGCTCGTCGTGATCGCCGTCTTCGGCGTCTCCCTGGTGATCGTGGAGACCCGCACGATCAGCGAGACCGCCAGGGAGCGGGTGGAGTCCGAGGCGGTGCGGCTGGCCAGCATCGTCGACAGCCGGCTGCTCGTCGAGGACAAGGTCACCGCCGAGATCCTGAGCGAGCAGATCACCGAGGACCGGTACGCCCTCGTCGAGATCCCCGGCAAACCGCCCATCGAGGTCGGCACCAGACCGGACGGCGACGTCATCAGCGCGTCGGCACCCGGCAAGGAGGGTGAGACGGTCACCGTCCAGGAACCGCGCTCCTCGGTGACCCGGGAGGTCGGCCGTACGCTGCTGATCATCGGCCTGGTGGCGCTGCTGGCGGTGATCGCCGCGGTGCTGCTGGCGATCCGCCAGGCGAGCCGGCTCGCCTCACCGCTGACCGACCTCGCGGAGACCGCCGAACGTCTCGGTTCCGGCGACCCGCGCCCCCGGCACCGCCGCTACGGTGTCCCCGAGCTGGACCGGGTCGCGGACGTGCTGGACTCCTCCGCCGAACGCATCGGCCGCATGCTGACCGCCGAGCGCCGCCTGGCCGCCGACGCCTCCCACCAGCTGCGCACCCCGCTCACCGCTCTGTCGATGCGGCTGGAGGAGATCACCCTCACCGACGACCCGGACACGGTGAAGGAGGAGGCGACGATCGCGCTGGCGCAGGTGGAACGGCTGACCGACGTGGTGGAGCGGCTGCTGACCAACTCCCGCGACCCCCGTACCGGCTCCGCGGTCACCTTCGACCTCGACGAGGTGATCACCCAGCAGCTCGCCGAGTGGCGCCCCGCCTACCGCAGCGCGGGCCGCGCGATCGTCACGTCCGGCAAGCGGGAACTGCGGGCCGTGGGCACACCGGGCGCGGTCGCCCAGGTGCTGGCCGCGCTGATCGAGAACTCCCTGATGCACGGTGGTGGCACGGTCGCCCTGCGGACCCGGGTCACCGGCAACCAGGTCGTCGTCGAGGTCACCGACGAGGGCCCCGGCGTCCCCGCCGACCTGGGCGCCCGGATCTTCGAGCGGGCGATCAGCGGTCACAACTCCACCGGCATCGGACTCGCCGTCGCCCGGGACCTGGCGGAGGCCGACGGCGGCCGTCTGGAGATGCTCCAGGCCAGCCCCGCCGTCTTCGGCCTGTTCCTCTCCCGCACACCCCCGCAGAAGTCCCCGGCCGCGCACAACGGCCGCACCGTCCGCTGACGGCGAGGGCGGCGCGGTGCGGGGGTGGCCGGAAGGTGTGCGGTCGCCGGCGGAAGGCGGGCGGCGGACGGCAGGGTGCCGGCAGGCTAGGGAACCCGCTGCTTCGACTGGCGGCCCCGGCCACCGGTGACCGGGCCCGACCCCGCCACCGGCCCCCGGGCCGGCAGCGCGCGGAACACCCAGGTGCGGTAGGACCAGAAGCGGAAGAGCGTCGCGATGCCGATGCCGAGGAACTTGAAGATGTTGCTCTGCAGCGAGCTGTCCCAGCCGAAACCGTATGTCGCCGTGTACAGCACGCCGTTCTCGATGACCAGGCCGACGGCGCTGAACAGCAGGAACAGCGACATCTCCCGGGTGCGTCCGGACTTGTCGCGGTCCCGGTAGGCGAAGTACCGGAAACCGACGTAGTTGAAGACGATCGCCACGATGGTGGCGATGACGCTCGCCCGTACCACCGGGAGGTCGGTCAGCTGCCGGACCAGGTTGAACACACCCAGGTTGACCAGTACGCCGGCTCCCCCCACCGCGCCGAACTTGGCCATTTCCCGGAAGAGACGTCGAAGCCCCGGGGAACCGCGTTCCATCGCCTGCAGGCTCCCGTCCGTCGAATGCGTCAACCCAGCCATGCTAACCACCCACCCGCGCGATCTTCCTGCGGACGCGGGCGGTGACCGCGGTCCTTCCCGCCCGACGGGTGCGAAATCGGCCACCGTGGCGCGGGCCGATACCCTGGGGGCGTGACGTTCCCGGTAGTCGGCATGGTCGGCGGGGGCCAGCTCGCTCGTATGACACACGAGGCGGGCATCCCGCTCGGCATCAGGTTCAAGCTTCTCAGTGACACTCCGCAGGATTCCGCGGCACAGGTGGTCGGCGATGTCGTCGTCGGCGACTACCGCGACCTGGAGACGCTGCGCGACTTCGCGCGCGGCTGCGACGTGATCACCTTCGACCACGAGCACGTGCCCACCGAGCACCTCAGGGCCCTGGAGGCGGACGGTATCCCCGTCCGCCCCGGCCCCGACGCGCTCGTGCACGCCCAGGACAAGGGCGTGATGCGCGCGAGGCTCGACGCGATCGGCGTGCCGTGTCCGCGGCACCGCCTCGTCGCGGACCCCGGGGACGTGGCCGCGTTCGCGGCGGAGGGTGGGGGAGGGTTCCCCGTCGTCCTCAAGACGGTCCGCGGCGGCTACGACGGCAAGGGCGTGTGGGTCGTCGGCTCCGCCGAGGAGGCCGCCGAGCCGTTCAAGGCCGGCGTTTCCGTCCTCGCCGAGGAGAAGGTCGACTTCGTGCGCGAGCTGGCCGCCAACGTGGTCCGCTCCCCGCACGGCCAGGCCGTCGCCTACCCGGTCGTGGAGTCGCAGCAGGTGAACGGCGTCTGTGACACGGTGATCGCGCCCGCGCCCGGCCTCGACGAGGAACTCGCGCTGCGGGCCGAGGAGATGGCACTGCACATCGCGGGGGAGCTCGGCGTCGTCGGCCATCTCGCGGTCGAACTGTTCCAGACCCGCGACGGCCGCATCCTCGTCAACGAACTCGCGATGCGCCCGCACAACTCCGGACACTGGTCCATGGACGGCGCGATCACCTCGCAGTTCGCCAACCACGTCCGCGCCGTCCTCGACCTCCCGCTCGGCGACCCGCGCCCGCGGGCGAAGTGGACGGTCATGGTGAACGTCCTCGGCGGCGACTACCCGGACATGTACTCCGCGTACCTGCACTGCATGGCCCGCGACCCCCAGCTGAAGATCCACATGTACGGCAAGGACGTGAAGCCCGGCCGCAAGGTCGGCCACGTCAACACCTACGGCGACGACCTGGACGACGTGCTGGAGCGCGCACGCCACGCAGCCGGCTACCTGAGAGGCACGATCACCGAATGAGCCCGGTCGTAGGCATTGTCATGGGGTCGGACTCCGACTGGCCCGTCATGGAGGCGGCCGCCGAGGCCCTCGACGAGTTCGAGATCGACTACGAGGTCGACGTCGTCTCCGCGCACCGCATGCCCCGCGAGATGATCGCGTACGGCGAGCAGGCCGCGGAGCGGGGACTCAAGGTGATCATCGCGGGTGCGGGCGGCGCCGCCCATCTGCCCGGCATGCTCGCCTCGGTCACCCCGCTGCCCGTCATCGGTGTGCCCGTGCCGCTGAAGTACCTCGACGGCATGGACTCCCTGCTGTCCATCGTGCAGATGCCGGCCGGTGTCCCGGTCGCCACCGTCTCCGTGGCAGGCGCGCGCAACGCGGGCCTGCTCGCCGCCCGGATCCTCGCCACCCACGACGAGGAACTCCTCGGCCGGATGCGGGAGTTCCAGCAGGAGCTGAACGACCAGGCCGCCGAGAAGGGCAAGCGGCTGCGCGCCAAGGCCGAGGGCTCCGCCGACGGCTTCGGCTTCGGCAAGTGAGCGGGGTGGGTCCTGCCGTGAAGCACCTCGACGAAGCCCGCGCGCTGCTGACCGAGTTCCCCGTCGTCGACGGGCACAACGACCTGCCGTGGGCGCTGCGCGAACAGGTCCGCTACGACCTCGGCGCCCGCGACATCGCCGCCGACCAGTCGGCCCACCTGCACACCGACATCCCCCGGCTGCGGGCGGGCGGGGTCGGCGCGCAGTTCTGGTCGGTGTACGTCCGCGCGGACCAGCCCGACCCGGTGCCGGCCACGCTGGAACAGATCGACTGCGTACGGCAGTTGCTGGCCCGGTACCCCGATGACCTGGCGCCCGCGCTGACCGCCGCCGACATGCAGGCCGCGCGCCGGCAGGGCCGTATCGCCTCCCTCATGGGGGCGGAGGGCGGCCACTCGATAGCCGACTCCCTCGGCACGCTGCGGGGGTTGTACGACCTCGGGGTCCGCTATCTGACCCTCACCCACAACTTCAACGTGGCGTGGGCGGATTCGGCGACGGACGAGCCGGGAGTGGGCGGCCTGTCCGCCTTCGGCCGCGAGGTGGTGCGGGAGATGAACCGGCTCGGCATGCTGGTCGACCTCTCCCACGTCGCCGCGACCACCATGCGGGACGCCCTCGACGCCACGTCCGCGCCGGTGATCTTCTCCCACTCCTCCGCCCGCGCGGTCTGCGACCACCCGCGCAACATCCCGGACGGCGTCCTGGAGCGGCTGCCGGCCAACGGTGGCGTCGCGATGGTGACGTTCGTCCCGAAGTTCGTGCTCCAGGCCGCCGTCGACTGGACCGCGGCGGCCGACGAGAACATGCGCGCCCACGGCTTCCACGACACCACGGCCGAGGGGATGAAGGTCCACCGGGCCTTCGAGGAGACCCACCCGCGCCCGGTCGCGACGGTGTCCACGGTCGCCGACCACCTGGACCACATGCGCGAGGTCGCCGGCGTCGACCACCTCGGCATCGGCGGCGACTACGACGGCACGGCCTTCACCCCGGACGGCCTCGGCGACGTGTCCGCCTACCCGAACCTGATCGCCGAGCTGCTCGGCCGCGGCTGGTCCAGGTCCGACCTGGCCAAGCTGACCTGGCAGAACGCGGTACGCGTACTGGCCGCCGCGGAGGACGTCTCCCGCGACCTCCGCACCACCCGCGCACCGTCCCACGCGACACTGGAGTCCCTGGACACATAAGGGGCGCGGGGAACCGCGCAAGGGGGTCCGGGGGCGCAGCCCCCGGGGACGATGGGGGCACCTCCCGCTCGGGCGAAGCCGAGAGTGGAGGGGGGAAGGGGCGGCGGGGGCGGGAATCCCGCGCCGGCACGCCCCTGAACGGGCGGCGGGGGCGGGAATCCCGGGGCAGGACGCCCCCGAACGCCGCTCGCCGACTCACGGCCCGCCACATGACCACCTCGTCGCCGCCGTGCCGGCCGGACCGCGCCCCACCGCACCGGCCCCGCACCGGCCGTACCCCCGAACGCCGCGTCCACCAGGAACCACGCCCCCGCTCCGTGCGACGGTGACCGTACTGCCCAGGTCACGACGTACGGAGCCCGTGATGGCCGATCTCCAGGACGACCTGCACCCCGCCGCCGAGGCCGGCCGGGCCGACGAGCCGTACCCGCAGGAGGCGGTGGTCGTCGGGCCGGAGACCTACGAGCCCGTCTCCGACCCGGACGACACCCCGCTGACCCGCGCCCGTGCCGTCCTCGCCGCCCATCCCGTTGCCGACGGCTACAGCGGCCTCGCCGACGCGCTGCGCCGACTGCCCTGGTACGACCTCGACGTCGGGGAGAACGCCGTCGACACGGACGTGCCCCGGCTGCGCAAGGGCCAGGTCGGCGCCCTGTTCTGGGCACTGCACCTGCCCGAGGGGCAGGACGGCGACCGCGCTGTCGGCGCGACCCTGGAGCAACTGGACCTGGCGAAGACGGTGGTCGCCGCCCACGACGAGGGGCTGCGGCCCGCCCGTACCGCCGGCGAGGTCGCCGATGCCCGCAACTGCGGCCGGGTGGCGGTCCTCTTCGGGCCCGCCGGTGCCGCCGCGCTCGGCGACTCCCTGAGCGTCCTGCGCTCCCTGCACCTCCTCGGGCTGCGCGTCCTCACCCTGGCCGGCACCTCCTGGGCCGGTGCCGCGGGACTGACCCGGTTCGGCGAGGAGGTCGTCCGCGAGATGAACCGGGTCGGCCTGGTCGCCGACCTGTCGGGCGCCTCCGCCCCGACGATCCGCCGGGCCCTCGCCCTCTCCAAGGCGCCCGTGCTGTTCACCCGTTCCGCCGCCCGCACCCTGCGCCCCCACCCGGCCAACCTTCCCGACGACCTGCTCGGCGAGGTGGGGGAGGCCAAGGGCCTGTGCCTGGTGCCGCTGACCGCCGAACAGGCCGGCCCGAGCGTCCGTGACGTCGCCGACCACCTCGACCACATCCGTACCCTCGCCGGACCGGAGTGCGTGGGCCTGTCCGGCACCTACGACACCGGCAGCGCCCACCCGCAGGAACTCCACGACACCTCCTGCTACCCCCGGCTGATCGCCGAACTGCTGCGGCGCGGCTGGGAGGAGTCCGACGTGGCCCTGCTGACCTGGGGCAATGTCCAGCGGGTGCTGCGCGGCGCCGACTTCACGGCCCATGCCGCCCAGCAGCGCCGGCCCCCGTCCACGGCGACGATCGCCGACCTGGACCGCTGAACCGGCCCGGCCCCTACGGCTGTTCGATCCGGCACAGGCAGAACGGATGCCCCGCGGGGTCGGCGTACACGCGGAAGTCCTTGCTCCGGTAGTCCTCCCGGTCCAGCACCCGCGCCCCCAGCGCCAGTACCTTCTCCTCGGCCGCGTCGATCTCCTCCCAGGTGCCCCCGGCGTCGAAGTCGAGATGGAACTGCTGGGAGCCCTGGCCGGCGTGCGGCCAGTCGGGCGGGGCGTACCCCGGCGCTCGCTGGAAGGCCAGCCGCGGCCCCGCGGGGATCTGGAGCACCACCCAGTCCGCGTCCTCCTCCACGGGGGTGCCGCCGCCGACGGCCGCGTAGAAGACGGCCAGCTCCCGGGGGTCGGGGCAGTCGAGGACGACAGAGCGCAGGCGGGCCACGGCGGCCATGCGTTTCTCCAGGTGTCAGCAGGCGCAGAGGCAGAACGGGTGCCCGGCCGGGTCCGCGTAAACCCGGAAGGTCCGCGAGCGGTCCTCCGTGTCCAGCGGCTTCGCGCCGAGTGCCAGTACCTCCTTCTCGGCCGCGTCCAGGTCCTCGACGGTCAGGTCCAGATGGAACTGCTGCGAGCGGTCCGCAGCCGGCCACCGCGGCGGCACGTGCCCCGGGGCCGCCTGGAAGGCGAGGGCCGGACCGCCCGGCACCGAGAGGTCCACCCAGTCGCCCTCCCCTTCCACCGTGCCGCCCACGATCGCGGCGTAGAACCCCGCCAGCGCACGCGGACCGGGACAGTCCAGGACGACGGCGCCCACCTTGGCAACGGACATGACTCTCTCCTCGGATCGACGTCTGGAGTTACCCGCATATGCAGGTAACCGGTAACCGTTACCGCATGCTGCACCATAGGGAGTAACGCCGCAAGCGGATATGGGGCCGGGGGGCGGGGAGAACCGGGAGGTACGGTCCAGACATGAGTGAGAGATCGGCCCCGCCGGGCGGGCTGGCCCTGGTCCAGGACCTGGTCAACACGCTGGACATCGAGACGGGCGGCGACGCGCTGGACACCGCGGGGGGCCGTGAGCCCTTCGGGCTCACCGAGGGCGACGCCGGCTCCGCCCGCGAACTGCGCGAGTCGCTGCGCGCGACCCTCCTCGCCCACGCCGGCCACCCCCCGCACCGCGAGGTCACCCCCCTCGGCGACCTGCTCGCGCGGGCACCCCTGGTGGTCACGGTCGACACCGCCGACGGCTCGGCCGCCCTCGCACCCGTCGACGACGGGCCGCTGCTCTCCCGGATCGCCGCCGCCGTCGCCGAAGCGGTCACCGCGGGCACCTGGAACCGGCTGAAGGCCTGCGAGGCCGTCACCTGCCACTGGGCGTACTACGACCGCAGTCCCGCCGGACGCGGCCGCTGGTGCTCCATGCAGGTGTGCGGGGCCCGCGCCAAGATGCGCCGGTACCGGGCGAAGGGGGCGTAGCCACACCGTGTCGCCGCCCGGTGGGGCAGAATGCAGCAGGACGCCGGTTCGGCCGACTGAGCCTCGGCCGAACCGGCGTCATCCGCCGCGCCCCACCGTGCCACGGTTCGGTCGACGCCACGCCCACCGGGCAGCTGCCGGAGGCGCGACGCCGGGCCCCACCGGGCTGCCGTGCGGTGCGATGCCCCGCCGCGTTGCTGTCGAGGTGGCGGCCGGCCCCCCGGGTTGCTGTCAGGGTGGTGCGATGCCCCGCCGGGATGTGGTCGGGCGAGGGGACGCCGCCCGTCGTGGTCCGGGCGATGCCCAGCCCCACGGGTCGCACGCCCGTGCGACGCCCCTGCCGCGTCGCTGTCCTGGCGGCGCGATTCCCGGTCCCGCCGGGCTGCTCCCGGGGCCACCCGATGCCCGCCGGGTTGTGGTCCGGCGGCGTGACGTCACCCCGCCGCAGCCCCGGCGGCGCCCGGTTCCGTCGGGTTGCTGTCCGTGTGGTGCGACGCCCGCCCCGTCGTGGTCCCGTGCGGCGCCCGGTCCCGTCGGGTTGCCGTCCGTGCGGCGCCCGGTTCCGTCGGGTTGCTGTCCGTGCGGCGCGACGCTCAGGGCGACGCCCGGCCCCGCCCCGTCGCAGTCAGGGGCGGCGTGACGCCCACCCCCTCGGCTAGGCGGCGGGACGCCCCATCGCGCGGAAGTGCCATCCGGCCTTCCGCCACACCTCCGCGTCGAGCGCGTTGCGTCCGTCCAGGATCAGCCGGTCGGACACGACCTCGCCCAGCTCCGCCGGGTCCAGCTCCCGGAACTCCCGCCACTCCGTCAGATGCAGGACGACATCGGCGCCCCGCACCGCCTCCAGCGCCGAGTCGGCGTACCCCAGGGTCGGGAAGACGCCGCGGGCGTTCTCCATGCCCTTCGGGTCGTACACCGTGACCTGGCCGCCCTGCAGATGGATCTGGCCCGCCACGTTCAGCGCCGGCGAGTCCCGGACGTCGTCCGAGTCCGGCTTGAAGGTGGCACCGAGCACCGCCACCCGCTTGCCCAGGAAGGGGCCGCCGCCCAGAGCCTGCCGGGTCAGCTCCACCATCCGGCCGCGCTGGCGCATGTTGATGGAGTCGATCTCCCGCAGGAACGTCAGCGCCTGGTCCGCGCCCAGCTCACCGGCGCGCGCCATGAACGCCCGGATGTCCTTGGGCAGACAGCCGCCGCCGAACCCGATCCCGGCCCGCAGGAACTTCCTTCCGATCCGGTCGTCGTAGCCGATGGCCTCCGCCAGCCGGGCCACATCGCCGCCCGTGGCCTCGCACAGTTCCGCCATGGCGTTGATGAAGGAGATCTTGGTGGCCAGGAAGGAGTTCGCGGAGGTCTTCACCAGCTCCGCCGTCGGGAAGTCCGTCACCACGAACGGCGATCCCTCCTCGACCGGAGTGGCGTACACCTCCCGCAGCAGCTTCTCCGCCCGCTCGCCGCGCACTCCGACCACGATCCGGTCCGGGTGCAGCGTGTCCTGGACGGCGAAACCCTCGCGCAGGAACTCCGGGTTCCACGCCAGCTCCGCGTCCCCGCCGGCCGGGGCGTGCTCCGCCAGGTACGCGGCCAGCCGGTCGGCCGAGCCGACGGGCACCGTCGACTTGCCGACGACCAGGGCGGGACCCTTGATGTGCGGCGCGAGCGAGGCGATCGCGGAATCGACGTACGACATGTCGCAGGCGTACTCGCCGTGCCGCTGCGGGGTGGTCACACAGACGAAGTGCACATCGCCGAACTCGCCCACCTCGGCCCAGTCCATGGTGAACCGCAGCCGCCCGCTCGACCCCTCGATCCCGGCGACATGCCGGCGCAGCAGCTCCTCCAGCCCCGGTTCGTACATCGGGGCCTCACCGCGCCGCAGCTTGTCGATCTTCTCCGGTACGACGTCGAGGCCCAGCACCTCGAACCCCAGCTCCGCCATGGCCGCCGCGTGGGTCGCGCCGAGATAACCGGTGCCGATCACGGTGATCTTGAGGGCCATGGGTGCTCCAGGGGGTATACGGCATGCAGTGCGCGCCCGAGCATATCCGGGGGGGCCGGCAGGCTCACTGCCCGGCTGTCGCCAAGCTCACCTATCCACGACCCTGGAGGAAGGCCTAAAATCGGAGTTACTTAACGGTAGTTAGCGTGATCGACATCGCAGTGTTCTGGAGCGTGAGAGACCTTGGCCGGATCGGCTGACTTCGACCTGTACCGCCCGTCCGAGGAGCACGACATGCTCCGGGACGCCGTCCGCGCGCTGGCCGAGGCGAAGATCGCGCCGTACGCCGCAGCGGTGGACGAGGACGCCCGCTTCCCCCGTGAGGCGCTGGACGCCCTTGTCGCGAACGACCTGCACGCCGTCCACGTCCCCGAGGAGTTCGGCGGCGCCGGCGCCGACGCGCTCGCGACGGTCATCGTGATCGAGGAGGTGGCCCGCGTCTGCGCGTCCTCCTCTCTCATCCCCGCCGTGAACAAGCTGGGCTCGCTGCCGGTCATCCTCTCCGGCTCCGAGGCGCTGAAGAAGAAGTACATGACCCCGCTCGCCAAGGGCGACGGGATGTTCTCGTACTGCCTCTCCGAGCCGGACGCCGGTTCCGACGCCGCCGGCATGAAGACCAAGGCGGTCCGCGACGGCGACACCTACGTCCTCAACGGCGTGAAGCGCTGGATCACCAACGCCGGCGAGTCCGAGTACTACACGGTGATGGCCGTCACCGACCCCGCCAAGCGCTCCAGGGGCATCTCCGCCTTCGTCGTCGAGAAGTCCGACGAGGGCGTCTCCTTCGGCGCCCCGGAGAAGAAGCTCGGCATCAAGGGCTCCCCGACCCGCGAGGTCTACCTGGACAACGTCCGCATCCCCGCCGACCGCATGATCGGCGAGGAGGGCACCGGCTTCGCCACCGCGATGAAGACGCTGGACCACACCCGCATCACGATCGCCGCCCAGGCCCTCGGCATCGCCCAGGGCGCCCTCGACTACGCCAAGGGCTACGTCAAGGAGCGCAAGCAGTTCGGCAAGCCGATCGCCGACTTCCAGGGCATCCAGTTCATGCTCGCCGACATGGCCATGAAGATCGAGGCGGCCCGCCAGCTGACGTACGCCGCCGCGGCCAAGTCCGAGCGCGGCGACGCCGACCTGACCTTCCAGGGCGCCGCCGCCAAGTGCTTCGCCTCCGACGTGGCCATGGAGGTCACCACGGACGCCGTCCAGCTCCTCGGCGGCTACGGCTACACCCGCGACTACCCGGTCGAGCGGATGATGCGCGACGCGAAGATCACGCAGATTTATGAAGGCACGAACCAGGTTCAGCGCATCGTGATGGCCCGCAACCTGCCGTAGGCACGCCTCCCGGGCCGGGCCCTCCCGGGCCGGGAGCACCGCACGGAAGCGCCGGCCCGGGAGCCGTTCACAGGAAGCGCCGTACCGGGGTGACCGCCGCCTCGGCGAGGCGCTCGGACAGGGGGCGGTGCTTCCAGCGGGCCAGGTCGACGGGCTCGCTCAGTGCGCGGTCGGCATCGAAGTCGGCGTCGAGCTCGGCGGTGAAGTCCTCGTCGAGGACGGCCAGCATGACCTCCTCGTCGTGCTCCATCGAGCGGCGGTTGAAGTTGCTGGAGCCGATGAGGGAGCAGACGCCGTCCACCGTGATGATCTTCGTGTGGAGCATCGTCGGCTGGTACTCCCGCACCTCCACACCCGCTTCGACCAGGGTCTCGTAGTGCTGCCGGCCGGCCAGCAGGCAGGCCCGCTGGTCGGTGTGCGGCCCCGGCAGCAGGATCTCCACCCGGACCCCCCGGCGGGCGGCGTCGGCCAGCAGGCCGATGAAGTACGTGTCGGGCGCGAAGTAGGCGGTGGAGAGCCGGAAGCGCTCCCGCGCCGAGGTGATCACCACGCGCAGCAGCGTCTGCATGTCCTGCCAGCCGAAGCTCGCCGAACCCCGCACCACCTGGACCGTGGCGTTCCCCGGCTGTTCCTGGGAGGTGAAGCGGTCGTGGTCGTCGTACAGGTCGTCGTGGCACTCGGCCCAGTTCTGGGCGAAGGCCGCGGCTATGCCGTCCACGGCGGGCCCTCTGACCTTCACATGGGTGTCGCGCCACTCGCCCGGGTTCCGTGCGTCGCCGCACCACTCCTCGGCGATACCGACGCCCCCGGTGAAGGCGGTGTGCTCGTCGGTGACCAGCACCTTGCGGTGGCAGCGGTGGTTCTGCCGCATCGGCGACAGCCGCGTGGGCTTGCGGAACCAGGCCACCTGGACGCCGGCCTCCGCCATGGCGTCCAGCAGCTCCGGCTCGATCTCCTTGGCCCCGAAACCGTCCAGCAGCAGCCGTACGCGCACACCCGCGCGCGCCCGGTCGGCCAGCGCGCCGGCGAACTCCCGCGCGATGTCGCCCCGCCAGTACACGAAGGTCATCATGTCGACGGTGTGTTCCGCGGCGCGGACCGCCGCCAGCATCTCGGGGAAGATCCGGTCGCCGTTGCGCAGCGGCACCAGTTCGTTGCCCTCGGTCGCGGCGATGCCGATGAGCCGCTCCAGCCGTCTGCGCAGCCGCTTTCTCTCCGCCTGTGGTGTCACGTGCGTTCTCCCTGTCCGTTCGTCGAGCCCTGACGGCGTCGTCGCTCCGGCCCGGGCCCCCTCTCTTCTTGCCGCTACCGGTGCTTTCAAGCAGGCATCCCTGTCCGGGGGTCCGGCGAGCGGGGGAGAGGGCGGTGGTGCGGTCCGTCCTGTGGTGGTCATGGGGAGGGCGGCGTAGGACGGAGGGGCGGGGCCGACCGACGGTGCCCGCCGTCCCCCGGGAGGAACCATGACCCAGCAGCAGCCCACGATGGAACCGATGAGCAGCGAGATGCAGGACTGCGTCCAGGCCTGTATGTCCTGTCACAGTGTGTGTGAGGAGACCATGAGCTCCTGTCTGCAGATGGGCGGCCAGGCCCAGATGCCGATCATGCGGGCGCTCATGGACTGCTCGGAGATGACCCGTATGTGCGCGGACATGATGACGCGCCGCTCGCCGCTGGCGAACGAGATGTGCATGATGTGCGCGCAGGCCTGCGACATGTGCGCCGAGGCGTGCATGTCCATGCCGGACGACGACCGGATGACGCGCTGCGCGGAGTCCTGCCGCCGCTGCTCGGAGATGTGCCGTGCCATGGCCGGCAGCATGATGTGACCGCGCGGGAACGCGCCGGAAGGGGTCGAGGGCACCCCCGCCGGGGGTGCCCTCGACCCCTTCCGGGTGTCCGTCGTCAGTTGCCCTTGACGGTGACCTTCTCGTCGTTGTTCAGCTGGTTCACCAGCTGCTTCACCTTCGCCTTGTCCCACAGCAGGTTGCCGCCGGTGCTGCCCGCGAGCGGCATGTTCATGGACGCGCCGTCGCCTCCGGTGACGCCCTTCATCGACCAGAACATGTCGGCCAGGTCGAACAGGCCCATGTCCTCGTCGACGATCAGGGAGTCCAGGCCGGCGCCCATGGTCGGGTACAGCTTGAAGGGGTTGAGGACCGTGCCCGGCGTGGCCACCTGGCCGGCGAGGGCCGAGAGGAACTTCTGCTGGTTCTTCGTGCGGTCCAGGTCGGAGCCGGGCAGCGCGTACCGGGTGCGCACGAAGGCGAGGGCCTCCTCGCCGTTCAGGGTCTGCTTGCCCTTCCTGAAGTCGGCGCCGGACTTGGTGTCCTTGATGTCCCGCGGGATGTCCATCTCCACCCCGCCGACCGCGTCCACGATGTTCGCGAAGCCGGCGAAGCCGATCTCCACGTAGTGGTCGATGTGCAGTCCGGTGTTGAACTCGACCGTACGGACCAGCAGTTCGGGCCCGTCCTCGGCGTACGCGGCGTTGAGCTTCACCTGGCGGCCGGTACCGGGGTAGGTCTTGCCCGACTCGGAGCCCTTGAAGGACGGGATCTCGACGTTCGAGTCACGGGGCAGCGATATCAGGGTCGGGCCGTTGTCGCCGGTGTGCAGGATCATCACCGAGTCCGTGCGCTTGCCCTCGGAGGAGCCGGTGCGCAGCCGCTTCTTGTCCTCGCTGGACAGTCCCTCACGGCTGTCGGAGCCGACGATCAGGTAGTTGGTGCCCCCGCCCTTCTCGGGCCGCTCGATCACCTTCGACAGGTCGACCTCGCGGTTGAGCTTGGAGTCGGCCCAGAAGTACGTGCCGACGGTCGTCACGACCAGCACGGTGGCGACAGTGATCGCCGTCCACTTGATACGGCGCCGCCAGTCGGGCGCGGGCCGCTGCGGGCCGTAGCCGCCGTCGCCGCCGTCGCCGCCGGGACCGTCGCCGCCGGGACCGCCGCCGGGCGAGCCGTAGACCTGGCCGGTGTTGTAGCCGCTGTCGTAGCCGCCGTGGCCGCTGCCGTCCACGTACGACGGCTGTTGCGGTACTCCGCCGTACCCGGCCTGCCCGGGAGCGGCCGGCTGGTCGCGGCGGACCTGCCGCATGACACGGGCGCTCTCGGGCTGCGCGCTCCCGCTCCCGCGTCCGTAGCGGCTGCCGCGGTTGTTGTCGGACCGTGCCTCGGGCCAATCATTCATGGGAGACAGTGTGCAGGTCCGGGCGGTACGCCATGCAAGGGTCGTCGGAAAATCAGAGCAGTGCTGTTGCGAAGCCGGTACAAACCGGGGCGGACCCCACCTCGGCATAAGGTGGAGTCCATGACAGACCAGGCCCCAGCCGCAGCAGCGGAGAGTCCGGACATCCCGGGCAAGTCCATCGCGGCGTCCCGAACGACCCTCAGCCACATCATGACCCACAGCGACACCAACCTCCTCGGTACGGTGCACGGCGGGGTGATCATGAAGTTGGTGGACGACGCCGCGGGCGCCGTCGCCGGACGGCACTCGGGAGGGCCGGCCGTCACCGCCTCCATGGACGAGATGGCCTTTCTCGAGCCGGTCCGCGTGGGGGACCTGGTCCATGTGAAGGCCCAGGTCAACTGGACCGGCCGGACCTCGATGGAGGTCGGGGTGCGGGTGCTGGCCGAGCGCTGGAACGAGTCCACGCCGGCCACCCAGGTCGGATCCGCCTACCTGGTGTTCGCGGCCGTGGACGCCGACGGCAAGCCGCGCCGGGTGCCGCCGGTGATATCGGAGACCGGGCAGGACAAGCGCCGCTACCAGGAGGCCCAGATCCGCCGCACCCACCGGCTGGCCCGCCGCCGGGCCATCATGGAACTGAGGGAGAAGCGGTCCGCCGAGGGCTTCGACGACTGACACCCCCCCCACAGGACCGCAGAGAACCGCCCCCACAGGACCGCAGAGAACCGCCCCCACAGGAACGCAGGGAACCGCCCCCACAGGCGCGCGGCGAACCCGCGCACCACAGGGGCGCGGGGAACTGCGCAAGGAGGGGTCTGGGGGCGCAGCCCCCAGGGACGGGACGGGAAGGGAAGGGAAGGGGCGGCGGGGGCGCAGAACCACGCGCGCCACCCACCCGCCCCGGGAGCGAGTCCCCGCGAAGGGCACAAGCAGAGCCCGGCCCGTGAAAGAACCGCACCCCCGCCGCCTCCACCCCCGCCGCCCCCACCGCCCGACCACCGGACGGCCACCGCTCAGGAACAGCTCACCTCATCCCCCCGCACCACACCGAACTCGCCCTGCCCCGGATCCTGGGCACGTACCTTGCGGACCTTCTCGAAGTCCGTCCCCGCGATCACCTTCAGCGTGGCGCCCTGCCCCTTCACCGCGCGCAGCTCACTGCCGGGGAGGGCCGCCGCGAGGGACTTCGCGGAGCGGTCCCAGCGGGGGTCGTAGGCGACGACCGTGCGTTTCACGTCCTGCTCGGCCGCGTCGACCGGCGCCCGGGTGGTGCTGAAGCCGGTCGCTGCCAGTGCCGCGTCCACGCGCCGGCCGAGCCCCGCGGTGCCGGTGCCGTTCTCCACCCGCACGCGGATCTGCCGGGGGTCCACCGGCACCCGCTGGGCCGCGTCGGGCGACCGCTGCCCGGAGAGCGACTGGTCCCGGCGGAGCGCGTCGAAGATGTGCCGGGACTTCTCGGTGTCCCATTTCAGGGTCGAGCCGACACCCTTCACGACGTGGCCCATCCTGGCGATCGGCACCGTGGTGAACTCGGAGGAGGACGGCGAGAAGTTGCGCATCGCCCGGCCGAGGTCCAGCAGTTCGCCGGTGCCGAAGCCCTTGTCGGCGCGGACCGAGCCGAGCACCGCGCGGGTCACGTCCCGGAACTTCATCGGGTTCAGCAGGATGCCGGAGGAGGTGGCGCGGTCCACCAGCGCCGCCACGAAGTGCTGCTGGCGCTTCATCCGGCTCAGGTCGGAGGCGCCGTCCACATGCCGGGCGCGGACGAACCGCAGCGCCTCACCGCCCTGGAGGGTGTGCCGTCCGGCCGGCAGGTCGAGGCCGGTGTGGCTGTCCTTCAGCCGCCGGTCGGTGCAGATCTCGACGCCGCCGACCACGTCGACGGTCTTCATGAAGCTGGTGAAGTCGACCTCGAGGTAGTGGTCGATCTTCACCCGGGTCATCTTCTCGACGGTGCGCACGGTCAGCTGCGGCCCGCCCTCCGCGTAGGCGGCGTTGAGCTTGAGCGGGTGCCCCTTGTGCTGTTCCCCGCTCACCCGGTCGGTGTGCGGGGGCGTCTCGGCGTAGGAGTCGCGGGGCAGGCTGACCACGCTGGCGCGGTCCCGGTCCTCGGAGATGTGCACGATCATGATGGTGTCGGTGCAGTGGCAGGGTGTCCCGCCGAGGCGGTACTTCCGCTGCGCCTCCTCGCCGATCTTCTCGCGGCCGTCGGTACCGACGAGCAGGATGTTCATGCCGTGGCCGGCCTCGGGGCGGTTCTTCATGTCGCGGAACGGGTCGACCCGGGCGATGTCCTCGTCGAGGCCGCTGAGCACCGCGTGCCCGATCCCCGCGGAGGCGAGCACCACGACCGACAGGGTGGTGACCGTGCGCAGGACCCAGCGCGGCTTGCGGCGCGGGGGCGCGGCGGACCGCACGTCCGGGCGGGACCGCCGCGGGGGGCGCTGGGGTGTGGTGCGGGGCCGGGGGGACCGCGGCGGCGTGGGCAAGGGGGCACCTCCGGACGACGGCCGTACGGGGAATCGTCAGCACCGTAGGCCGATACGATCTGCGGCCCGGTGCACGGCCCCCCGGCGCGCGCACCGGTGTCCCCCGTTCGCGGTAACGTGAGCCTCCTATGAACGCCAATCCCGACGTGCGGCTCCCCGCCGTTTCCGTGATCATGCCCGTCCTCAACGAGGAGCGGCATCTGCGTGGCTCGGTCCGCGCGATTCTCGCCCAGGAGTACGCCGGCGAGATGGAGGTCGTGATCGCCCTCGGTCCGTCCACGGACCGCACGGACGAGATCGCCGCCGAACTGGTGGCCGAGGACCCGCGGGTGCACACCGTGCCCAACCCGACCGGCCGTACCCCGGCCGCCCTCAACGCGGCGATCCAGGCCTCGCGCCATCCGGTCGTGGTCCGCGTCGACGGGCACGGGATGCTCTCCCCGAACTACATCGCCACCGCCGTACGGCTCCTGGAGGAGACCGGCGCGCAGAACGTCGGCGGCATCATGCACGCCGAGGGCGAGAACGACTGGGAGCACGCCGTCGCCGCCGCGATGACGTCGCGGATCGGTGTGGGCAACGCGGCCTTCCACACCGGTGGACAGGCCGGCCCCGCCGAGACCGTGTACCTCGGTGTCTTCCGGCGTGAGGCGCTGGAGCGGCAGGGCGGCTACAACGTGGAGTTCATCCGCGCCCAGGACTGGGAACTGAACTTCCGCATCCGTGAGGCCGGCGGGCTGATCTGGTTCTCGCCGGAGCTGAGGGTGTCGTACCGGCCCCGGCCGAGCGTGCGGGCGCTGGCCAAGCAGTACAAGGACTACGGCCGTTGGCGGCACGTGGTGGCCCGCTACCACTCCGGTTCCATCAACCTGCGCTACCTCGCCCCGCCGGCCGCGGTGTGCGCGATCGCGGCCGGGATCCTGGTGGGCGCGGTGCTCACCCCGTGGGGCCTGGTGGTGCCCGGTGGGTACCTCGCGGCGATCGCGGCGGGGTCCATACCGGCCGGCAAGGGGCTGCCGCTCACGGCGCGGCTGCGGATTCCGGTGGCGCTGGCCACCATGCACATGTCCTGGGGATGGGGTTTCCTGACCAGCCCGCGCTCCCTGGCGAAGAAGGTCATCGCCTCCCGGCGTCCCGCCGTCCACGCGGACGTGCCGGCCTCCTGACGCACGGTTCGGACGAGGCCCCCTTCCCGGCCGGGAAGGGGGCCTCGCGGTCACCTCACCAGGTGTAGGCGGGGTCGACGTGCATGCACGCCGTCTCGTCGGCCCCGTTGAGCGGTTTCGCCGAGTCGGGGGTGGTGTTGTCCTCCTCGGGCGCCTCGTACCGGGTGCCCTCGCGCCAGTCGGCGCCCACGACGAGGGTGACGCCGGACACGTCGGTGGACCGTTTCACCTGCCCCCCGGGGATACCGAGCGCCTGGGCGACGCGCCGGGCGTCGCCCTCCAGATCGGCGCTCGGGTAGCGCACCACCGTCCGCTTCTCGCTGACGGCGCCGACGGTGTCGGCGGTGGCGCTCGTGAAGCCCTTCTCCTTCAGCGTCCCCGAGATCGTTCCGGCCCGGCCGGGGGCGGCCGTGAGGGTGTCGGTCAGGGTGCCGTTGCGGACCTGTACGGCGATGTCGGCGTCGGCGGCGGCCGGGTCGGACGGCGGCTTCTCCCGCGCCTTCTCCGGCTTCGCGTCCCTGCCGTCGAGGGCGATGTCCTCACGCACCAGACGGAACAGCTTCTCGGCGTCCTCGGTCGGCTCCACGCGGGCGCCCACGTACCGGTTGGGCATCGTCGTCATGGTGATGCGCTCCGGCTTCACCGTGCGCAGCTCGCTGCTCAGGTCGTACAGCTTCTTCACCGTGTCGAGCCCGGGGTCGACGGTGAGTGCCTCGGTGGCCCGTTCGGCCAGCCTGCGCAGCCTGTTGGGGCTGCTCAGGGTGGCGTTCTCACGCAACTGGCGGACCAGCGAGTTCATGTACATGTGCTGTGCCTGGGCGCGGGCGAGGTCGCTGCCGTCCTCGAAGCCGTAGCGCGTACGCAGCCACTGCAGGGCCTGTTCACCCTTGACGGGGTGGGTGCCTTTCTCCATCTTCAGCCCGGAACCGTGTCCCTGGCTGTCGCGCGAGTGGACGTTGGCGTCGACGCACACCGGGACACCGCCGACCGCGTCGGCCATGGCCACCACGCCCGCGAAGTCGACCATGACGAAGTGGTCGATGTGGATGCCGGTGAGCTCCTGCCAGGTGGCCACGGTGCAGCCAGGACCGCCGTGTCCGAGGCTCTGGTTGGTCATCGTCCGCCCGTCGCTCGCCGGGTAGACCGTCCCGTCGTCCGGGTCGGTGCACTTGGGGATCTCGACCAGGGTGTCGCGCGGCATGCTGATCACGGACATGTTGGTCCGGTCGGCGGAGAGGTGGACCAGCATCTGCACGTCGGCGAGCGGGGTGGAGCCGAACGTCTCGCGGGCGCCGCCGAGTTGCTGGTTCTCCTTGCTGTCCCGCGCGTCGCTGCCGATGAGCAGGATGTTCAGCGGGGTCTGTCCGGCCGCGTTCGGCGTCGGCTCGGCGACCTTGTTGTCGCCCAGGTTCAGGGCGTCCTTCCTGATGTTGGCGTTCAGCTGCCGGTAGTAGACGTAGCCCGCACCGGCAGCGCCGATTATGAGCAGGGCGAGCACCGCGGCCGTCCACTTGAGCAGCCGGCGTGCGCGTCGCGGGCGGGGGCTGCTGTCACCGGCGGGCGGACCCTCGTCCGGGCTCTCCTCGTGCTCCTCGTCACGGGGTGTCTCCCGCGTGGCGTTCTGCGTCACCGCCCCAGCCCTTCCCACCCCTGCGAAGTCCTCACTTCGACGAACAGGCCCGTCCTGCGTCCTGTTAGACGCACGAAGGGCCCGGCAGTTGCCCCGGAATACGAGACGACTTCAACGAATTCCGGAGCCCGTCTCCTGACCCGACTCCTGACACCCGGCGCCCGCCGCCGCCCCGCTCCCGTTCGGGCCGCCGGCGTCAGCGGGGCCGGGCCGGTGAGGGGCGCTCCCCGGCCGTGGCCCCTCCCCCCGCACACCGCTCCGCGTCATCGTCACGTCTCCCCACCCCGCACAGGACACGGGCCCGCCGGCGTCCCGGAGGACGCGCGACGGGCCCGCCGGACCACTACTTGGCGCACTCCACCTTGTCCGCCGTGGACTTCTCGATGTCGTCCGGCGCCTTGTCCGGCACGGTGAGCGAGACACCCGCGCCCTTGAAGTCCTTGCCGAGGGTCAGCGTCATCGCGGGCACACCCTGGGAGTTGGTGACGCTCTCCCCGGGCTTCATCGCCGATCCCGACAGCCCCATGACGGCGGCCAGCCGGCGTGCCTGATCGGCCTGGTCGGGGGCGTACTCGAGAGTCGTCCTGGCCAGCTCGGCCGGGGCGTTGCCCGCGTTCTCCGACTTGGTGACGCCCTGTTCGACCTGGAGCCAGCTGAGGGTCGACTGCGCGCTGCCCGCGGCGGCACCGCCGTTGAGGATCCGGACACGGACCTCGGAGGCCGGTGCCTTCTCGCCCTTCAGCCGGGCGGCGACCGCCGCGCTCTCCTCCTTCTCCTGCTGCTTGACCTCGGTGAACGACACGTCGTTACGGATCAGGTCGAAGATCTCGGGGGCCTTCGCGTCGTTGAGGACGACGGTCGCCTTCACCGTCTCCGCCGGGTTGTCGAGCACCGGCACGGTCGTGAAGGTCAGGTTCTTGACGTCGAGCTTGCCCAGCTCCAGACCGAGGTCCTTGAGCTTGTTGATGCTGTCCAGCGCGGAGTCGACGGTGAGCGCCTCGGTGCCCGCCTCGGCCAGCTTGATCATCTTCGAGGGGCTGGTGAGCGTGTCGTTCGACTTCAGCTTGCGCATCAGCGCGCTCAGGAACTGCTGCTGCAGCCCGATCCGGCTCAGGTCGCCGCCCAGACCGACCGAGTGCCGGGTGCGCACATACGCCAGCGCGTCCTCGCCCTCGATGGTGTGCGTGCCCTTGGACAGCTTCAGATGCGAGTCCGGGTCGTCGATGTCCTTGGCCAGACACACCTCGACACCGCCGACCGCCGAGGTCAGCGTCTTGACCGCGTTGAAGTCCGCCACCATGAAGTTGTCCGGCTTGATCCCGGTCAGCTCGGTCACGGTCCGCATGGTGCAGCTGGGCGTACGGCCGCTCTGGCCGAGGCTGGTGTTGAAACGGACGCCGGGGGTGCCCGGGATCACCTTCTCGCTGCCGTCCTCCTGCTGGGTCGGGCAGTCGGGGACGTCGACTATCAGGTCGCGCGGGATGCTCAGCGCGGTCGCGTTGGAGCGGTCCTTGGACACGTGCAGCAGGATCGTGGTGTCCGCGTGCCCGGCGCTGCCCGCGTCGCCGTAGCCCTCGTTGCCCGAACCGGTGCGCTTGTCGGTGCCGATCAGCAGGATGTTGATCGCCTTGTCCTTGCTGAAGCCACCGGTGCCGGCGCCGTCGTCGGAGACGGAGGTGATGTTGTCGTTCAGATGCTCCAGATACAGATAGCCGCCCACGCCGGTGGCGAGCACCACGAACGCCATGGTGCCGCCGGTCCACAGCAGGACCTTCTTCGCCTTCGACTTCTTCGCCTTCGACTTCTTCGCCG
>NZ_NEUB01001043.1:1677-27119 GCF_002910825.1 Streptomyces sp. SM1 | reverse complement strand
GTCGCTGCCCGACCTGACCGCGCTGTGCGACGGCCACCCCCTCGACGAGCCCCTCCAGGCGCTACGGCTGCGGGCCCTGCGGGACACCGGCCGCACCGCCGTGGCGCTGGCCGCCTACGAGGACGTACGGCGCCTGCTCGCCGACCGGCTCGGCTCCGACCCCGGTGCCGAACTGCGCTCCCTGCACGCGGAGTTGCTGAAGCCCGAGCCGGAGCCCGCCCCGCCGGGGACTCCGGGGAGCGTCCCGCCCGGCAACCTGCGCGCGCGGCTGACCTCGTTCGTCGGCCGGGAGCGGGACATCGAGACCATCCGCGCCGACCTCGCCGCCGCCCGGCTCGTCACACTGCTCGGCGCGGGCGGGGCCGGCAAGACCCGGCTGTCCCAGGAGGCCGCCGAAACCGTACGGCAGACCACCCCGGACGGGGTGTGGCTCGCCGAACTGGCCCCGGTCGACGACCCCGACGCCGTCCCCGAGGCCGTACTCACCGCCGTCGGCGCCCGCGAGACCGTGCTGTACGGGGCCGGGGCCGAGAGCATGCGGGCCGTCACCGACCGGAACACCGACCCCGTGGCGCGTCTCGCCGAGCACTGCGGCCCTCGCCGCATGCTGCTGATCCTCGACAACTGCGAACACGTGGTCGAGGCCGCCGCCCACCTCGTCGAGGCGCTGCTGGAGCGCTGCCCCGGCCTCACCGTGCTCGCCACCAGCCGTGAACCCCTGGGCGTCCGGGGGGAGTTGCTGCGGCCGGTGGAACCGCTGCCGGAGCCGGTCGCGCTGCGGCTGCTCGCCGACCGAGGTGTCGCCGCCCGTCCCGGCTTCCGTACCGACGCCGACGACGACACCGCGGCGGCCTGCGCGGAGATCTGCCGCCGCCTCGACGGGCTGCCGCTCGCCATCGAACTCGCCGCCGCCCGGCTGCGGATGCTCACCCCGCGCCAGATCGCCGACCGGCTCGACGACCGCTTCCGGCTGCTCACCTCCGGCAGCCGCACCGTGCTGCCCAGACAGCAGACCCTGCGGGCCGTCGTCGACTGGTCCTGGGACCTGCTCGACGAGGACGAACGCGACGTGCTGTGCCGCCTGTCGGTCTTCGCGGGCGGCTGCGACCTCGCCGCCGCCGAGGCCGTCTGCGGACCGGCCGCGTTCGACGCGCTCGGCTCCCTCGTCGACAAGTCCCTCGTGGTGGCCGCCCCTTCGGGCGGCGACGGGATGCGCTACCGGCTCCTGGAGACCGTCGCCGAGTACGCCGGCGAACGGCTCGACGAGTCCGGCCGGCGCCCTGACGCGGAGCGGGCGCACCTGACGTACTACCGCGAACTCGCCCGCACCACCGAGCCGATGCTGCGCGGCCCGGAGCAGCCGGCCGCCATCGCCCGTCTGGAGCGGGAGTACGAGAACGTGCGCACGGCCCTGCGTCATGCCGTCGCCCTGCGCGACGAGCAGGAGGCCCTCTGCATCACCCTGTCGCTCACCTGGTACTGGCAGATGCGCGATCTGCGCATCGAGGCACGCAACTGGTGTGCCGAGGTCATGACCCTGGCCCCCGACCCGTTCACCGAACCGGTGCGGCCCGCGGCGCCGCTGTGGCAGCGGTGCACCGACGCTCCGCCGCCCCTGACCGGTGAGGTCCTCGCCGAGGCCCGGCGCGGGGTGCATCTGGCCCACCTCGCCCACATGGACACCGAGCTGGACGACTGGCAGACCCCGCAGGCGAAGCACAAGCTGCGCCTCATCGGCGCGACGTACGAGCCCGGCACGCCGCAGGTCTGCCGGCCGCCCGGTCTGCTCTGGGTGTTCGCCGTGATGCTGAGCGGGGACATGGAGCGGCTGCGCCACGTGGTCGACGCGGCGATCCGCACCTGCCGGGAGAACCCCGGGTTCGAATGGGAGCTGGCCTCCAACCTCCAGCTGCGCGCCAACTTCCTGGCCAACCGCAGCGACTGGGCCGGCGACGCGCGCCGCGCCGCCGACGAGGCCCTGGCGATCCACCGCGGGCTCGGCGACTTCTGGGGCATCGCCGAGGCGCTCGCCGCGCGCGGCGAGGCCCGGGAACGGGCCGGCGCGTACGAGGACGCCGCCGCGGACTTCGAGGCGGCGATCGAGTACGCCGCCCGCCTGGGTGCCCGCGCCCACACGGCCGTGCTCACCGCGCGGCTGGGCAGCGCGCTGCTGGAGGCGGGCGACCCGGAGCGCGGCGAGCGGCTGCTGCGCGAGGTCATCGAGGACACGAAGGGGCGGCACACCGAGGCCCTGCCCGCCGCCCGGCTCTTCCTCACCGGCTGGCTCTGCACGACCGGGCGTACGACGGAGGCGCGCGAGCATCTGCGGGCCCTGCGCGAGGAGTTCCGGATCGCGCACTACGTCGTCTTCGACGCGTTCATCCTCGGCGCCGAGGCCTGGCTGGAGGTGGCCGAGGGCAACGACGAGCGGGGACTGGTACTCGTTCGCGAGGCGATCAGGCAGGCGGGCGATCCGCTGTCCGCCGCCATGGCTCCCCACATACGCGCCGCGTACCTCACCCTCGGGGCCGTCGCCCTGGCCGGACTCGACGGCGGGCGGCGCGCCCGGGACGCGGCCCGCTGCGTCGGCGCGGCCGACTCCTGGCTGCCGCCCGGACACCACGCCCCGCTGGTGGAACGCGAGGTGCGCGCACGCGCCGAGGCGCGTACGCGGACGGTTCTCGGCGACGCGGCGTACGCAACCGCGTACGCCGAGGGCGACGGTCTCCCCGTGGACGAGGCCGTCGCCCTGCTCGGACCGGAGTGATCAGGTCTTCGTACGGAACTTGTGGATCGCGACCGGGGCCATCACCGCGGTGATCCCCACCGACCAGGCCAGCGTCATCCACAGGTCGTGCGCGACCGGGCCGCCCACCATCAGCCCGCGCGCGGCGTCGGCCAGCGCGGACAGCGGGTTGTACTCGGTGAAGGTCCGCAGCCAGCCCGGCATCGACTGCGGCGGCGCGAAGATCGACGAGCCGAACTGCAGCGGCATCAGCACCAGGAAGCCCATGGCCTGCACGGACTGCGCGTTCTTCATCACCACACCCAGCGTCAGGAAGACCCACATCAGGGCCGAGCCGAACACCGCGGACAGTCCCACGGCGGCGAGGAGCCCGGGCCAGTCGGTGATGTCGAACCCGACGAGCACGCCGACGATCATCAGAATGGCGGTGGCGATCAGCATCCGCATCATCTCGACCGAGATCTTGGCGAACAGCACCGAGCCGCGCCCGATCGGCAGTGACCGGAAGCGGTCCATGACGCCGGTGTTGAAGTCCTGGTTGAACCCCGTGCCCACCCCCTGGGCCATGTTCATGCCCATCATGGCCATCAGTCCGGGCACGATGTACTGCACGTACGCCTCCTGCCCGCCGCCCAGCGACTGCCCGATCGAGCCGCCGAAGACGTACACGAACAGCAGGGTGAAGACGACGGGGAACAGCACGGCGTCGAACATCGACTCCGGGTCCTGCCGGATCCAGAGCAGGTTGCGGCGGATGAGGGCCCCGGTGTGCCGCAGATGGGAGCGCAGCGGGATGTGCCCGTCCGCGCGGACGTCGGTCACGGCGGTCACGGCGGCCGTCGTGGTCGTGGCGGTGGTGGCGGCACTCATACGGCGACGGCCTCCTCGTGGGCATCGGCGGCGGGGGCGTCCTGCGGGGCACTGGCACGGTGGCCGGTGAGCGACAGGAACACCTCGTCCAGGCTGGGCAGTTCGGTGGAGATGGCGCTGAGGGTGATCCCGTGCGCGGTGACCGCGCCCACCACGGCGGTCAGCTGCTCGTCACTCAGCACCGGCACGAGCAGGGAACCCCGCTCGCTGTCCACGGCGGTGGTGGCGAGCCCGGTGATGCCCAGCGCGTCGAGCGCCTCGGCCAGCGGCCGCAGCCGCAGCGGGTCGGCCGGGCGGATCCGCAGCGTGCGCCCGCCGACCTTGGCCTTCAGCTGCTCGATACGGCCGCTCGCGATGACCTGGCCCCGGTCCACGACGGTCAGCTCGGAGGCGAGCTGCTCGGCCTCCTCCATGTACTGGGTGGTCAGCAGCACCGTCACCCCGTCGCCGACCAGCCGCCTGACCTCCTCCCACACCTCGTTGCGGGTACGCGGGTCCAGTCCCGTGGTCGGCTCGTCCAGGAACAGCACGGACGGCCGTCCGATCATCGAGGCGGCCAGGTCGAGGCGCCGCCGCATACCGCCGGAGTACGTGGCCGCCGGTCGCCGGGCCGCCTCGGTGAGCGAGAACCGCTCCAGCAGTTCGTCGGCCCGGGCCCGGGCCTCCTTGCGGGGCAGGTCGAGCAGCCGCCCGATCATGTACAGGTTCTCCCAGCCCGGGAGCTTCTCGTCCACGGAGGCGTACTGCCCGGTCAGTCCGATCACCCGGCGCAGCTGCCGGGGCTCGCGGACCACGTCGTACCCGGCGACGGTGGCGTGTCCCGCCGTCGGTGCGAGCAGGGTGGACAGAATCCGTACCAGCGTGGTCTTCCCGGCCCCGTTCGGCCCGAGCACCCCCATCACGGTGCCCTCACGCACCTCCAGATCGACCCCGTCCAGCGCCTTGGTCTCCCCGTAGTGCTTGACCAGCCCCCGCACGGAAACGGCGCTCCCCGGTTCCTTGTCGTTTCGCGTCATGCCGACGACGCTCTCAGCCCCCACCGACAGACCACCGACAGACCACCGACAGACCACCGACATCCCACCGACATCCCCCGCCCTCCGCGGGCAGTCGTGCCGCAGGGCGGCACGGGTGGGCGCGACGGCACCCCGCAAGCGCCGGGCTGCGCAACCACCCCCCGGCCGACACCAAAACGGCGGAACGGGTGAAGCACCGAGGTGTCCCGCACCCGTGCCCGGCGCCGCGCCCACGGGCCGGCCCCGTCGACGGGGGAAGATCGACGGGGCCGGCAGGTGGTGCGGCAATGGCTCATACGCGCGGCGAAGCCGCTCAGTGCACGGAGTGCGCCTCCTCCGGGAACGTCCCGCCCACCACGTCCTCGGCGAACGCCTTCGCCGCCCCGCTCATGACCTCACGCAGGTCCGCGTACCGCTTCACGAACTTCGGTACCCGCCCTCCGGTCAGCCCCAGCATGTCGGTCCACACCAGCACCTGCGCGTCCGTCTGCGCGCCCGCCCCGATCCCGACGGTGGGGATCTGCAGCACCCGCGTCACCTCGGCCGCCAGCTCCGCCGGAACCAGCTCCAGCACCACCGCGAACGCCCCCGCGTCCTGCACGGCCTTCGCGTCCCGCAGCAGCTGCTGCGCCGCCTCCTCGCCGCGCCCCTGGACCCGGTAGCCCATCGCGTTCACCGACTGCGGGGTCAGGCCGATGTGGGCCATCACGGGAATCCCGGACTCCACCAGCAGCTCGATCTGCCGGTGCGACCGCTCGCCGCCCTCCAGCTTCACCGCACCCACACCGGCCTCCTTGACCAGCCGGGTGGCCGAACGCAGCGCCTGTACCGGGCCCTCCTGGTAGGAGCCGAAGGGCAGGTCGCCCACGATCAGGGCGCGCGAGGTGCCGCGCACCACCGCGGCCGAGAGCATGGTCATCTCGTCGAGGGTGACGGGCACGGTGGTCTCGTACCCGAGATGGCAGTTGCCCGCGGAGTCGCCGACGAGCATGACCGGGATGCCGGCCTCGTCGAACACGGACGCGGTCATCGCGTCGTACGCGGTGAGCATGGGCCACTTCTCGCCGCGCTCCTTGGCGGCGGCGATGTCACGGACAGTGATACGGCGCGTACCCTTCCCCCCGTACAGCGTGGTGCCGCCGGAGGAGGAGCCGGGTGTCGTCCCGGTCCGGGCAGCCGAAAGCTGCGTCATGGAACCGTCTCCCTACGTCATCTCGAGGCGCCCTGACGGCGTCCCCGGATCACGTCCATGGTGGCACCTCGACCCGGCGAGGGCCAGAGGCAGTCCCGTGAGCCCGCACCCCGTCGGCGATATCCCGGCAAGAACTGGGCAAAACCCCTCCGATACGAGACGGTCTCGTATCGGAAATCACTACGCTGAACCCCATGACTTCTCCTGCCGCCGCCCCTGCCCGCCGGGTCCCGGAAGCGGTGCACCGGCGCCGCTGGGCGATCCTCGGCGTGCTGATGCTGAGCCTGCTGATCGTGGTGCTGGACAACTCGATCCTGAACGTCGCCATCAAGACCATCTCCACCCCCGCCCCCACCGGCCTCGGCGCCACACAGAGCGAGCTGGAGTGGGCGATCAACGCCTACACGCTCGTCTTCGCCGGTCTGCTCTTCACCGCGGGACTCCTGGGGGACCGGCTCGGCCGCAAGAAGGTGCTGATCGGCGGTCTCGTCGTGTTCGGCATCGGCTCGGCACTCGCCGCGTTCTCGGGCTCCCCGGCCGAGCTGATCGGCTTCCGCGCGGTGATGGGCCTGGGCGCGGCGTTCGTCATGCCGGCCACCCTGGCGGTCCTGATGAACGTCTTCGAGCGCGACGAACAGCCGAAGGCCATCGGCGTCTGGGCGGGCGGTGTGGGCCTGGCCATCGCCATCGGCCCGATCACCGGAGGGCTGCTCCTGGACCACTTCTGGTGGGGTTCGGTCTTCCTCGTCAACGTGCCCATCGTCGTCCTCGCCGTCGCCCTGATGCTGTGGCTGGTCCCCGACTCCCGCGACCCGAACCCCGGCCGGATCGACCCGTTGGGCGTCGTCCTGTCCGTCACCGGCCTGGTCCTGCTGGTCTACGGCATCATCAAGGGCGGCCAGCTCGCCGACTTCGCCGACCCGACCGTGCTGGGGACCACCGGCGCCGGTCTCGCCGTCCTGGTCGGCTTCGTGGTGTACGAGAAGCGCAGCGACCATCCGTCCATCGACATCGCCTACTTCCGGAACAAGGTGTTCTCCGCGGCGATCGTCGCGATCGCTCTGGTCTTCTTCGCGCTGATGGGCGTGACGTTCTTCGCGGTGTTCTACATCCAGAGCGTGCGCGGCTACTCACCGCTGCAGACGGGTCTGCTGATGCTGCCGCTGGCCGCCGCCCAGCTGGTCTTCGCGCCCCGGGCCCGCCTCCTGGTGGACCGCTTCGGCAACAGGGCGACCACGACCGGCGGCCTCCTCCTGCTCGCGGCGACGCTGGCCGCGTTCGCGGGCCTGGACGGGGACACGCCGATCTGGATGCTGGAGGTCGTCTTCTTCCTCATGGGAACCGGCATGGCGCACGTCATGACACCGGTCAGCGTCGTCATCATGCAGGCCCTGCCGCGCGAGAAGGCCGGCTCGGCCTCCGCCCTCAGCAACACCTTCCGCCAGCTCGGCGGCGCCCTCGGCATCGCCGTCCTCGGCTCGGTGCTCTCCACCGCCTACCGCGGCGACATCGAGGACAGGCTCGCCGTACTGCCGCCCGGCGTCCGGCACGCCGCGGGGGAGTCCATCGAGGCGACCCTGGCGGTGGCGGACCGGCTCGGGCCACGCGGCGAAGGGCTGGCCGACGCGGCGGATCAGGCGTTCCTGCACGCGATGCACGTCACGTCCCTGTGGGGAGCGGGCGTCGCGGTGCTGGGCGCGGTCCTCGTCGCCGTGTACCTGCCCGGCCGTACGCCGAAGCCCGAAGGGGACGGCGAGGAAGCGGAGTTGATCCGGGCGGCGGACTGAGAACCCTGGGTGGTGGACCACTGCCGCCGCCCACCGGGGACAATCACCACAGTCCACCGAGAGGATCCGACGACGTGAGTCCGGCCGGCACCGGCCCCCGGCAGGAGGTGCCCGCGCGGGGCCGCCCCCGCAGCGAGGCGGTCGAACGCGCCATCATCGAGGGGGTGATGAAGCTCCTGGAGGACGGTGTGCCGCTCGCGGAGCTCTCCATCGAGCGCATCGCCCGCACCGCGGGCGTCGGCAAGGCCACCATCTACCGCCGCTGGAGCGGGAAGGAGGAACTCTTCGTCGACGTCATGCGCGCCGCCGAGCCCCCGGACCCCGAACTCCCCGGCACCTCCATGCGCGACGACCTGGTCGTCCTGCTGGAGTCCCTGCGGCTGCGCGGCCTGGCGGGCAGGACCTCGGCGATCCTGCACCACGTGCGCGCCCAGATGAAGAGCAGCCCGAACCTCTGGGCCGCCTACCACGACACCGTTCTCGTGCCACGCCGCACCCTCGGCCTGGACGTGCTGCGCCGGGGCCGGGAGAACGGCGAACTGCGCGCCGACGTCGACATCGAGCTCCTCAACGACATCGTCGTGGGCCCCGTCCTCGTCCGCACCGTGATGCGCCCCGACGCCGACCTCCCGGACGACCTCGCCGAACGGGTCGTGGACACGCTCCTGCAGGGGCTGCGCCCCGTCGGCACCTGAGCACAATGTGCGCGTTTCGTCACAGACGCCGCTCCCGCCGCCCCCGCCCGGAACTCCCCGGGCGCCCCCGTACGTCCTCGCCCCCGTACGGCCGCCGAGGGGCGGCGAGAACGGAGCCGATCATCCCCTAGGGTTTTCACCACACGGGGGAGACGGTGTGCACAGCGGGTTGTGAGGCGGCGGTATGGCACAGCAGGCGTACATGGCGGAGACGGACGACGGAGGCTCGGGGCCCGAGCGCCCGGCCTCCCGGTTCCGGCGCCTGCTGGACGGGGTGAGCAGAGGCTGGCGGGGCGACCGCCGTGTCTGGCGCCGGGGTCTGGTCCTCGCGGTCTGCGCGGGCCTGCTGGCCCTGGTCATGCTGGCCCACTCCCGCATCCCGAACGCGATCGGCAACCTGGGCAGCCTGACCGAGACGTTCCTGCCGTGGCTGGGCCTGTTCATCCCGGTCCTGCTCGTCCTCGCGCTGGTCCGCAGGTCGGCGACGGCGCTGATCGCGACGATCCTGCCCGCGGCCGTCTGGCTGAACCTCTTCGGCGGCCTGCTCGGCGACAAGAACGAGCCCGGCGGCGATCTGACGGTGGTCACGCACAACGTCAACGCCGACAACCCGGACCCGTCGGGCACGGCCCGGGACGTGGCGGCCTCGGGCGCGGACGTCCTGGCCCTGGAGGAACTGAAGGCGTCGAAGGTCCCCGCCTACGAATCGGCGCTGGCGTCGACGTACAAGCACCACGCGGTGGTGGGGACCGTCGGTCTGTGGAGCAAGTACCCGCTGACCGACGTGAGGTCGGTGGACATCCGCCTCGGCTGGAAGCGCGCGATGCGCGCCACGGTCACCGCCCCCGCCGGCCGGGTCGCGGTCTACGTCGCCCATCTTCCCTCCGTCCGCGTGAAGATGGAGGCCGGCTTCACGGCCCGCCAGCGCGACAAGAGCGCGGACGCGCTGGGGGAGGCCATCTCCGACGAACGCCTGGAGAACATCGTCCTGCTCGGCGACCTGAACGGCACGATGAACGACCGGGCCCTGAACGCCGTCACGTCCCAGATGCGCTCCACCCAGGGCGCCGTGGGCAGCGGCTTCGGCTTCAGCTGGCCGGCCTCGTTCCCGATGGCGCGGATCGACCAGATCCTGGTCAAGGGAGCCGAACCGGAGAGTTCCTGGACCCTCCCGGCCACGGCGAGCGACCACCTCCCCGTCGCGGCCCGCGTGAAGATCGCCGCACCCTCGGACTGACCTCGCCCACGGGGCGGGCCGTCGCCACGCCCACCCACGGCCCCGGCCGGGGACGGGACCGGGGGCCGCCGCACGGACGGCCCCCGGATCCGTCAGCTCGCGTACGTCTCGAACTCGGCGACCCTCGGGGTGCCGGAGGCGCTGGTGATCTCGAAGGTGATCTTCTTCAGGGAGGTCGCCGGGAAGCCGATGACGCCCGCTCCGTTGCCCGAGGCCAGGACGGCTCCGGTGTCGTGGTTGATGACGCGGTAGGAGCCGATGGCACCCGTCGCGCCCGAGGCCTCATGGATGTTGATCTTCGAAACCGTGGTGGCGGAGCCCCACTTGACCGAGACCGAGCCGGTCGAGCCGGACGGGGACCAGTAGGTGCTCATGCTGCCGTCCCGGACGTTGCCGTAGCTGGTGCCGTCGGCCTTGGAGGAACCGTCGGCGCCCGCCCCGAGGCTGAGGTTGGTGCCGGTGGGCGGGTCGGTCGGGTCCGGGTCGGTGGGGTCGGGTCCCGGGTCGGTGGGTCCGGGGTCGGTCGGGTCCGGGTTCTGCGGGGTGCAGCTGCCGTCCGAGACCTTCAGGCCCTTGTTGGCGCCCGCCGTCTGACCGACCACGCCCGGTACGCAGTTGGCCGCGTCCAGGGTGTGGGAGTACGGCATGCTCACCGACGTGTTCGACGTCGGATCCGGGCCGGCCGGGTCGGTGTCGCCGCCGCGCGAGGACCAGGTCACGTTGTCGAAGATGTTGCCGCTGACCTGCCAGTAGCCGGCCTCGCTGGTGTAGAAGGCGCCGAGGACGTCCTTGGAGTCCTCGAAGTAGTTGTTGTCCACCTTCGCGCGGGCGCCGGCCCGGGAGTTGATCCCGGACTCGTTCAGGTTCTTGTAGTGGTTGTTGTAGATGTGCGCGATACCGCCGCGCAGCGGGGGCGTAGGGGAGTCGATGTTCTCGTACAGGTTGTGGTGGAAGGTGATGTAGCCGTTGGAGCGGTCGCTCTCGCTGGAGCCGACGAGACCGCCGCGGCCGGAGTTGCGCAGCGTGCTGTAGGACAGTGTCACGTACTGGGTGTTGTCCTTCATGTCGAACAGGCCGTCGTACCCCGCCGACTCGCCGCCGGACGCCTCGAGGGTGGTGTGGTCGACCCAGACGTTGCGGACGTCGCTCTCCATGCCGATGGCGTCTCCGCCGTTCGACGTGGGCGAGCCGGACTTCTTGACGTTACGGACGGTCACGTTCTGGATGATGATGTTGCTGGACTCCCGGATGTGGATGCCCAGTTGGTCGAAGACGGCGCCGTTGCCGACGCCGACGATCGTGACGTTGCTGATCTGCTTCAGCTCGATCTTGTCGGCGGCGGTGCTGCAGCTGTCGCCCGACACCTTGGTGGTGTTCCCGTGGTTGATGGTGCCCTCGACCTGGATGACGATCGGGGTGGAGCTGCTGGCCCGGCCGCACAGGGCCTGGTGGATGGCGGTGCCGGTGGTGGCACGGACCGTCTGTCCGCCCGCGCCGCCGGTGGTCCCGCCGTTCTGGGTGGCATAGCCGGTGACGCCGCCCGCCGCCCGCCGCGGCGGACGCGGTGGACGTGGACAGCACCACTCCGGTCGCGGCCGCGAGGGCTCCCGTGGCCAGCAATGCGGAGAGTCGCACGGCGACTGATCGCTTCATTCTCGCTCGCCTTTCGTCCTCTGAGTCAGGGGGCACCTGCATGTCATGGGCATGACAGAGAGACCGACGGGAGGGGGCGGGGTGGGCCGGGCCCGTCGAGTGGGAAAGCGCTTTCTTTCCGTTCGTCGCGACAGTAGGGCCACGCCCGAGGGGCTGGCAAGGCTCCGCGCAGTTACGGAATATCGAACTCCGGTTCAACGGACCGAAGGGGCACGCACGCGGCAGCCGGGGCAGGCGGCCTGCGACGACCGGCTGCCCCGGCTGGCAGACGGCCGACGACGGCCTGCCCCGGTGCGCTGTGCGCCGGTGCGGGTGTGCCTCAGAGCACCGGCAGGTTCTTCCGCAGTTCGAAGGCCGTGACCTCGGAGCGGTACTCCTCCCACTCCTGCTTCTTGTTGCGGAGGAAGAAGTCGAAGACGTGCTCGCCGAGGGTCTCGGCGGCCAGGTCACTGCGCTGCATCAGGGCCAGGGCCTCGCCGAGGTTCTGCGGCAGGGGCTCGATGCCGAGCGCACGGCGCTCCGCGTCGGAGAGGGCCCAGACGTCGTCCTCGGCGCCCGGCGGAAGCTCGTAGCCCTCCTCGATGCCCTTGAGGCCGGCCGCGAGGAGCAGGGCGTAGGCCAGGTAGGGGTTGACGCCGGCGTCGAGGGAGCGGACCTCCACCCGCGCCGATCCGGTCTTGCCGGGCTTGTACATCGGTACCCGGACCAGGGCCGAGCGGTTGTTGTGGCCCCAGCAGATGTACGACGGCGCCTCGCCGCCGGCGCCGGCCGTGCGCTCCGAGCCGCCCCAGATGCGCTTGTAGGAGTTGACCCACTGGTTGGTGACCGCGGAGATCTCCGCGGAGTGCCGCAGCAGGCCCGCGATGAAGGAGCGGCCGACCTTGGAGAGCTGGTACTCGGAGCCGGACTCGTAGAACGCGTTGCGGTCGCCCTCGAAGAGGGAGAGGTGGGTGTGCATGCCGGAGCCGGGATACTCGGAGAACGGCTTGGGCATGAAGGTCGCCTGGACCCCCTGCTCCAGCGCCACCTGCTTCATGACCAGGCGGAACGTCATGATGTTGTCCGCCGTGGAGAGCGCGTCCGCGTAGCGCAGGTCGATCTCCTGCTGGCCGGGGGCGCCCTCGTGGTGGGAGAACTCCACCGAGATCCCCATCGACTCCAGCATGGTGATCGCCTGGCGGCGGAAGTCCATGCCGACGTTCTGCGGGGTGTGGTCGAAGTAGCCGGAGTTGTCCGCCGGGGTCGGCCGGCTGCCGTCCAGCGGCTTGTCCTTCAGCAGGAAGAACTCGATCTCCGGGTGGGTGTAGAAGGTGAAACCCAGGTCGGAGGTGCGGGCGAGGGCGCGCTTGAGGACGTAGCGCGGGTCGGCGAAGGACGGGGAGCCGTCCGGCATCAGGATGTCGCAGAACATCCGTGCCGTGCCGGGGGCCTCGGCGCGCCAGGGGAGGACCTGGAACGTCGACGGGTCCGGCTTGGCGATCATGTCCGATTCGTATACGCGTGCGAAGCCCTCGATGGCGGAGCCGTCGAAGCCGATCCCTTCGTCGAACGCCTGCTCGAGTTCGGCGGGGGCGACGGCCACGGACTTGAGGAAGCCCAGCACGTCGGTGAACCACAGGCGCACGAACCGGATGTCGCGCTCTTCCAGTGTCCGGAGCACGAACTCCTGCTGCTTGTCCATCTTCCGCTTCCCCATCCTTGCCGGTCAGGCCGCCTGTCCGCGAGCGTTCGCGTCCGCGCCCCGGGAGGCCGGGCGGGCGCCCGGGCGGGCACAGGGGCATCCCACCACACCAGGGTTTCATACGCGTTGCCGACCTTGATCGGCCGACCGGCCGTGGCGGCGGCGCCTCACGTCAGGTGTACCGCTCCGGGGCCCATCTTGCCTGTTCGCGCCCGTATACGTAACGGGCGGCTCACGGCCTCGGGGAGATGCCCAGCAGAAGGGGTCCGGTCGGGCCGGCGACGATGTCCGTCACCGTGATCGGGTCCAGCGAGGCGTAGAAGGCCTGCTGGGCCTGGCGCAGGGCGCCGCGCAGCCGGCAGGCGGAGCTCAGCGGGCAGGGGGCCGAGGTGGCCGTCCCCTCGCAGTCGACGATGTCCCCCTCGCCCTCGAACGCCCTGACCAGGGCGCCCACCGAGGCGGTACGGCCCTCCTCCGTGAGGGCCAGGCCGCCGCCCCTGCCGCGCCGGGCCGTGAGCAGGCCCATGTGCTGGAGCTCGGCGACGACCTTCGCGGCGTGGGTGTACGGCACATCCATGGCCGTGGCGACGTCCCGTGTCGTCGGGTTCGTCTCGCTGGTCACGGCGAGGCGCATGAGGACCCGGAGGGCCAGGTCGGTGGAGCGCAGGAGCCGCATACCAGGCAGCGTAATTAATGCGCATCCGGGGTTCAAATTATTCGCGGTGGAGGTTGTGTGCGGGTGCCGCGGGGGGCCCTCCGGCCCGGTCGCCCCGGCCTCTACGACTGTCCCTCCTTCCCTACTACGATCAGCTGACCCGTTCGTCCCACGCCTCCCCGAAGGGCATTCCCCATGGGCTCCGCCAAGAAGAGCAGCGCAGCACGCACGGCGCGCATAGAGGAGACGCGGCGCGCCGAGCAGGCCCGCGAGCGCCGCAACCGGATCCTCACCATCGCCGTCAGTGCGGTGGTCGTCGGCGGGCTCGTCGTCGGTGGTGTGGTGCTCGTCCGGTCGCAGTCGGACGACGACGGCGGCAGCACCGCGGGCGACTCCAAGAACGCGGGCGCATTCGTCACGGACAAGGACGGCGTGCGCGCCTGGAAGGGCGAGCTGGGGCGCAACCATGTGACCAAGGCCGTGGACTACCCCGTGTCGCCCCCGGTGGGCGGTGACCACAACCCGGCGTGGATGAACTGCAACGGGGACGTCTACACCGACGAGATCAACGACACCAACGCCGTGCACTCGCTCGAGCACGGAGCCGTCTGGGTGACGTACAACGCCGACGCCGGGACGGCCGACGTCGACGCGCTGGCGGCGAAGGTGAAGAAGACCCCGTACACGCTGATGAGCCCCGTCGACGGGCAGAAGGAGCCGATCCTGCTGACCGCCTGGGGGCACCAGCGGACGGTGACCGGTGCGGACGACCCGGCCGTGGACGCCTTCCTCGAGAAGTTCGTCCAGGGCCGGCAGACGCCCGAGCCGGGGGCCGCGTGCACCAACGGCCTGTCCGGGTGAGGCAGCTGGGGCTGGTCGCGGGCGCCGCGGCGACGGCGCTCGTCGCGGCCGGCGCGATCACCTTCGCGGTGGCCGGGGACGACGGGCGGTCGGACGTCGTACCGTCCGCCGACTCCGCGGACGCCGGGTTCGCCCGGGACATGGCCGTGCATCATCAGCAGGCCGTCGAGATGTCGTACATCGTGCGCGACCGGACGGACGACGAGGAGGTCCGGCGGCTCGCCTACGACATCGCCCAGACCCAGGCCAACCAGCGGGGCATGCTGCTGGGCTGGCTCGACCTGTGGGAGCTGCCCAAGGTGTCCGCGGACCCGCCCATGACCTGGATGGGGATGGGCGACACGGCCTCCGGCAAGGACGGGGCGCTGATGCCGGGGATGGCGACCAACGCCGAGATGGAGCGGCTGGGGACGCTGGACGGGAAGCGCGCCGAGATCTTCTACCTGCAGCTCATGACCGACCATCACTTGGGCGGGGTGCACATGGCCGAGGGGTGTGTACGTGCCTGCGAGGTCGGGGTCGAGAAGCGGCTCGCGCGGGGCATGGCCGAGGCGCAGGAGTCGGAGATCGCGCTGATGGCGGGGATGCTGAAGGAGCGGGGAGCGGCGGCCCGGCGGTAGTCCCACCGGGGCTCCGAGACATCGCGTCGATTTGACGATTACACTGGGCGGCGTGCCTCAACTACGTCTCGCCCTGAATCAGATCGACTCGAGCGTCGGCGACCTCGCCGGAAACGCCGAAACGATGGTCCGCTGGACCCGGCACTCCGCCGAACAGGGAGCGCACCTCGTGGCGTTCCCCGAGATGGTGCTGACCGGCTACCCCGTCGAGGACCTCGCCCTGCGGTCGTCCTTCGTGGAAGCCTCCCGCGCGGCGCTGCGCTCGCTCGCCGCGCGGCTCGCCGAGGAGGGGTTCGGTGAGCTCCCGGTGGTCGTCGGCTACCTCGACCGCAGCTCCGCCGGCCGGCCGAGGTACGGGCAGCCGGCTGGCGCGCCGCAGAACGCCGGCGCCGTGCTGCACGGGGGCGAGGTGGTGCTGACCTTCGCCAAGCACCACCTGCCGAACTACGGCGTCTTCGACGAGTTCCGGTACTTCGTGCCCGGCGACACCATGCCGGTGGTACGGGTGCGGGGCGTCGACGTCGCCCTCGCCATCTGCGAGGACCTGTGGCAGGACGGGGGGCGGGTGCCGGCGGCGCGCTCGGCGCGGGCCGGGCTGCTGCTGTCGGTCAACGCCTCGCCGTACGAGCGGGACAAGGACGACACCCGGCTGGAGCTCGTGCGCAAGCGGGCGCAGGAGGCCGGGTGCACGACCGCGTACCTCGCGATGACGGGCGGGCAGGACGAGCTCGTCTTCGACGGGGACTCCATCGTGGTCGACCGTGACGGTGAGGTGGTGGCGCGGGCGCCGCAGTTCTCCGAGGCGTGTGTCGTGGTCGATCTCGACCTGCCCGCCGCCGCGGCCGACGCGCCGGTGGGGCTGGTGGACGACGGGCTGCGGATCGAGCGGGTCGTGCTGTCGGAGGAGCCCGTACCCGCCTACGACGCCAGGTCGGCCGGGGGGTACGCGGAGCGGCTCGACGACGACGAGGAGGTGTACTCCGCGCTGGTCGTGGGGCTGCGGGCGTACGTCGCGAAGAACGGGTTCCGGTCCGTGCTGATCGGGCTGTCCGGGGGGATCGACTCGGCGCTCGTCGCCGCGATCGCCTGTGACGCGGTGGGTGCGGAGAACGTGTACGGCGTGTCGATGCCGTCGAAGTACTCGTCGGAGCACTCGAAGGGTGACGCGGCGGATCTGGCGCGGCGTACGGGGCTGAACTACCGGACGGTACCCATCGAGCCGATGTTCGACGCGTACATGGGATCGCTCGGCCTGACGGGACTCGCGGAGGAGAACCTGCAGTCGCGGCTGCGGGGCACGCTGCTGATGGCGATCTCCAACCAGGAGGGGCACATCGTGCTGGCTCCGGGGAACAAGTCGGAGCTGGCGGTGGGGTACTCGACGCTGTACGGGGACTCCGTCGGCGCGTACGGGCCGATCAAGGACGTGTACAAGACGTCGGTGTTCCGGCTGGCCGAGTGGCGCAACCGCGCGGCGGCGGAGCGGGGGCAGACGCCGCCGATCCCGGAGAACTCGATCTCGAAGCCGCCGAGCGCGGAACTGCGGCCCGGGCAGGTGGACACGGACTCGCTGCCGGACTACCCGGTCCTGGACGCGATCCTCACGCTGTACGTGGACCGGGACCGGGGGGCGGACGAGATCGTCGCGGCCGGGTTCGACGCGGAGCTGGTGACGAAGACGCTGCGGATGGTGGACCGCGCGGAGTACAAGCGCCGGCAGTACCCGCCGGGCACCAAGATCTCCCCGAAGGGCTTCGGCAAGGACCGCCGCCTGCCCATCACCAACGGCTGGCGCGAGGGCACACCGGCCTGACGGCCGGGAGGGCGGGCGGACGCCCGACGGGCGCGGAGACGGCCGAGGTGGTCATGGGGGCCGACGGAGTGCCGGTCGTGCCCTCTGCCCGGCCGCCGGGCGGGCGCGGTCACCCTCGGGGTGCGGTCCGGTGGGCCGGGGTGCGGCCCCGTGCCGCTGTGCCGCTCGGCCATGCCGCGCCCCACCGTGCCGACGGCGTCGGCCGGGCAACCGCACGCGTTGGTCTCCGGCCGCGGATTCCCCGCCCGTGCGCCGAGGTGACGGAGCAAGGGAGGGAGCCCTGCCCGGTCGGTCGATTCAGGGCCGGGACAGGGCTTTCCTCGTCGTCACGCCGTCGGCGTCCGGTGTCAGGCCGGGCCGGAGCGGTTCTGGGTCTCGTCCTTGAGCCGGCGGCCGGAGTCGCGGGCCTGGTCGGTCACCTGGCCGGTCTGACCGCGGGCCTCGTCCTGGGTGGTACGGGCCGCCTGCTGCGCGGTGGCCGTCCGTCCCGATCCGAATGGCCTTTTGGGATGGTTTGACACACCTTGAGGGAAATCAGTGTCTTGTGGATCAGGGAGGCCGCCGCCCGCCCGGGAGTGCCGGAGGCGGAGATGATCCGTGGGGGCATCACCGGATCGCCATGGCGCACCGCGTCCGGGCGGAACCGTTCGTGTCCGACGGCGAGACCGTCGGCCTCGGTGGTCGCGAGGGCGGGAATCGGGTCGGCGGTGGCCGGGTGGCGTGCGGGGGACGCTACAGATCGTCGGGCAGGAGCCGGAACGCCGGGTGTGCGGTGAGCGGGCGGATGGCGCGGAAGTCCTTCCGGTCGAGCGTGAGTACGGCGTCCGTGGCGTACTCACGGGCCATGACCGCGATCACCGAGTCGGCCAGGTCGAGAGCGAGGTCCCGGTACCTGCGCTGAATGAGTCTGGCGTCTGCGAGGAGCCCGACGTGCGCGTCACCGAGGACGTAGCGTCCCGCCCTGGCCTGCTCCACGAGCGAGTCCAAGACCTGTCCCGCGGCGTCTTTGCCGAACCGGCGGCCCAGCAGGTGGTCCAGCTCGGCGAGAACGAGTTGGGGGACCACCAGTAGGCCGGCCGTGTCCATCACATGACGGGCTGTCTTGTGTTCAGGGCAGCTGCGATCGACGGAGGCGATGACCCCCGATGTGTCGGCGATGACGATCACTTACGAGGCCTCGTTCCATTGGCCGAAGCCCGTCTCGCCGAGTATCTCGTCACCTCGCTCCGCGAAGCCGGCGTCGCCGCTGTCGAAGATGGGCAGTCCCACAGGCTCGTCCCAGACGCGATTGCGCGCGATGGCGAGGCGAACGCCCTCACGGATCAGCTCGGCTTCGCTGATTCCTTGCCGCGCAGCCGTGTCCTTGAGGTCGTGAAGATCGTCTTCCTCGAGGTAGACCGTCGTTCGCTTCAGGCTCATGAACGTATGGTACCCCTGCCATACGGCGTGCGGCGAACCTACTCCGCCGCCTGATCCCCCAGCATCCTGTGCAACGGCTCCGTCGCCCGCCGCCGGTACTCCTGTACCGCCCAGCCGTTGCCGTCCGGGTCGGTGAAGTACATGAAGGTGGCGCCGTCGGAGTCGGCGTACCGGACCGGTTCGGAGACGTCCAGGCCCCGGCCGACCAGTTCCGCACGGGCCGCCTCGATGTCGGCGACACAGAGCTGGAGCCCCTGATAGGTGCCGGGGGCCGGGGTGGGGCCGGGCGTCGACTCCCACAGGGTGTCGCCGAGGGCGATCGAGCAGCCCGAGCCCGGCGGGGTCAGCTGGACGATGCGCATGCCCGGCACGACCTCCTGGTCGATGTCGACATGGAAGCCGACCTTGTCCCGGTAGAAGTCCCGGGCCCGGTCGATGTCGCTCACCGGGAGCGGGATCACCTCGAGGGTCATGTCCATGGACCAGTGACTCCTTCGTCGACGGCGCGTCAGGCGAACCGCCACCTCGTCTGGCTGAACGGCTCCCCCTTACCAAATCCGAAAACGGTTCGCGGTGCCACCGAGAACACCACCGCGCGCCCCGGCCCGTGATGGAAGTGCCCGTCCCGGACCTCGAAGTGCCAGAAGCTGCCGTACTTCCCTTCCCACGCCGCCGCCAGCTCGCGCAGCCGCGCGTCGTCCGCGACCCGTACCGCCTCGCCCTCCACCACCACGTCGTAGCCCTGGTTCCAGGTGCTGGTGCCGGTGGTCAGCACGACCTGCGGGTTCTCCGCCAGGTTGCGGGCCTTGCGCTCGTCCGGCCCGGTGCAGAAATGCAGCGCGCCCGCCGACCAGACCGCCGGGAGCGGGGTGACGTGGGGGCGGCCGTCGGGGCGGACCGTGGAGATCCAGAACAGTTCCGCCCCGGTGATCAGCCGCTCCACCTCGGACCAGGGCGGCGGGACCGCTTCCGGATCGCTGTAGCGCGGGTCGAGGCGGGTCTCGGGGGTGTCGCTCACGGGGACCTCCGTCGTGGGCCGTCGGCAGTTGCCTTCCTCCTTCCGACTCCGCCCGCCGCCGGAACTCATCGCGGGCCACTCCCGGGCCGCCCGCCCGTACTCCGGCTAGGCTCATGGCCGTACGACCCAGATCCGAGGCACGAGGGAGGCCGGGGATGACGTCGGCGCCGGGGCGCAGGAGCAGTATCTTCACGCGGCTGCTGCGGCACGGTTTCACCGACCCCTCCGCCGCCGAACGGCTGCTGGACAGTGCCGGGCCGGCACCGTTGCGCGACGACCCCGTCCTGCTGGACGCGCTCGGCGCGACCGCCGACCCGGATCTCGCGCTGCTCGGGCTCGTGCGGCTGCTGGAGGCGCAGGACGGGGCCACCGCCCGCCAGGAACTGCTGGACACCCTGATAGCCGCCAAGCCGCTGCGGGACCGGCTGCTCGGGGTGCTCGGCGCCTCCGAGGCGCTCGCCGATCATCTGGCCCGGCACCCCAGCGACTGGCAGGCCCTCGTCACCTACGAGCCGCGTGATCTCCACCCCGGCGTCCAGGAGTTCGAGCGGGGTCTCGCCGACGCCGGCGACCCGGTCGCGCTCCGCGTCGCCTACCGGCGCTGTCTGCTGTCCATCGCCGCCCGTGACGTCTGCGGCACCATCGAGGTCGCCCAGACCGCCGCCGAACTCGCCGACCTCGCCACCGCCACCCTGCGCGCCGCCCTCGCCCTCGCCGGGGCCGACGCGCCCGAGGACGCCGCGCTGTGCCGGCTCGCGGTGATCGCGATGGGCAAGTGCGGGGGACACGAGCTCAACTACGTCTCCGACGTCGACGTGATCTTCGTGGGCGAGGCGGCGGGCGGGGCCGACGAGGACAAGGCGCTGCGCGCCGCGACCCGGCTCGCCTCCCACATGATGCGGATCTGCTCCGAGACCACCGTCGAGGGCTCCATCTGGCCCGTCGACGCCAACCTGCGCCCCGAGGGCCGCAACGGGCCGCTGGTCCGCACCCTCGCCTCCCACCTCGCCTACTACCAGCGCTGGGCCAAGACCTGGGAGTTCCAGGCGCTGCTCAAGGCCCGCCCGGTCGCCGGCGACCCCGAGCTCGGCGAGGAGTACGTGGCCGCGCTCCAGCCGCTGGTGTGGGGGGCCGCCGAGCGGGAGAACTTCGTCGCGGACGTGCAGAAGATGCGCCGCCGGGTGGTGGAGAACATCCCCCCCACCGAGATCGACCGCCAGCTGAAGCTCGGCCCGGGAGGTCTGCGGGACGTCGAGTTCGCCGTGCAGCTGCTCCAGCTGGTGCACGGCCGCGCCGACGCCTCCCTGCGCAGCGGCACCACCCTCGACGCGCTGAAGGCCCTGGCCGCGGGCGGCTACGTCGGCCGTACGGACGCCGCCCAGCTCGACGACGCCTACCGCTTCCTGCGCTCCATGGAGCACCGCATCCAGCTCCACCGGCTGCGCCGCACCCACCTGGTCCCCGAGGACGAGGCCGATCTGCGCCGGCTGGCCCGCTCCCTCGATCTGCGCACGGACCCGGTCGTCACCCTGACCCGCGAATGGCGGCGGCACGCCTCCGTCGTGCGGCGGCTGCACGAGAAGCTGTTCTACCGGCCGCTGCTCGACGCCGTCGCCGCCCTCGCCACCGGCGAGGCCCGGCTCAGCGCGGAGGCGGCACGCGAGCGCATGGTGGCCCTCGGGTACGCCGACCCGGCCGCCGCGCTGCGCCACCTGGAGGCGCTGGCGTCCGGCGTCACCCGCAAGGCCGCCATCCAGCGCACCCTGCTGCCCGTACTGCTCGGCTGGTTCGCGGACTCCGCCGACCCGGACGCCGGTCTGCTGAACTTCCGCAAGGTCTCCGACGCGCTCGGCAAGACCCCCTGGTACCTGCGGCTGCTGCGCGACGAGGGCGCCGCCGCCGAGAACCTGGCCCGGGTGCTCTCCGCCGGACGGCTCGCCCCCGACCTGCTGATGCGCGCCCCCGAGGCCGTGGCGCTGCTCGGTGACGGGGACGGCGGGGGACTCGCCCCCCGCTCCCGCGCCTCCCTGGAGCAGGAGGTCCTCGCCGCCGTCCGCCGCGCCGACAACGCCGTCCAGGGCGTCACCGCCGCCCGCGGGGTGCGCCGCCGCGAGCTGTTCCGTACGTCCGCCGCCGACATCGTCGGTTCCTACGGCACCGAGTCCCAGCCCGCCGAGGCCGACCAGGGCGCCCTGGTGGACCTGGTGGGCGGCGCGGTCTCCGACCTGACGGCGGCCACCCTCGCCGGCACGCTCCGCGCGGTGGTCCGGGAGGGCTGGGGGGACTCCCTCCCCACCCGGTTCGCGATCATCGGCATGGGCCGCTTCGGCGGCCACGAGCTGGGCTACGGCTCCGACGCGGACGTGCTGTTCGTGCACGAACCGCGCGACGGCGTGGACGAGCGGGAGGCGGCCGAGGCCGCGAACAAGGTCGTCTCCGAGATGCGCAGGCTGCTCCAGGTTCCCAGCGCCGACCCGCCGCTGCTGATCGACGCCGACCTGCGCCCGGAGGGCAAGTCCGGTCCACCGGTGCGGACACTGAAGTCGTACGAGGCGTACTACCGCCGCTGGTCGCTGGTGTGGGAGCGGCACGCGCTGCTGCGGGCCGAGCCGGTCGCCGGGGACGAGGAGCTGGGCCGCCGCTTCACCGAACTGATCGACCCGCTGCGCTATCCGGCCGCCGGGCTCGAGGAGGAGGCCGCCCGGGAGATCCGGCGGCTGAAGGCCCGTATGGAGTCCGAGCGGATGCCGCGCGGCGCCGACCCCAAGCTGCACGCCAAGCTCGGCCCGGGCGGGCTGTCCGACGTCGAGTGGACCGTGCAGCTGCTCCAGTTGCGGCACGGCGCGCAGGAGGCGGGCCTGCGCACCACGCGTACGCGCGAGGCGCTGGCCGCGGCCCGCACGGCCGGGATGATCTCCGAGGAGGACGCCTGCATCCTCGACGAGGCCTGGGTGCTGGCCACCCGGGTGCGCAACGCGGTGATGCTGGTCCGGGGCCGCGCGGGGGACACCTTCCCGACCGTCCCCCGCGAACTGGGCGCCGTCGGCCGCTACCTGGGCTACGGTCCCGGCCACGCGGGCGACATGCTCGACGCGTACCGGCGCACGGCGCGGCGGGCCCGGGGTGTGGTGGAGGAGCTGTTCTACGGAGGGTCGTAGCGCCCGGAACCCTTCCCGGCCTTCGGCCGCCGCGCACCGCGTACGTCCTCGGCGAACCCTTCGCGTGAAGGAGCCGGCGTCTCATGGCGACCACCCGTGCCCTGCCTTCTCCCTCCCCTGTCCCTGCCGCCCCTCCCCGCCTGCGCGCCGTCGACCGGGACGAGACGGTGACGGGCGCGGATCTGCCACCGCCGTTCCCGGTGGCGGTACCGCGGCCGGCCGGGCCGCCCGACACCCGCTGATCCGCGGCCACGTCGGAGACGGCCGCACCCGACGTGCACGTCGCACGGCTGCGCCGCAAGCGGGGCGAGGGGCACCGGGACGCGATCCGCACGGTGCGCCGGGTCGGCTACCCGTACGTCCCGCCGGCCGGGCAAGCCGCCCGTACGAGACTTCCGCAGCCGGGTGGTACGGAGTCCGTGGGCCGGGCCGTCGCCGAGGCGGCCGTCGGACGGGGCTGCGAGGTGACCGACCTCCACCGGGGACGGCACGAGGCACCCCCGGGTGTACGGATGCTGCCGGGGGACCGCACCGCGCTCGACGAGGATCCCGGTGAGTGGGACGTCGTCGTCGACACCTGGTCGGCCGCCCCGCGCGCGGGGCGGGACTCGGCGCGGCTGCTGCGGGGCCGCGCCGGGCGGTACGTGTGCGTGTCGAGCTGCACGCCGTACGAGTGGCCGCGTCCCGCCGGGCACACCGAGGAGCCTCCGGTGGTGGAGGGCGCCTCGCCCGACGCGGACGTCACGGACTGCGCCAGCCAGGGAGAGGCGGGGCGGCGAACGGGCCGCAGCGGACGCCTTCGGCGCGGACCGGTCGGTGCCGGCGCGGGCCGGGCTGATCCTGGGACCGTACGAGACGTGGGGCGGCTGCCCCGGTGGCTGAACCGGATGGCGCGCGGTGCCCCGGTCCTCGCCCGGGGCCCTCGCGAGCTGCCGCTCCAGTACCTGGACGTGCGTGACCTCGCCCGGGGGATCCCCGGCGCGGCCAGGCAGGGGCTGAGCGGGCCGTACGACCTGATCTCCCCGCAGGGGCACACCACGACGGGCGAACTGCTCGAAGCGTGCGTCCGCGCGACCGGGGGCCCGGCCGAACTGCGCTGGACCGCCCCCCGGTGCCCGGACCCGACGGCCAAGGGGCTCGACCCGGAGGCGGAGGCGGAGGTCCTGGGCACCTCGGGAACCGCCGGAGGGACGTGGACGGCATCATCCGGACGGGGAACCGGAACGGAGCGCCGGATGAGGACAACCGGTGCGTGCCGGTGGTACCCGTACATCCCGGCCATGGCCGGTGAATCCGGACCCGACGCTTCGCCCCAGCGTAGGTGATCCGCAACTCCTGGTGCTGTAAGGGCTGTTGAAACCAGTGTGGCGGTACTGGCTGCTCATCTATTTCCGGGACGGGTGAACACCCGTGGCTCGGTTCCCGTACTCAAGGGAGCCGCTTCACTCCTGTCGGGCCAACTCGATGCCCCGCATTGGTGCCCCAGCAAGGAAGGTCAAGAGGAGTTCCATGGGACGCAACACAAGAAAACGCCGTATACCACTGGTCACCAAGGTGACAGCCGGGGCGGCGGCCCTGGCGCTCGGTGGGGGCGGGCTGGTCTGGGCCAACTTCTACGCCTCGGCGCACGAGAGCGGTGGTCACGCCAACCAGACGAAGTCGCGAAACGCCCAGGTGGCGACGATCAACTGCCCGGACGTCGGCCAGGAGCTGACAGACGTCCCGTCCGACGCCCGCAAGGAGGTCGCCAAGGAACTGGCGCAACTCGACCGGCAGATCACGGACGCCTACACACGTCTCGCGGAGACACGCCAGGCGCAGTCCGGCGACGCCAACTTCGTCGCCAACGCCATCCTCGGCCCGCTGAAGTCCAAGCGGACGGCCACCCTGGACCGGATCAGCATCGACATCAACCGGGCGGGCGGCAAGGCGCCGCGTGACTTCGACCAGTTCGCCCCGTGCCAGGGCATCCCCGTCGAACAGCCGGGAGGCGACGGCCAGGATCAGGGTGACGGTGGCCAGGACGGCGACGGCCAGGACCCGGGCGACGGCCAGGACCCGGGCGACAACGGCAACGGGGCCGCAGGACCGTTCGCCGAGGACTTCGTCGACATCAACGACGTCCAGCCGAACTCCCGCGATCTGCCGAACGGCCTGGCCGCCGACGGGGACACCGGTTCGACGGGTTCGTTCACCACGCGGTGCGGTGTGAACGAGAACAACCTGTTCAACAGTGACAACATCATCGTGGCCCCCGGTGTCGGCAACGGCGCGCACCACACGCACGACTACGTCGGCAACCAGGGCAACACGGCGTTCGCCAGCGACCAGGACCTCGCGAACGCCGAAACCACCTGCCAGAACCAGAGTGACAAGTCCACCTACTACTGGCCGGTGATGCGGCTCCAGGACGGGTCGCAGGAGTTCGACGCGAACGACCTGGGCGGTGGTGCCGAGGGCAACGTCGGCACGATCCTCAAGGCCAGCAAGGCGGAGATCAGGTTCGTCGGCAACAAGCAGGGCGACGTCGTCGCGATGCCGAAGTTCCTGCGCATCATCACCGGTGACGCCAAGGCCTTCACCAACGGTCTCGCGAACGCCAACACGTCCTTCAGCTGCACCGGTTTCGAGGACCGGCAGGTGACCGACAAGTACGTGCTGTGCCCCGAAAACAGCCAGGTGGTCCGCACGTCCAACTTCCAGAGCTGCTGGGACGGGCAGAACGCCGACAGCGCCAACCACCGGGACCACGTCGCCTTCGTCCAGGCGGACGGCACCTGCCCGAACGGCTTCCAGGCCATCCCGCAGCTGCAGGTCCGGCTGGTGTACGACGTGCCCGCCCCGACCATCGAGAACGGTCAGGTGCGCAACCCGTACGCCGTGGACGGCTTCCCGGAGCAGCTGCACAAGCCGATCACCGATCACAACGACTTCATCAACGTCATGGACGAGAAGCTGATGAACCAGGTGGTCAAGTGCATCAACAGCGGTCGTAACTGCAAGTAGCGGTCCGGCCGGCCC
>NZ_NEUB01001043.1:0-1627 GCF_002910825.1 Streptomyces sp. SM1 | reverse complement strand
CCGGCCCTCCCTCCCGCGTGGGTCCCGCGGTCAGTCGCCGTGGCCGGCCGCATGCGAATCACCGTGCCCGCCGCCGCTGTGGTCCGTACCCTCCTCCACGGTTCCGCCCAGCCGTCCCCGCAGTTGTGCGACCAGGTCCTCGTGACCGACGGCCACCCACTTGCGGCCCACGAGGTAGTAGCCGCCGTAGTCCTTGGCCGTGTTGAGCCACTCACGCTGGCCGCGGTCGGTGGCGAAGGTGGCGAGGACGTACCTCTCCTTGCCCTTCTCGCACAGCGCCTGGCGGATGGTGTCGGCATCGGTCTGCATGTTCGGCTCGCACTTCACCTCGGCGGCCAGGTGCTCCAGGCTCCCGGTCGCTGTGGGCGGAACCTGGTCCCCGCCGCCGGATCCGCAGCCCGCCAGTGCCAGGGCCGCCACCGCGCCGGTCAGCGCGAGCATCGGTCGGGTCACCCTCATGTTGTTCCTCCGGTCCTTGACGACGACATTGTGACGGCGACACGCCGCACGGAGCCCCGGCAGGGGGGCTCTCCGCCCTCGATACGGCTGGGGAACCCGCTCTGCTCAATTCCGGCCCGATTCCCGGACGCGCGTACGGAGGTCACGCGATGAACACCGATCGGGAAGACCACGCGACCGGCGCATGGGCCGGCCCCGGCACCTACGCCGAGGAGGACGCCGCGGCCTTCCGGGCCGCCGTCGACGCACTCCCCGCCGGACTGCCCGAGGACAGCCGGGGTGCGCGCGGACCTCGCGGGCGGACTGGAGAACGGGCGGACGATCGGCGGGTCGTGACGACCGGGTGAAGTCCAGGTGCTGGTCCGGACAGCTCGAGGCAGGAACCGGTCGGTAGGGTGTTCGCATGGCCACCGGGGTACGTCGCAGGATGGGAGTCGAGGAGCGACGGGAGCAGTTGATCGGCGTAGCCCTCGAACTGTTCAGCCGACGCTCTCCCGACGAGGTCTCCATCGACGAGATAGCGTCGCGTGCGGGCATCTCGCGCCCGCTGGTCTACCACTACTTCCCCGGCAAGCTCAGCCTGTACGAGGCGGCGCTGCGACGGGCCGCGGAGGACCTGGCGTCCCGGTTCGCGGAACCGCACGAGGGTCCGCTGGGATCCCGGCTGCGGCGGGTGATGGCCCGGTTCTTCGACTTCGTCGACAGTCACGGCCCCGGGTTCGCCGCCTTGATGCGCGGTGGTCCGGCCGTGGGCTCCTCGGCCACCAACGCGCTGGTCGACTCGGTACGGCAGTCGGCGTACGAGCAGATGCTGGTGCACATGGGGGTGGAGGGCCCGGCGCCGGCCCGGCTGGAGCTCGTCGTGCGGTCCTGGATCTCGCTCGTCGAGTCGACGGCGCTGATCTGGCTGGACGGGCGGCGGGTGCCGCGCGAGGAGCTGGAGGTGCAGCTGGTGCAGGACTTCGCCGCGCTCGTCGCCGTCGCCGCGTCCCGCGACGAGGACCTGGCCGCGCTGCTGCGCGGACTGATCGGGAACGAGACGGACGACGGGCCGTTCAGCGACCTGGCGGTCCGGCTGATCGCGCTGGCCGGTTCGTGAGCACGGCGGCGGTCTGGGCCCTGGCCGTGGGGACGACGCAGGGGATCGGGCCGTGCCCGCACACGGTGG
>NZ_NEUB01001042.1 GCF_002910825.1 Streptomyces sp. SM1 | reverse complement strand
GGACCACCGCCAGGGCGGCGGCCAGTTCCTCCGGGGTCGGGTTGCCCCGTACGACCTTGATCACAGCGGCTCCTTACGGCGGCTCTACAGGGGGATGTTGCCGTGCTTCTTCGGGGGCAGGCTCTCGCGCTTGGTACGCAGCTGACGCAGGCCCCGGACGATGTGGCGTCGGGTGTCGGACGGCATGACCACCGCGTCGACGTAGCCGCGCTCCGCCGCGACGTACGGGTTGAGGAGGGCGTCCTCGTACTCCCGCATCAGCCTCGCGCGCGCCTCGTCCGGGTCCTCCGACTCGGCGATGGTCCGGCGGTGCAGGATGTTGACCGCCCCCTGAGCGCCCATCACGGCGATCTGGGCGGTGGGCCAGGCGAGGTTGAGGTCGGCGCCCAGGTGCTTGGAGCCCATGACGTCGTACGCGCCGCCGAAGGCCTTGCGGGTGATGACCGTGATCAGGGGGACCGTGGCCTCGGCGTAGGCGAAGATCAGCTTGGCGCCGCGGCGGATGATGCCGTCGTGCTCCTGGTCCACGCCGGGCAGGAAGCCCGGGACGTCCACGAAGGTGATCACCGGGATGTTGAAGGCGTCACAGGTACGGACGAAGCGGGCCGCCTTCTCGGACGCGGTGATGTCCAGGCAGCCGGCGAACTGCATCGGCTGGTTGGCGACGATGCCGACGGGGCGGCCCTCGACACGGCCGTAACCCGTGAGGATGTTCGGCGCGAACAGGGCCTGGGTCTCGAAGAACTCGGCGTCGTCGAGGACGTGCTCGATGACGCTGTGCATGTCGTACGGCTGGTTCGCCGAGTCCGGGACCATCGTGTCGAGTTCGCGGTCCTCGTCGGTGACCGTCAGGTCCGCCTCCTCCGGGAAGGCCGGGGGCTCCGAGAGGTTGTTGGAGGGCAGGTAGGAGAGAAGCTGCTTGACGTACTCGATCGCGTCCTTCTCGTCGCCGGCCAGGTGATGGGCCACGCCGGAGGTCGCGTTGTGGGTACGGGCGCCGCCCAGCTCCTCGAAGCCGACGTCCTCGCCGGTGACGGTCTTGATGACGTCCGGTCCCGTGATGAACATGTGGGACGTCTGGTCGACCATGACCGTGAAGTCGGTGATCGCGGGGGAGTACACCGCGCCGCCCGCGCACGGGCCGACGACCAGGCTGATCTGCGGGATCACGCCGGAGGCGTGGGTGTTGCGGCGGAAGATCTCGCCGTACGCGCCGAGGGAGGCCACGCCCTCCTGGATGCGGGCGCCGCCGGAGTCGTTGATGCCGATGACGGGGCAGCCGGTCTTGAGGGCGAAGTCCATCACCTTCACGATCTTCTGCCCGTAGACCTCGCCGAGGGCGCCGCCGAAGACGGTGAAGTCCTGGGAGAAGACGGCGACCGGGCGGCCGTCGACGGTGCCGTAGCCCGTGACGACGCCGTCGCCGTACGGGCGGTTGGCGTCGAGGCCGAAATTGGTGGAGCGGTGCCGGGCGAACTCGTCCAGTTCGACGAAGGAACCCTCGTCGAGCAGGAGGTCGATCCGCTCACGGGCCGTCAGCTTGCCCTTGGCGTGCTGCTTTTCGACGGCGCGTGCGGAGCCGGCGTGCGTCGCCTCTTCGATACGACGCGTGAGATCCGCGAGCTTGCCCGCGGTCGTGTGGATGTCAGGCTGCTGCTCTTCCGGCTCGGACATCGGGATGTGGCTCCCTGCCTGCTCAAAAGGGGGGACGGTTACTCATCCGTAGCGTAGTAGGGCGCCCTCCGTTCGGCAGTGCGGTGTTTCCCACACCTAGTGTGGGTTGCATGACGCCCCGAGATGACTCCGAATCCGCCCACAGCCGGTGGTCCGATCTGGACCGGCCCCCGCTCAACGCCGCCGCGCTGCGTCGGGGACTCGTGCGGGAGGGGGCCTTGTGGCGGGAGGTGGAGGTGGTGCAGAGCACCGGGTCCACCAACTCCGATCTGGTGAGCCGGGCCGGCGAGGGGAAGGTGGAGGAGGGGGCCGTCCTCGTCGCCGAGGAGCAGACCGCCGCGCGGGGGCGGCTCGACCGGCGGTGGACGGCGCCGGCCCGGTCGGGGCTGTTCTTCTCCGTGCTGCTGCGGCCCGCCGAGGTGCCCGTGGCGCGGTGGGGGTGGCTGCCGTTGCTCACCGGTGTCGCGGTGGCGACCGGGCTGTCGCGGGCGGCGGGCGTCGACACGGCGCTGAAGTGGCCGAACGACGTGCTGGTCACGGTGGGGGGCGAGGAACGCAAGGCCGGCGGGATCCTGGCGGAGCGCGCCGGGGACGACGCGGTGGTGATCGGTGTCGGGATCAACGTGAGCCTGCGGGCCGATGAGCTGCCGGTGCCGGCCGCGGGGTCGCTGGCGCTGGCCGGGGCGGTGACCACGGACCGGGACCCGCTGCTGCGGGGGATGCTGCGGGCGCTGGAGGAGTGGTACGGGCGCTGGCGGGCCGTGGACGGGGACGCGGGGGCGTGCGGTCTGCAGGAGACGTACGCGGCGGGGTGCGCGACCCTCGGGCGGCGGGTGCGGGCGGAGCTGCCGGGGGACCGGGCGCTGGTGGGGGAGGCGGTCGCGGTGGACGGGGACGGGCGGCTGGTGCTGGCCACGGAGTCGGGTGTGCAGGAACCGGTGGGCGCGGGCGACATCATCCACCTGCGCCCGACGGGGGACGCGGCCTGACGCCTGCGCCTGCGGCGCGGCTTGCCGTCCGGTGGGGGTGTGCGTCGTGTGCGTGCGGCGCGGCTTGCCGTCCGGTGGGGGTGTGCGTCGTGTGCCTGCGGCGCCACTGTCCCTGCGGTGGGGGCTCGGGTGGCGCCCACGGCCGGTGGGTGGTCGGGGCCGGGTCGGGGGTGCCCGTCCTCGGTCCGGCGCGGAACCGGTATCTCGAGAAGCGGGGGCGTGGACGCGCCGGCCGCTGCGGGCGGTCACCCCCGCCCCGTCCCTTCCCGCCGTCCGCGACCAACCCCACCGCGGGCAGGCGTGCCGCAGGGGCGATGGGGGTGCCCCCGCTCGAGCGAAGCCGAGAGTGGGGAGGGTGGGCGCGACGGCGCCCCGCGAGCGCCGGGTTGCGCGACACCCCCGCCCGGCCCCGACGCCGCCGGGGCACCCGCACCTCCGGCCCAACCGAACGGAGTGAGCTGGCGCACACCTGCCGTAGAGTTGAGGCCGGTCGATACAGGGCCGTGGCAGATCGGAAGGGCAACAAACGCGTGACCGTCGACGACTCGGGTTCCGGTGCGGAAGCGCAGGGCGACGGCGAGGATCCGCTTGCTCTGCGCCTCGAGCAGCTCATTCTGGGCGCCGAGCGCCGCTACACGCCGTTCCAGGCGGCCCGCAGCGCCGGCGTGACCATGGAGCTGGCCACCCGCTTCTGGCGGGCCATGGGCTTCGCCGACGTCGGACAGGCCAAGGCCCTCACGGAAGCGGACGTACTCGCGCTGCGCCGGCTCGCCGGTCTGGTGGAGGCGGGGCTGCTCAGTGAGGCCATGGCGGTGCAGGTGGCGCGTTCCACCGGGCAGACCACCGCCCGGCTGGCCGAATGGCAGATCGACTCCTTCCTGGAAGGGCTGACCGAGCCGCCCGAGCCGGGGATGACCCGTACCGAGGTCACGTATCCGATCGTCGAACTGCTCCTGCCCGAGCTGGAGGAGTTCCTGGTCTACGTCTGGCGGCGGCAGCTCGCCGCTTCGGCCGGGCGCGTGGTGCAGGGCGCCGACGACGAGGAGATGGTCGACCGGCGGCTGGCCGTCGCCTTCGCGGACCTGGTGGGATTCACCCGGCTGACCCGGCGCATGGAGGAGGAGGAGCTCGGCGAGCTCGTCGAGGCCTTCGAGACCACCGCCGCCGATCTGGTCGCCGCTCGCGGTGGGCGGCTCATCAAGACGCTGGGTGACGAGGTGCTCTACGCCGCCGATGACGCGGGTACCGCCGCGGAGATCGCGATGCGGCTGATCGAGACCATGGCGAACGACGAGACCATGCCGGAGCTGCGGGTCGGCATGGCGTTCGGCACGGTGACCACCCGGATGGGTGATGTGTTCGGTACGACCGTGAATCTGGCCTCCCGACTCACCTCCATAGCTCCCCGTGACGCCGTGCTCGTCGACACCGCGTTCGCCGAGGAGCTGATCCGTACCGGTGACGCGCCCGCCTCCGAGGCCGCGGCCGCCGAGGCGGTCGCCGCGGCGGAGAAGGAGGGCGAGGAGCCGCCGACGTACCGGTTCGCGCTCCAGCCGATGTGGCAGCGGCCGGTGCGTGGGCTCGGTGTGGTGGAGCCCTGGCTGCTCACCCGGCGGAACGAGGCTCCGCCCGCGTCCGCCTCCGCTCCCTCTTCCTAGTTCTCCGGCCGGTGCGGCTCTCCGCCGCCCAGGCACAGGCCGATGACCGGTATGCACAGCCCGGGATCCGCTTCGGGCGGTGGTGTGGGGGCCGGGCTGTCCGGCCGGTGCGGGGGCGGTTCCCGTTCCTCGTGGACGGGCGGTGGGGCGGCGGGAGTGTGGCTCGGCGG
>NZ_NEUB01001041.1:307-2142 GCF_002910825.1 Streptomyces sp. SM1 | reverse complement strand
GACGACGGCGGGGAGACGCTGCTGTCGGTGGCGCTCGACCGGCTGCGCGGTGCGGGGCCGCCCGCCCACCAGGTGTGGCTGCCGCCGCTGGGCCGGCCGGCCACCCTGGACCAGATCCTGCCCCCGTTGTCCCCCGATCCGCGGTACGGCCTGACCACGGCCGACTGGCCGCTGCGGGGACGGCTCACCGTGCCGGTCGGTGTCGTGGACCGGCCCTTCGACCAGCTGCGCGATCTGCTGACGGTGGACCTGTCGGCGGCCGGCGGTCACGTGGCCATCGCCGGGGGGCCGCAGAGCGGCAAGAGCACGCTGCTGCGGACCCTCATCACCGCGCTGGCCCTCACCCACACCCCGCGCGAAGTGCAGTTCTACTGCCTGGACTTCGGCGGCGGCACGCTGGCCTCACTCGACGGGCTGCCCCATATGAGCGGGGTCGCGGCGCGGGTGGACACCGAGCGGGTGGGCCGTACGATCGCGGAGGTCACCACGCTGCTCGCCCGGCGGGAGCGGTTCTTCCTGGAGCACGGCGTCGACTCCATGCCCACGTACCGCAAGCGGCGCGCGGCGGGCGAGTTCCCCGACGAGCCGCACGGGGACGTCTTCCTGGCCATCGACGGCTGGGCCACCGTACGCCAGGACTTCGACCGGCACATCCCCACCTTCAACGCGCTGGCCGCCCGGGGGCTCAACTACGGCGTCCACCTGATGGTCACCACCGCCCGCTGGGTGGAGCTGTCGTCCTCGGTGCGCGACCAGACCGGGACCCGGCTGGAGCTGCGGATGGGTGATCCGATGGACTCCCAGATCGACTCCCGGAAGGCGGCGGCCATCCCGCGCAGCGCGGGGCGGGGGCTGACCTCGGACAAGCTGCACTATCTGTCGGCGCTGCCGCGCGTCGACGGGGTCGAGGACGCCGACGACCTGGCGGACGGGGTCGCGGGCCTGGTCGCCGCGATCGCCGAGAGCTGGACGGGACCCGGCGCGCCGCGGGTGCGGATGCTGCCGGCGAAGCTGCCGGCCGAGGAGCTGCCGGAGCCGGAGGGCGAGCACGGGCTGCGGATCGCGATCGGCCTGGACGAGAACGAACTGGCGCCGGTGTGGCACGACTTCACCGAGAACCCGCACCTGATCGTGGTGGGTGACACGGAGAGCGGCAAGACGAACCTGCTGAAGCTGGTCGCGCGCGGCATCACCGAGCGGTACACGCCGGCCGAGGCGCGGATCATGATGGTGGACTACCGGCGGGAGCTGGTGGAGAGCGTTCCGGAGGCGTACCGGCTCGGGCACGCGGTCTCCCTGGACATGCTGCGGGACCTGGTGGACGGGGCGGCGCGGGCGGTCAAGCAGCGGGTTCCCGGTGAGGACATCGCGCCGTCGCGGATGCGGTTGTGCGACTGGTGGCAGGGGCCGCGGCTGTTCGTCCTGGTCGACGACTACGACATGGTCGGCGGCGGGCCGATGACGCAGCCGTTCGCTCCGCTGCTGGATCATCTGGCGCTGGGGCACGAGGTGGGGCTGCACCTGGTGGTGGCGCGGTCGTCGGCGGGGGCCGGGCGGGGGCTCAACGAGTCGTTGCTGCGGCGGTTGCAGGAGGTCAACACTCCGGGGCTGCTGATGTCGTGTCCGCCGAGTGAGGGCTATCTGTTCGGGAGTGTGAAGGGGCGGGAGCTGATTCCGGGGCGGGCGGTCCGGATCGCCCGGCGCAAGACCCTGCAGGTGCAGACGGGGCTTGTGGGGGGCGGGTCGTGAGGCGGGGTTTGCGGGGTGCGCCGTGTCGGGGTGGGGCGTGTCGGGGTGCGCCGTGTCGGGGTGCGCCGTGTCGGGGTGCGCCGTGT
>NZ_NEUB01001041.1:0-232 GCF_002910825.1 Streptomyces sp. SM1 | reverse complement strand
GCGGGGTGCCTCCCCCACTCTCGGCTTCGCTCGAGCGGGGGGACCCCCATGGCCCACCCGTGCCGCCCTGGGGGCACCCCCTCTGGGGGAGGCACGAGTGCCCGCGGGAACGGTGGGTACGGCGCTAGGGGCCGGTCGGTGGGCGCCAGTTACGGGTGCGGCCCCGGGGGATGACCGCGGCCAGGGCCGCCAGGAGGAGGACCGTGGTCAGGGCTGCCGCCGCGATCGTCAG
>NZ_NEUB01001040.1:29406-39166 GCF_002910825.1 Streptomyces sp. SM1 | reverse complement strand
GGGTGTTCGGCGGGCAGATCGACCGCGTGCTGCCCGAGCTCGGCGCCGCCAGCTATCTGGTCTCCCTGTTCTTCGCGGTCGCCTTCTACGCGTCCGTCCTGGTGCACGAGCTCGCCCACACCCTCGCCGCGCTCCGCTTCAAGCTGCCGGTGCGCCGCATCCAGCTGCAGTTCTTCGGCGGCGTCTCCGAGATCGAGAAGGAGGCCGAGACACCCGGCCGGGAGTTCGTACTGGCCTTCGTCGGCCCGCTGCTCTCGCTCGTGCTGTCGGGCGTCTTCTACCTCGCTCTGCTGGCCGTCGACCCCAGCAGCGTCCCGGGCGTCCTGCTGGCCGGCCTGATGATCTCCAACCTCATCGTCGCCGTCTTCAACCTGCTGCCCGGTCTTCCGCTCGACGGCGGCCGCATGCTGCGCGCCGTGGTCTGGGCGGTCAGCGGCAAGCCGATGACCGGCACCGTCGCCGCCGCCTGGGTCGGCCGCGCCCTCGCCGTCGCCGTACTGATCGGCCTCCCGCTGCTCACCCAGACGGGAGCTCTCGGCTCCGACGCCGTGGACAACGTCGGCATGGACACCGTCCTGGACGCCCTGCTCGCCGCCATCCTCGCCGCGATCATCTGGACCGGCGCCGGCAACAGCCTGCGCATGGCCCGTCTGCGCGAACACCTCCCCGAACTGCGTGCCCGCAACCTCACCCGCCGCGCGGTACCCGTCGAGACCGACACCCCCCTCTCCGAGGCCCTGCGCCGCGCCAACGCCTCCGGGGCCCGCGCCCTGGTCGTCGTCGACCCCGACGGCGTGCCCCTCTCCCTGGTCCGCGAATCCGCCATCGTCGGCGTACCGGAACACCGCCGGCCCTGGGTCGCGGTCAGCGGACTCGCCCAGGACCTCACCGACGGCATGCGCGTCTCCGCCGAGCTCGCCGGGGAGGACCTGCTGGACGCCCTGCGCGCCGCACCGGCCACCGAGTACCTCGTCGTCGAGGACACGGGCGAGATCTACGGCGTGCTGTCCGCGGCGGACGTGGAACGAGCCTTCGTCAAGGCGATGGCACGGCCCAGCTGACCCCGCGCGACGGTGCGCGGGCAACCACGCACCCGGCCGCGACGGGCTCGCACCCGGCGCCCTCGGGCCGCCCGCCCGCCACCGGTCCGAACGGACCCCGGGGAACCGGTAAGCTGCTCACATGTCCGAACCGACCGGTGCCGCCCGCAGGCGCGGGCCCTTCAAGGTCGGGGACCAGGTTCAGCTGACCGACCCCAAGGGCCGCCACTACACGTTCACGCTCGAGGCCGGGAAGAATTTCCACACCCACAAGGGTTCCTTCCCCCACGACGAACTGATCGGTGCTCCCGAGGGCAGCGTTGTCCGCACCACCGGGAACGTCGCCTACCTCGCTCTGCGCCCCCTGCTCCCCGACTATGTCCTGTCCATGCCCCGCGGGGCCGCTGTCGTCTACCCGAAGGACGCGGGGCAGATCCTCGCCTTCGCCGACATCTTCCCCGGCGCGCGCGTCGTGGAGGCCGGCGTCGGCTCCGGCTCGCTCAGCAGCTTCCTGCTGCGCGCCATCGGAGACCAGGGCATGCTGCACTCCTACGAGCGCCGTGAGGACTTCGCAGACATCGCCCGGCAGAACGTCGAGCGGTACTTCGGCGGTCCGCACCCCGCCTGGCAGCTGACCGTGGGCGACCTCCAGGACAACCTGTCCGACCCCGACGTCGACCGCGTCATCCTGGACATGCTCGCCCCCTGGGAGTGCCTGGACGCCGTCTCCAAGGCGCTCGTGCCCGGCGGCATCCTGTGCTGCTACGTCGCCACCACCACCCAGCTCGCCCGGACTGTGGAGTCCATCCGCGAGATCGGCTGCTTCAACGAGCCGACCTCCTGGGAGTCGATGATCCGCAACTGGCACATCGAGGGCCTCGCCGTCCGCCCGGACCACCGGATGATCGGCCACACCGGCTTCCTGCTCACCGCCCGCCGCCTCGCCGACGGCGTCGAGCCGCCCATGCGCCGCCGCCGCCCCGCCAAGGGCGCCTACGGCGAGGACTACGCCGGGCCCAACGCCGACGGCGGCACCGCCCGCTGACCTCCGGGCCCGCAGGCCCGCAACACACAGGCGCCGTGCCGCAGTTCCCCGCAACCGCCCGGAACTGCGGCACGGCGCTCTCGCGTTGACCCGGGCGACCCACCGGGCGACCCACCGGGCGACCCACCGGGCGGGGCGCCCGAAGCACGCCGGTCACCCCACACCGGAACTGCACACCCCGCCGTTCCCTCCGCACTGTGACGTGTGGCACGATGCTGGCCATCCCACCGGCACAGCCCTCACGGGAGACACTCCTAGTGCAGCCTTCCGCCGTCCCGGAGCTCGCCCACACCCACGCACGCCCGATCCACTGGGTCGCCACCGCCACGGCCCTCGCCGGTGTCGTGGCCCTCTCCTCCGCCCTGGGGCCCGACGCCGCGACCGCGGCCCCCACGCCCGGACCGCAGACGAGGAGCGCGCCGGCGCACATCGCCCCGCCCGATCCAGCGGCCGTCGAGTTCCCCCTCGACTGCGGTCCGATGAAGACCGTGGTGAAGAAGAAGGCGTCCGGCGACCTGGACGGCGACGGGCGGCCGGAGACCGTGGCGGTGGTGCACTGCGACTCCCCGATGGGCACCCCGCCCGACGGTGTCTACGTCGTCACCCGGGCCGCCGGCGGCACCGCACCGCGCGTGGTGGCCACCCTCGCCGACCCCGGGGACCGCACCAACGTCGACGACTTCGCCGTACACGACGGCGCCGTCACCGCCACCCTGTTCGGCTACTCGTCCGCCGACGTGCCCAGTTGCTGTCCCGATGTGCGCGAGCGCGTGAAATGGCGGTGGGAGAACGGCGCGTTCGTGCGGTCCACCCCCTCCGGCGCCAGGAGCGTGTGACCCGCCGGGCCCGCGCGCGTGCGTGCGCGGAGGCGCGTACGCCGGGGCGTGACGGATCCGGACACGACACGGGTGACGTGCCGTGCCCCGTCGGTCACCCGGCGTCCGGCCCGTAGATCTCGGCGCTGTCCGAAACCCGACGGACATGGATGCACTCGCCCGGACACTCCTTCGCCGAGCGATCACGTCGGTGAGAAGCGGCAGTGGTACGGGCGTTGTCGCCCCCTTGTCCTGCAACAGCTCGTCCTGCGGGCTCTTCACGTAGGCCAGACCGTCGATGTCCAGCTCGAACACCTCGGGCGCGTACTGGGCGCAGATGCCGTCACCGGTACACAGATCCTGGTCGATCCAGACCTCCAGGGCCTCCCCGACGACTTCGGCCTCCTGCTGCACGCTCATCTCTCCTGCCGTTTCCTGCGCCGAACCGAACGGGAATCCGGCCAGCTCCGACGGGTGTTGAACACTTCGACCCTACCTTCGCCTGGGTTCCAATCATCTTCGATGGGTATTCCCCTGGCGTGAGGGAGAGCGCAAGGGTGAAGATCGGACACACCCCGACAGTCTTTGTGATCTAGGGGTTTCAATCGACACCCGCCCAGGTAGGGTCTGGAAGCGTCCAGCTCCCCTTGGAGGAGGTGAGGACCGTGGCAGCCCACGACGACGACATGAACCGCGGCATCCGCCCGGGACGCGGGTCCGAGGACCCGGCCGGGCAGATCGCCTACCTTGAGCAGGAGATCGCCGTCCTGCGACGTAAGCTCGCCGACTCTCCGCGACACACGAGAATTCTCGAAGAGCGGATCGTCGAGCTGCAGACCAACCTGGCCGGTGTGTCCGCCCAGAACGAACGACTCGCGGGCACGCTCCGTGAGGCCCGCGACCAGATCGTGGCCCTCAAGGAGGAGGTCGACCGGCTCGCACAGCCCCCCGCCGGCTTCGGGGTCTTCCTCACGGCGAACGAGGACGGCACGGCCGACATCTTCACCGGCGGCCGGAAGCTGCGGGTGAACGTGAGCCCGGGCGTCGAGCTCGAGGAGCTCAGGCGGGGCCAGGAAGTGATGCTCAACGAAGCGCTCAACGTGGTCGAGGCCATGAAGTACGAGCGCGTCGGCGACATCGTCACCCTCAAGGAGATCCTGGAGGACGGCGAGCGGGCCCTGGTGGTCGGGCACACCGACGAGGAGCGGGTGGTGCGGCTCGCCGAGCCGCTGCTGGACGTCACCATCCGTCCCGGCGACGCCCTGCTCATGGAGCCCCGCTCGGGCTACGTCTACGAGGTCGTCCCCAAGAGCGAGGTCGAGGAACTCGTCCTCGAGGAAGTGCCCGACATCGGCTACGAGCAGATCGGCGGCCTCGGAGGCCAGATCGAGGCCATCCGCGACGCGGTCGAGCTGCCCTACCTCTACCCGGACCTGTTCAAGGAGCACGAACTGCGGCCGCCCAAGGGTGTGCTGCTGTACGGGCCCCCCGGATGCGGCAAGACACTCATCGCCAAGGCCGTCGCGAACTCGCTGGCCAAGAAGGTCGCCGAGGTCACCGGGGTGGCCGCCGGCAAGAGCTTCTTCCTCAACATCAAGGGCCCCGAGCTGCTGAACAAGTACGTCGGCGAGACCGAGCGGCAGATCCGCCTGGTCTTCCAGCGGGCCCGGGAGAAGGCCAGCGAGGGCACCCCTGTCATCGTCTTCTTCGACGAGATGGAGTCCCTCTTCCGCACCCGCGGCTCCGGCGTCAGCTCGGACGTGGAGAACACCATCGTCCCGCAGCTGCTCGCCGAGATCGACGGCGTGGAAGGCCTGCAGAACGTGGTCGTGATCGGTGCCTCCAACCGTGAGGACATGATCGACCCGGCCATCCTGCGACCCGGCCGGCTGGACGTGAAGATCAAGATCGAGCGTCCGGACGCCGAGGCGGCCAAGGACATCTTCGGCAAGTACCTCACCGAACGCCTCCCGCTGCACGGCGACGACCTCACCGAGCACGGCGGCGACAGGTCCATGACGGTCCAGAGCATGATCCAGACCGCGGTGGAACAGATGTACGCCGAATCCGAGGAGAACCGCTTCCTGGAAGTCACCTACGCCAACGGCGACAAGGAAGTCCTGTACTTCAAGGACTTCAATTCCGGCGCCATGATCGAGAACATCGTGGGCCGCGCCAAGAAGATGGCGATCAAGGACTTCCTGGAAAAGACCCAGAAGGGCCTCCGCGTCTCCCACCTGCTCCAGGCCTGCGTGGACGAGTTCAAGGAGAACGAGGACCTGCCCAACACCACCAACCCGGACGACTGGGCCCGCATCTCCGGAAAGAAGGGCGAGCGGATCGTGTACATCCGCACGCTCATCACCGGAAAGCAGGGAGCGGACACCGGACGCTCCATCGACACAGTGGCGAACACCGGTCAGTACCTGTAAAAGCCAGGGTGGCTGCGGGTGCCCCTCAGCGGGTACCCGCAGCCGACTGTTTTCCGGCGCCACGGCTGGAGCACAGCAATGACGCAAATGATCTCCCCACCAGGGCGAAGGCGTTCTAGGCTCGTCCGTACCGCCGAGTCGCGCAGTGCGGGGACGGGCACCGCACACGCACCGGAGCGCCAGCGGTACAGCAGCGCCCCCGACCGGGGACGCCGCCGGGCAAGGAGGGCCGCATGACCGTACGGCGAGTAATGGGCATCGAGACGGAGTACGGGATCTCCGTGCCCGGTCACCCCAACGCCAATGCCATGCTCACCTCGTCCCAGATCGTGAACGCCTACGCGGCGGCGATGCACCGGGCCCGCCGGGCCCGCTGGGACTTCGAGGAGGAGAACCCGCTGCGGGACGCGCGAGGCTTCGACCTCGCCCGGGAGGCCGCCGACTCCAGCCAGCTCACCGACGAGGACATCGGCCTGGCCAACGTCATCCTGACCAACGGCGCCCGGCTCTACGTCGACCACGCCCACCCCGAGTACAGCTCCCCCGAGGTCACCAATCCGCGCGACGCCGTGCTCTGGGACAAGGCCGGCGAACGCATCATGGCCGAGGCGGCGGAGCGGGCCGCACAGCTGCCCGGCGCCCAGCCGATCCACCTCTACAAGAACAACACCGACAACAAGGGCGCCTCCTACGGGACGCACGAGAACTACCTGATGAAGCGGGAGACCCCCTTCTCGGACATCGTGCGCCACCTGACGCCGTTCTTCGTCTCCCGCCAGGTCTTCACCGGCGCCGGCCGCGTCGGCATCGGCCAGGACGGCCACGAGCACGGCTTCCAGCTCAGTCAGCGCGCGGACTACTTCGAGGTCGAGGTGGGCCTGGAGACGACGCTGAAGCGGCCCATCATCAACACGCGCGACGAACCGCACGCGGACGCGGAGAAGTACCGGCGACTCCATGTGATCATCGGCGACGCCAACCTGTCGGAGATCTCCACCTATCTGAAGCTGGGCACGACGGCGCTGGTCCTGTCCATGATCGAGGACGGGTTCATCGCGGTGGACCTCGCGGTCGACCAGCCGGTACGGACACTGCACCAGGTCTCGCACGATCCGTCCCTGAAACGGCTCGTCACGCTGCGCAGCGGGCGGACGCTCACCGCGGTGCAGCTCCAGATGGAGTACTTCGAGCTGGCCCGCAAATACGTGGAGGAGCGGTTCGGGGCCGACGCCGACGACCAGACCAGGGACGTGCTCGCTCGCTGGGAGGACACGCTCACCCGGCTGGAGCGCGACCCGATGAGCCTGGCCGGCGAGCTGGACTGGGTCGCCAAACGGGAGCTCATGGAGGGCTACCGGCGCCGGGACGGCCTGGACTGGGACGCCGCCCGGCTGCACCTGGTGGACCTCCAGTACGCCGACGTACGGGCCGAGAAGGGCCTCTACAACCGTCTGGTGGCCCGTGGGCGGATGAAGCGGCTGCTGGACGAGGGAGAGGTCGAGCGGGCTCGTACGGCGCCTCCGGAGGACACCCGGGCGTACTTCCGCGGACGGTGCCTGGAGCAGTACGCGGACGACGTCGCGGCGGCGTCCTGGGACTCGGTGATCTTCGATCTCCCGGGCCGGGACTCGCTCCAGCGGGTCCCAACCCTGGAACCGCTTCGCGGAACGCGTAATCACGTCAAGGAGCTCCTTGACCGCTGCCGGACGGCAGAAGACCTGGTCAGGGTGTTGTCGGGGAACTGAGCGGGCACCGGGGTACCCGGGAAGGGCCGGCCGGACAGGGTGGAAATCGCCCGGTCCGGGAATCATCGAGATGGTCCCCGTACGTTGGAGCAACTGCGGGGGCATTGTCGGACCCGGCGAGTAGGGTCTGATCTTGACCGAGCAACTGTGTCGGGCGAACCGAGCGGGGTGAGGGTGATGGCGACCAAGGACACCGGCGGCGGGCAGCAGAAGGCCACCCGGTCGACGGAGGAGGTCGAGGAGCAGGCGGCGGAGACGCAGGCTTCCGAGGACCTCAAGGAGCGTCAGGAAAAGCTGGGCGAGGACGTGGACGACGTCCTGGACGAGATCGACGACGTGCTCGAGTCCAACGCCGAGGATTTCGTTCGCTCATTCGTGCAAAAGGGCGGCGAGTAGCCTTCGGACCGAGGGTCGGGCGGCTTCGGGTTCGGCCTCGAAAGAGCATCTGGAGCGCTGCGCGCGGTGCGGCAGGCCGAGCCGCGCGCAGCCTTCGCCCGCCAGCGGTCACGCAGGTCATCCGATGCGCCGGCGCGGCATCGCCGCAGCCGGGCGTGACGAGCTGACCACCTCCCGGGGAAGCGTCTGCCGCATCGATCCGGCGGCCCCCGCCGCGCATGTGGATCACTGCCATGAGACGGGTAGGGTCCGTGGCGTACTGTGCCTCAGCTGCAACGCGGTGCTGGGGCGGTTCAAGGAACGGCCCGATGCCATAAGGCGGGCTGCCGCATACGTGGAAGGAATCGCGTGGAAGCCAACACTCGTAGCACCGGGCGTCTGCCGGCTGCCTTCCTGACGCCGGGCTCCTCCTCCTTCATGGACTTCCTCTCCGAGCACCAGCCGGAACTGCTGCCGGGCAAGAGGTCGTTGCCGCCCGTGAAGGGCGTGATCGAGGCGCCGCACGGGACGACCATCGTCGCCGTCACGTTTCCCGGCGGGGTCGTGCTCGCCGGTGACCGGCGGGCCACCATGGGGAACGTCATCGCGCAGCGGGACATCGAGAAGGTGTTCCCGGCGGATGAGTACTCGGCGGTGGGGATCGCCGGTACGGCGGGACTGGCCGTGGAGATGGTGAAGCTGTTCCAGCTGGAGCTGGAGCACTTCGAGAAGGTCGAGGGCGCGCAGCTGTCGCTGGAGGGCAAGGCGAACCGGCTGTCGACGATGATCCGTTCGAACTTGGGCATGGCGATGCAGGGGCTGGCCGTCGTTCCGCTGTTCGCCGGGTACGACGTGGACCGGGAGAAGGGGCGGATCTTCTCCTACGACGTCACGGGCGGGCGTTCCGAGGAACAGGGATACGCCGCGACCGGTTCCGGGTCGATCTTCGCGCGCGGTGCGATGAAGAAGCTGTTCCGGGGCGACCTGACCGAGTCCGAGGCCACCACGCTGGTGGTGCAGGCGCTGTACGACGCGGCAGACGACGACTCGGCGACCGGTGGTCCCGATGTCGCCCGCCGGATCTACCCGATCGTCACCGTGATCACCGAGGACGGCTTCCGCCGGCTCACCGAGGACGAGGCCTCCGATATCGCCCGGTCCGTGCTGGAGCGGCGGCTGGAGCAGCCGGACGGTCCGCGGGCCGCGCTGCTGTAGGCCGCGGGCGGGTTGTTCGGTTGTTCCAGGGTGCTCCAGTGACTTCGACAGAAAGGGACGGATAACCGGTGTCGACGCCGTTCTATGTCTCACCTCAGCAGGCGATGGCCGACCGGGCGGAGTACGCCCGCAAAGGCATCGCCCGTGGACGCAGCCTCGTTGTGCTGCAGTATGCCGACGGCATCGTGTTCGTCGGCGAGAACCCGTCCCGTGCGCTGCACAAGTTCAGCGAGATCTATGACCGGATCGGGTTCGCCGCGGCCGGCAAGTACAACGAGTACGAGAACCTGCGGATCGGTGGCGTGCGGTACGCCGACCTGCGGGGTTACACCTACGACCGGGACGATGTGACGGCCCGCGGTCTGGCGAACGTGTACGCGCAGACGCTGGGGACGATCTTCTCGAGTGCGGCGGAGAAGCCGTACGAGGTGGAGCTGGTGGTGGCCGAGGTCGGGGAGACCCCGGAGGGCGACCAGATCTACCGGCTGCCGCACGACGGGTCCATCGTGGACGAGCACGGCTCGGTGGCGGTGGGGGGTAACGCGGAGCAGATCAGCGGGTACCTGGACCAGCGGCACCGGGACGGGATGACGTTGGCGGAGGCGCTGGAGCTGGCAGTGCAGTCGCTGTCCCGGGACACCAACGGCAGCGAGCGGGAGATTCCCGCCGAGCGGCTGGAAGTGGCGGTGCTGGACCGTACGCGGCCGCAGAAGCGGAAGTTCCGGCGCATCGGAGCGAGGCAGCTGGCGCGACTGCTGGAGGCCGGCGGCGCGGAGACGACGGCGGAGGCGGACGCGGAGACCGACTCCGGCGGTGACGTCGAGTAGTCCTTGGCGCACGGCGCCCACGTCGGGCCGCCCGGCCACCTCGGTGGGGCGCGCGCCCGTGGCGCCCCTTGCCGTGGGGTGGGGTGCGCGTCGTATGCCTGCGGCGCCGCTTTCCCTCCGGTGGGGGTGGGGGTAGCGCCTATGGCGGGTGGGTGGAGCGGGGCCGGGTCGGGGGTGCCCGTCCTCGGTCCGGCGCGGAATCGGTATCCCGGGAAACGGGGGCGTGGACGCGCCGGCCGCTGCGGGCGGTCACCCCCGCCCCGTCC
>NZ_NEUB01001040.1:0-29356 GCF_002910825.1 Streptomyces sp. SM1 | reverse complement strand
CCCCCCTGTTCCCGCGGGCAGTCGTGCCGCTGGGGCGATGGGGGTCCCCCGCTCGAGCGAAACCGAGAGTGGGGGAGGGTGGGCGCGACGGCACCCGTGAGCGCCGGGCCGAGCGACGACCGCCCGCCCAGCGCCCACGCCGGTACCGGGTGACACGGCCCCCGCTCACGGCGACAGGCGCGGGGCCCGCCGCCCCCGCGACGGACGCGGGGCACCCTCACCGCGGCGGCGCCGTCGAGCGCCGTACGACCAGGTCGACAGGGATGTCACCGGCCGCGGGGGCGCGGCCTTCCAGTACCGCCAGCAGTGCCCCCATTCCCCGCTCCCCGAACAGTTCCGCGTCCAGCCGGACCGTCGTCAGTTCCGGATCGATCGCGGTCGCCAGCGCCAGATCGTCGAGTCCGGTGACGGACAGGTCCTCCGGGACCCGCAGCCCCAGCCGCCGCGCGGCCTTGTACGTCCCGGCCGCCAGCTGATCGTCGTCGCAGACCACCGCCGTCGGGTGTGGCGGGCCCCCGGAGAGCGCCGCCTCCGCCGCCGTCTCCGCACCCCGGATGGAGATCGGCGCCCGTGCCGTGCGCAACGACGCGCCCGGCACCTCCCGCAGCCGCGCCGCCAGCTCCCGCGCGCGCACCTCGAAGGTCCAGGACGCCACGTCCGCCGCCAGGTGCAGGAAGTGACGGTGGCCCAGGGCGAGCAGGTGGTCCGTGACCTGGCGGACCCCGCCGGCGATGTCGAGGTTGACCGTGGCCGCGCCCACGCTGCCCTCGGGGTCGCTGTCCAGCATCACCAGCGGCAGCTGGTCGCCGCGGATCGCGGTGAGGGCCTCCGCGGCCATGGAGGAGGCGATCACGCCGTCCAGGGCGGCCTGGGCGGAGGCGAAGGGGTCGCGGGCGGGGCCGATGCCCTCGGGAGAGGGGTACAGGACCACCCCGAAGCCGTGCTGGGAGGCGACCCGGGCGGCCCCGGTGTAGACACCGGCGAAGAACTCCGTGGTGAGGGCCGGGACGACCAGGAGGACCGTGCGGGTGCGGCCGAGGCGGAGGTTGCGGGCGGCCAGGTTGGGGCGGTAGCCCAGGGTGCGCGCGGCCTCGCGGACGCGCTCCGCCGTGGCCTCCGAGACCCGGCCGCGCCACTTCTCGCCGAGGACCAGGGAGACCGCCGCCTGGGAGACGCCGGCGGCCTGGGCGACGTCCCGGCTCGTGGGGCGGGTGCCGGCTCTGGGCATCGTCGGGCCGCTCCTTCGTCTGGACTGGTGAACAGCGGACATGGTACGTATGGACAGCTTAGTTATACGTAACACTTCCAGTGAGGGGCGCCGGAATGGCCACGGGATACCTGGAGATCCTCCGGGCACGGCACGTCACCCGGCTGCTCGTCGGCACGCTCGTGGGGCGGCTGCCCAACGCGACCGCCGCCATCGCGATCGTGCTGTTCGTGCGCGCGGCGGGCGGCACGTACAGCCTGGCCGGTGCCCTCGCGGCGGTGTACGGCGTGTCGAACGCCGTCGGGCAGCCCGCGCTCGGCCGCCTGGTGGATCTGCGGGGACAGCCGCGGGTGCAGCTGCCGGCCGCCGTGCTGTCGGCGCTGGCGATGGCCGTGTTCGCCTTCGCGGGCACCGCGTCCGACGTGCTGGCCTACGGCGCGGTGGCCGCCGCGGGACTCTTCACCCCGCCCCTGGAGGGCGGGCTGCGGGCTCTGTGGGCCTCGGTGCTGCCCGATCGGGGCCATGTCCAGCGGGCCTACGCGATGGACGCCGTGGCCCAGGAAGTGATCTTCACCGTCGGGCCGCTGCTGGTGACGCTGTGCGCCTCGCTGTGGTCCGCGCAGGCGGCGCTGCTCGTGCTGAACGCCCTCGGGGTGCTGGGCGCCCTCTCCGTCGTCGCATCGGCGCCCTCGCGCGCCTGGCGGTCGGCGCCGCGCGAGGCGCACTGGCTGGGCGCGCTGCGCTCGCCGGGGCTGCTCGCCCTGCTGGGTGCCTTCCTGGCCGTGGGGATGGCGCTGGGCTCCATCACCGTGGCGGCCATGTCGTACGCGGACGGGCACGGCGGGGACCAGGTGTACGGCTGGCTGATGGCGGGGATCGGGCTGGGTGCCCTGATCGGCGGTACGGCGTACGGCGCGAGGCAGTGGGCCGGTGAGCCCGCCCGGCGGCTTCAGGTGCTGGTCGCCCTGCTGGCGGTGTGTTACCTGCCGCTGATGCTGTTGCCGGGGGCGGTGGCCATGACGCTGCTCACGGTGATCGCCGGGCTCTTCCTGGCGCCGGCGCTCGCCTGCGCGTTCGTGCTCGTGGACCGGCACGCGCCGCGCGGGACGGTCACGGAGGCCTTCTCCTGGCTGGTGACGACCTTCACCGTGGGCGCGTCGGTCGGAACGGGGCTCACGGGCCCGGTGGTCGAGGCCGGCGGGGCGCTGTGGGGGTTCGCCGTGCCGGGCGCCGCGGGCGGCGTGTCGCTGCTGGTTTTGATCGCCACCGGACGGGTACTGGCAGTTCCCGCCGGGAGGGCGGTGGTTGCGGTCCGTTCGGAAAATGATCCGAACCGTGCCCTCAAAGCTCGTTTCAGCTCGGGGGATCGGGCGTAATGTTCCCTCATGGACCGCCGCATTTTCGGGCTGGAGAACGAGTACGGCGTCACGTGCACGTTCAGGGGACAGCGCCGCCTGTCGCCTGACGAGGTGGCGCGGTACCTCTTCCGCCGTGTCGTGTCATGGGGCCGAAGCAGTAACGTCTTTCTGCGGAACGGCGCCCGCCTCTATCTCGACGTGGGGTCACACCCGGAATACGCAACGCCGGAATGTGACAACGTGACCGAACTGGTCACCCACGACAAGGCCGGCGAGCGCATTCTCGAAGGACTCCTGGTGGACGCCGAACGACGCCTGCACGAGGAGGGAATCGCGGGCGACGTCTACCTCTTCAAGAACAACACCGACTCCGCCGGAAACTCCTACGGGTGTCACGAGAACTATCTCGTCGCCCGGCACGGGGAGTTCTCCCGGCTGGCGGACATCCTCATCCCCTTCCTGGTCACCCGCCAGCTGCTGTGCGGCGCGGGCAAGGTGCTGCAGACGCCGCGCGGGGCCGTGTACTGCGTCAGCCAGCGCGCCGAGCACATCTGGGAGGGCGTCTCCTCCGCGACGACCCGCTCCCGGCCGATCATCAACACGCGCGACGAGCCGCACGCGGACGCCGAGCGCTACCGCCGGCTGCACGTCATCGTGGGCGACTCGAACATGTCCGAGACGACCATGCTGCTCAAGGTCGGCGCCACCGACCTGGTGCTGCGCATGATCGAGGCGGGCACCGTCATGCGTGACCTCACCCTGGAGAACCCGATCCGGGCGATCCGCGAGGTCAGCCACGACATCACCGGGCGCAGGAAGGTGCGTCTGGCCAGTGGCCGGGAGGCCTCCGCGCTGGAGGTGCAGCGCGAGTACTACGAGAAGGCGGTGGACTTCGTCGAGCGCCGGGGCATCCGCACCGGCACCGTCGAGCAGGTGCTGGAGCTGTGGGGCCGTACGCTGGACTCGATCGAGTCCGAGGACCTGGACCGCATCGGTACCGAGATCGACTGGGTCATGAAGTACAAGCTCCTCGAGCGGTACCGGGCCAAGCACAACATGACCATGTCGCACCCCCGGGTCGCGCAGATAGACCTCGCCTACCACGACATCCACCGTCGGCGGGGTCTGTACTACCTCCTGGAGAAGAGGGGACAAGCCGCCCGGATCTGCAATGATTTGAAGATCTTCGAGGGCAAGTCGGTGCCGCCGCAGACCACTCGGGCCCGGCTGCGGGGCGACTTCATCCGGCGGGCCCAGGAGCAGCGCCGCGACTTCACCGTCGACTGGGTGCACCTCAAGCTCAACGACCAGGCACAGCGCACGGTGTTGTGCAAGGACCCGTTCCGTTCGGTCGACGAGCGGGTGGAGAAGCTGATCGCCGGAATGTGAGAAACGCGTTCCGCCGGGGGATCCCGAAATTCCCGGAACGTCACACGGGCGCCGTACGTTGCACCGTGCGGCGCCCTTCTCACGCCGTAGAGTTGCGCGGACGCCATCCACAAGATCGATGATTACGAGGCCCCCACCGTGCGCCGACGCTCACTTCTCATTGCCGTTCCCGCTGGACTGGCCACCCTCGCCGCGTGCGGCGACGACAAGTCCGACTCGGACAAGGCGAGCGACAGCGCGTCGCCGTCGGCGCCCGAGGGATCCGCGGCGGCGCCGCCGAAGATCGTCGACGGTCCGCTGCCGGCGATCACGGCGGGCACGAAGTTCGGGGAGAAGCCGACGGTCGCCGAGGGCAGCGGTGACCCCTCGAAGGACCTCGCGGTCAAGACCGTCATCGCGGGCGGCGGCAAGACGGTCGCCGAGAACGACTTCGTCGTGGCCCACTACCTGGGCCAGGTGTGGAGCACCGCGAAGGTGTTCGACAACTCCTACGACCGCAAGAGCCCGCTGGCCATCCAGCTGGCTCAGGGCAGCATCATCGACGGCTGGCGGTACGCCCTCACGGGCAAGAAGACCGGCAGCCGCGTCCAGATGGCCGTCCCGCCCACCTGGGGCTACGGCGAGCAGGGCAACGAGCAGGCGGGCATCAAGGGCACCGACACGCTGGTGTTCGTGGTCGACGTGCAGGACGCGTTCAACGCCAAGAGCTCCGCCAAGGGTGGCGAGGTGGCGCAGGACAACAAGGACCTGCCCAAGGTCGGGACCAACACCGACGGCAAGGCGCCCTCCATCGAGGTGCCCGACACCGCTCCGCCGAAGAAGCTCGTGTCGAGCTACGTCATCGAGGGCGACGGCGAGGAGGTCGGGGCCGACAACAGCGTCCTCGTGCAGTACAAGGGGGTGCTGTGGGACGGGGGGAAGGAGTTCGACTCCACCTACGGCCGGGGGCAGCTGACGTCGTTCTCGCTCCAGCAGGTCGTCAAGGGCTGGGCCCAGGGGCTCACCGGCAAGAAGGTCGGCAGCCGCGTCCTCATCGTCATCCCGCCGGAGCTGGGCTACGGGGACAACCCGCCGGAGGGCAGCGACATCAAGAAGGACTCCACGCTGGTCTTCACGGTCGACATCCTTGCGAAGCTGTGACGCCGTGGGATGTAAGACTGTGCGTGTTCGCCTTTCCGCAGACAAGCAGGAGCGTTAGACGTGAGCATCGACAAGCCCGAGATCGACTTCCCGGGCGGCGAGCCCCCGGCGGACCTCGAGATCAAGGACATCTGGGAGGGCGACGGCGAGGTGGCTCAGGCGGGTCAGACCGTCACCGTTCACTACGTCGGCGTGGCTTTCAGCACGGGCGAGGAGTTCGACGCCAGCTGGAACCGCGGCACCCCCTTCCGCTTCCCGCTGGGCGGCGGCCGGGTCATCAAGGGCTGGGACCAGGGCGTGCAGGGCATGAAGGTCGGCGGACGCCGTCAGCTGACCATCCCCGCGCACCTCGCCTACGGCAACCAGAGCCCCACCCCGGCGATCAAGCCCGGTGAGACCCTGATCTTCGTGGTCGACCTGCTCGGCGTCTGATCCGACCGGAGTCGATCGCCTGGGGCCCATGCCTGTCCGGGCATGGGCCCTCGGCTTTTGCCCCGCCACCGCGGGGCGGTACGGTCATCGATCGTAAGCACCATAGGGAGGCGAAGCGCGTCGATGGCCATTGCCAAGGCCGAGCGGCTGATGAACCTGGCGCTGTGTCTGCTCGGGACCCGGCGGCCGCTCAGCAAGCGCGAGCTGCGCGAGTCCATCGAGGCCTACCTCGAAGCGGGCTCGGACGACTCCTTCAATCGTATGTTCGAGCGCGACAAGGAGGATCTGCGCGAACTCGGACTGGTGATCGAGACCGTCGAGAACCTCGACGGGGAAACCGGCTACCTCGCCCGCCGCGACAGCAACCGGCTGCCGGCCATCACCCTCGACGCCGAGGAGGCCGCCGCCCTCGGGCTCGCCGCCAAGGTGTGGCAGCAGGCCCGGCTCGCCGGAGCGGCCAGCGGCGCCCTGCAGAAACTGCGCGCGGCGGGACTCCCCGAGGACGTCGACCCGTACGGTGCCCATGGCGCGCTCGAACCGCGCATCCCCGTGCACGAGGCGGCGTTCGAGCCGCTGATGCTGGCCTGCCGGGACCGCCGGCCGGTCGTCTTCGACTACCGCAAGGCCAACGCCGCCCAGCCCGCGCCCCGGCATGTCGAACCGTGGGCGCTGGAATGCTGGCGCGGCCACTGGTACCTGGCCGGCTGGGACCGCGACCGGCGCGCCGAGCGGGTCTTCCGGCTCTCCCGCATCACCGGAAAGGTGCGCTCGCGCAGCGGCCGGTTCACCGTCCCGGTGCCGGACGTCGTCACCGTACGGGAGACCGTGGCGAGCTGGGCCGGGGAGACCGCCGACCGCTCGGCGCGCATCCGGCTGCGCTCCAACGCCGGTTACCCCTTGCGTGCGAAGGCCACCGCGGTGCGGGAACTCAGCGACGGCTGGGACGAGTTGGAGATTCCGTACGGGCACGGCCTGGACGCCTGGCTGGTGGAGTTCGGGCCCGACGTGGTGGTCCTCGAGCCCGCCGAGCTGCGGGCCGACGTGGTGGACCGGCTGCGCGCCGTGGCCAAGGGCTGAGGGGGAGCGGACAACAACGTGGCAGGCAAACCGGTCAGGCCCGTGAACGCCATCGACCAGACCCGGCGGATGCTCTCCCTGGTGACGTATCTGCGCGAGCGCCCCGGCGCCCGGATCGAGGACGTGGCGCGCGCCTTCGGCATCACCGAGGACGAGCTGGTCTCCGACCTCGATGTGCTGCCCATGTGCGGCACCAGCTTCCGCGGCGGCGATCTGCTGGACATCGACACCGACGGCGAGCGCATCTGGTGGCACAACCCGGCGGCCCTCGGCGCGGACGCCGCCGAGCCGCTGCGGCTCGCCGCCGACGAGGCCACCGCCCTGCTGGTCGCCGCCCGCGCCGTGGCCACCCTGCCCGGACTGCGCGAGAGCGACCGGCAGGCACTGCTGCGGGCCACCGCGAAGGTGGAGACGGCGGCCGGGGAGGCGGCGGGCGCCAGCTCCCGGCTGTCGGTGACCTTCGAGTCCGAGGGCGGGGTCTTCGCGGACGTCGACCGGGCCATCGCCGAGCGCCGCCGACTGTGGATCCGCTACTACTCGCCCGCGCGCGACGAGGTCACCGAGCGGGAGATCGACCCCATCCGCCTGGTCAGCGTGGGCCACACCTACGTCGAGGCCTGGTGCCGCCGCTCCGAGGCGCGCCGCACCTTCCGGCTCGACCGGGTCGCCGAGATCAGGATCCTCGACGAGCCGTCCGCGCCGCCCGAGGTCGAGCTGCGGGACCTGTCGGAAGGGCTGGTGCAGCCCTCGGCCGAGGACCCGGAGGTCGTGGTCGACGTCGCGCCGGGCGGGCGCTGGGTCGCCGAGTACTACCCGCACGACAGCGCCGATGAGCTTCCCGACGGCGGGCTGCGTATCACTCTGCGCACACCCGATCCGGCCTCGCTCAGGAGGCTGGCCCTGCGGCTCGGCCGCGACGGCCGCATCGTCGAACCGTCGGAGCTGGCCGACAGCGCCCGGCGGGCGGCCACGGAGGCGCTGGCGGCGTACGACGGTGCCGAGGCGGCCGGATGAGGGGCCGCACCCCGTCGCGGCCGGACGGGCGGCGGCCGGTGCGGGACGGGCAGGACGACAGTCAGGAGCGAGGGCTTTGAGCGAGTCGGCGACCCCTGGGGTGCGGGGCATGACGGCGGCGTCCGCGTTCGCCGGGATGAGGAGCGTGGCCCCGGTGATGTTCCGGGCGGGGTGCCCGGACTGCCGGGAGCGCTTCGAACTCGCCGCGAGCGCGCTGCGGCTGGCCATCGGGGCGAGCAGCCGTACGACGTTCTACTCCTTCACCTGCCCGCGGTGCGGGGCCGCCGTGCGCAAGCCGGCGGGGGAGCGGATCGTGGAGTTGCTGACCGGGGGCGGGGTGCGGACGCTGCGGCTGCACTCGACCGTCTAGGCTCGCTCCCATGTTCTGGCCGATGCTCGCGGTTGCCGTGGGGTTCCTGGGTGTACTGGTGATCGGCGTGCTCGCCGTCCGGGTCTTCGTCGAGGCGGAGCGGCTGGGGAGGCAGGTCACGGACTCGGCGCGGCGGATCAGCCGGGCGGCGGACGATCTGGAGCGGGCGGCGGATGGGGTGGCGCGGTCCGCCGAGGCGCTGTGAACGGTTCGGATGTCCTCCGTTTCCGGCCGGCGCGCGCCGCGCGAGGGTGTCCGCGGGGTGCCTCCCCACTCTCGGCTTCGCTCGAGCGGGAGGTACCCCCACCGCCCACCCTCCCGCACTCTCGGCTTCGCTCGAGCGCGGGACCCCCATCGCCCTGCGACACGACCCCCGCGGGAGCGGGAGCGGGATACGCCGGGGACGCGACGGGGAGGCGACTGCCCGCGGGAGAGGGCGTGGGCCCGGGTGTGGAGTGTCCGGCGTGGAGGGCCGGGACCTGTCGAGGCGTGGGGCGCGGCAGGTACGCTGCTGAGCGCGGCCCGGAGAACGAGGCTCGGACCGCGGACGGGAGTACGCACGGGGATTGCCGGACGTTCACCCCTGAGCGTTACGATCGCTGCCAGCACCGTCGTTCGGACACCCGTCCGACCGGTCGGACAGCTACCCACCCACCCGCCTCGGTGAGAAGGTAAAGACTTATGGGACGGCTCGGACCTACCGAGATCATTCTGATCCTCGTCGTCATCATCCTGCTGTTCGGCGCGAAGAAGCTCCCGGACATGGCGCGGTCGCTCGGCAAGTCCGCGCGCATCCTCAAGAGCGAGGCCAAGGCGATGAAGGACGAGAACAAGTCCGCCGCCCCGGCCGATCCGCCGGCCACCGGCGAGCAGCCTCCGGCACAGCGCACCATCCAGGCGGCCCCCGGCGACGTGACCAGCTCCCGCCCGGTCACCGAGCCGACGGACACGACCAAGCGCTGACGCAGGGCCGGTGACCTCCGGCCCGCCGCACGAGATGGGAACGTGGGTTGCTCAAGTCTGCCCGCACACAGGAGAGGGACCCCGAGGGGCGCATGCCTCTTGTGGAACACCTGCGCGAGCTGCGTAATCGGCTCGCCAAGGCCGTCGTCGCGATCGTCGTGGTGATGATCGTGGCCGCGTTCTACAGCGAGCAGCTCATGCAGTTCCTCGCGGAGCCGGTGCCGAAATGCGAGGACCTGGCGAACAGCGACGGCGGCAACTGCGCCATCGTCTCCTTCAACACGCTGACGTCGCCGTTCACCACGACGATCAAGGTGAGCCTCATGGCCGGCCTGATCATCTCCAGTCCCGTGTGGCTCTACCAGCTCTGGGCCTTCATCGCTCCCGGGCTGCACAAGCACGAGAAGAAGTACACCTACTACTTCGTCGCGGCCGCGGTCCCGCTGTTCGTCGGCGGCGCCTACCTGTCGTACGTCATCCTCCCCGTCAGCATCAAGGTGCTGCTCAGCCTCACGCCCGGAGGTTCGGCGAACATCCTCTCGCTCGACGAGGTGCTCGACTTCACCATCAGGATGGTGCTGGTCTTCGGCCTGGCCTTCGAGCTGCCCCTGCTGCTCATCATGCTGAACATGGTCGGCATCGTCTCCGGCCGCCGCATGATGGGCTGGTGGCGGGGCGTCGTCATGGGCGTCTTCGTCTTCGGCGCGGTCGCGACGCCGACCACCGATCCGGTGGGAATGATCGCGCTCTCCGGACCGATCGTCGTCCTCTACTTCGTTGCGGTGGCGTTCTCGCTGCTCAACGACAAACGGCGTGCCCGCAGGGAGTCCGCGGGCCCCGACGACGACGAGGCGTCCCAGCTGGATCTCACCCCCGAGTCCATCGCCGCGGCGGAACCCGTGGCCGCCCTGCCCGAGCAGGCGACCAAGGACCGGGTCAACGGTTATGACGACGTGACCTGAGGACCGGCTCGCAGCTCATAGGGTCATCCCCGTGACCAGCGAGATCACCCTCTTCGTCAACCCCACCGCGGGCCGCGGCCGGGGCGCCCGCGCGGCGCTGCCGGCCGCTTCCGCGTTGCGGGACGCCGGCTTCGCGGTGCGGACCGTCCTCGGTGACGACCCCCAGGACGCCCTGGCCCGGGCGCGGGCCGCCATCGAGGAGGGCACCGGTGCCCTGATAGCCGTCGGCGGTGACGGGATGGCGAACCTCGCCCTGCAGGCCGTCGTCGGAACCGGCACCCCGTTCGGTCTGGTCGCCGCCGGAACCGGCAACGACTTCGCCCGCGCGCTCGGCATGCCGCTGCGGGACCCGGCCGCCGCCGGCCGGATGATCGCCGACGCCCTCCGATGCGGCCGGGTCCGCGACGTCGATCTCGGCCGGATCGGGGAGCACTGGTTCGGAGCCGTGCTTGCCTCCGGCTTCGACTCCCGGGTGAACGACCGCGGCAACCGGATGCGGCTGCCGCTCGGGCGGCTGAAGTACGACGTCGCGATGGTCGCCGAGCTGGCCGCCTTCCGGCCGCTGCCGTACCGGATCACCCTCGACGGCGGCGAGGTCCGCGAGGTCGAGGCGACCCTGGTGGCCGTCGGGAACGGGCCGTCGTACGGCGGCGGTATGCGGATCTGCCCCGGAGCGGATCTCACCGACGGGCTGTTCGACGTCACGGTGGTGGGCGAGTGCAGCCGTGCCACGCTGCTGCGGGTGTTCCCGAGGGTCTACCGGGGCACGCACGTCGGCCATCCCGCGATCACCGTGCTGCGCGCGGCGAGTGTCGGGCTGGCCGCCGAGGACGTCACCGGCTACGCGGACGGGGAGCCGGTGGGGCCGCTGCCGCTGACCGCGCGGTGCGTTCCGGGCGCCCTGCGGGTCGTCGGCCCCTGATCCGGCGGGCCCCGCCGCCCGCGCGGACGGGTTCCCGATAATGATCGTCCTGTTGTCGGTGCGGCCCGGTACGCTCGAAAGCACGATGACAGACGATCTCTCACCGGCCGAGCGGTACGCGGCAGCACGCAGGCGCGCCGCCGAGCAGGCCACGGCGCTCGCCTCCTTCCGCGAGATGTACGACTTCGGCCTCGACCCCTTCCAGATCGAGGCCTGCCAGGCACTCGAGACGGGGAAGGGCGTGCTGGTCGCCGCGCCCACCGGCTCCGGCAAGACGATCGTGGGCGAGTTCGCCGTCCACCTCGCCCTCGGCCAGGGCAAGAAGTGCTTCTACACCACCCCCATCAAGGCGCTGTCGAACCAGAAGTACGCCGACCTGTGCCGCCGCTACGGCGCCGACAAGGTGGGCCTGCTCACCGGTGACAACAGCGTCAACTCCGACGCCCCGGTGGTCGTGATGACCACCGAGGTGCTGCGGAACATGCTGTACGCCGGGTCCCAGACCCTCCTCGGCCTCGGCTACGTGGTGATGGACGAGGTGCACTACCTCTCCGACCGTTTCCGCGGCGCCGTCTGGGAGGAAGTGATCATCCACCTCCCCGAGTCGGTGACCCTGGTCTCCCTGTCGGCCACGGTGTCGAACGCGGAGGAGTTCGGCGACTGGCTGGACACCGTCCGCGGTGACACCCAGGTGATCGTCTCCGAGCACCGGCCGGTGCCGCTGTTCCAGCACGTGCTCGCCGGACGCCGCATCTACGACCTCTTCGAGGAGGGCGAGAGCCGCAAGAAGGCCGTCAACCCCGACCTGACGCGCATGGCGCGTCTGGAGGCGAGCCGTCCGTCCTTCGGCGACCGCCGCCGCGGGCGGGGCAGCATGCGCGAGGCCGACCGGGAGCGCGAGCGCAGACAGCGCTCGCGTGTGTGGATCCCGAGCCGGCCCGAGGTCATCGAGCGGCTGGACGCCGAGGGCCTGCTGCCGGCCATCACCTTCATCTTCAGCCGCGCCGCCTGCGAGGCCGCCGTCCAGCAGTGCCTGTACGCGGGGCTGAGGCTGAACGACGACGAGGCGCGGGCGAAGGTCCGCTCCCTGGTGGAGGAGCGCACCTCCTCCATCCCGCCCGAGGACCTGCACGTCCTGGGCTACTACGAGTGGCTGGAGGGCCTGGAACGCGGCATCGCGGCCCATCACGCGGGCATGCTGCCGACGTTCAAGGAGGTCGTGGAGGAGCTGTTCGTGCGCGGGCTGGTGAAGGCCGTGTTCGCCACCGAGACACTCGCCCTCGGCATCAACATGCCCGCCCGTTCGGTGGTGCTGGAGAAGCTCGTCAAGTGGAACGGCGAGCAGCACGCCGACATCACCCCCGGCGAGTACACCCAGCTGACCGGCCGGGCCGGCCGGCGCGGCATCGACGTCGAGGGCCACGCGGTGGTGCTGTGGCAGCGCGCCATGAACCCCGACCACCTGGCGGGACTGGCCGGCACCCGCACGTATCCGCTGCGCTCCAGCTTCAGGCCGTCGTACAACATGGCGGTCAACCTGGTCGAGCAGTTCGGCCGGCACCGCTCGCGCGAGCTGCTCGAGACGTCCTTCGCGCAGTTCCAGGCGGACAAGTCGGTCGTGGGCATCTCGCGCCAGGTGCAGCGCAACGAGGAGGGGCTCGAGGGCTACAAGGCCTCCATGACCTGTCACCTCGGCGACTTCGAGGAGTACGCGCGACTGCGCCGCGAACTGAAGGACCGGGAGACCGAACTCGCCCGGCAGGGGGCGGCGCACCGGCGCGCGGAGGCCGCCGTCGCGCTGGAGAAGCTCAAACCCGGCGACATCATCCACGTACCCACCGGCAAGTACGCGGGACTGGCGCTGGTTCTCGAGCCGGGGCTGCCCGCGGGCCGTTCGGGCGGGCACCGGGGCGTGGAGTACCACGACGGTCCGCGGCCGCTGGTGCTGACCGCCGAGCGGCAGGTCAAGCGGCTGGCGTCGGTCGACTTCCCGGTGCCGGTGGAGGCACTGGACCGGATGCGGATCCCCAAGGCCTTCAACCAGCGCTCCCCGCAGTCCCGCCGGGACCTGGCGTCCGCCCTGCGCAGCAAGGCCGGGCACATCGCTCCGGAGCGGCACCGCAAGAAGCGTGCCCAGGCGGCGGACGACCGGGAGATCGCGCGGCTGCGCAAGGAGCTGAGGGCGCACCCGTGTCACGGCTGCCAGGACCGCGAGGACCACGCCCGCTGGGCCGAGCGCTACCACCGGCTGCTGCGTGACACCTCGCAGCTCGAGCGCCGTATCGAGGGCCGGACGAACACCATCGCGCGCACCTTCGACCGGATCGTCGCGCTGCTGACCGAGATGGACTATCTGCGCGGCGACGAGGTCACCGAGCACGGCAAGCGGCTGGCCCGGCTGTACGGCGAACTCGACCTGCTGGCCAGCGAATGCCTGCGCGAGGGCGTCTGGGAAGGGCTCGCCCCCGCCGAACTCGCGGCCTGCGTGTCGGCGCTGGTGTACGAGGCCCGGGTCGCCGACGACGCGATGGCGCCCAAGCTGCCCTCGGGCAGGGCGAAGGCGGCGCTCGGCGAGATGGTCCGCATCTGGGGCCGGCTGGACGCCCTGGAGGAGGACTTCCGGATCAGCCAGACCGAGGGCGTGGGCCAGCGCGAGCCCGACCTGGGCTTCGCCTGGGCCGCCTACATGTGGGCCTCGGGCACCGGCCTCGACGAGGTGCTGCGCGAGGCGGAGATGCCGGCCGGCGACTTCGTGCGCTGGTGCAAGCAGGTCATCGACGTGCTCGGCCAGATCGCGGCCGCGGCTCCGGCAGTCGAGGGCTCGACGGTCGCCAAGAACGCCCGCAAGGCGGTCGAGGGACTGCTGCGCGGCGTGGTCGCCTACTCCTCGGTGGGCTGACCGGGGCCGGACGCCGAACCGCTGCCAGCCCGGTGCGCCCCTGTGCGCGCCGGGCTTTTGCGTTCCGTGTGCCCGGACGGGCCGCATCATCGGCCCGTCCGCTGGGCAGGATCAGGTGGCCCGGGCCCTTCCTCACCCGTGACGGTGAGTGGTTTTCGTACGCCCGCACACCGTGACGCCTTGTGTTCGAATGACGGCGGAGTGTGCAAACTCCCCGAGCGTACCCCTGCCTCAGGCGTCATTTCCGGTACTTCCTGAATATGACATGGCGATGATCCGGTCGGACTAAGCTCGCCCGCAGCGCACCGAGTTGATAGGTATTCGTGTGCTTGTTCCCTTATCTGCACGTTCCCCGGTCATCAGTCGATTCGCTTCAGAGGGCTCACATGGCGAGTGTCCAACTTCCTTATGCACGTGTGCTGTTGCTGCCGGCCATAGTGATGGCCGCGGCGACCGGAGCCGCCGTCGCCCTGGTGTCGGAGCCCGCCCGGACCGCCGTCGGGGTGTGCGGCGCCGTCGCCACCCTGCTGGTGGCCGCCGCCGCGGCCGAGGCGGTGCGCCGCGGCCGGCGACTGCGCGAGGCCCAGGCCGAGTACGACCGTCACCGTGCGTATCTGGAGGCGCGGATCGCCGCCCACGACACGGAGACGCAGTACTTCACCCAGCAGGTCGTCCCCGCGTCCCTCGACTACCTGCACAGCGGCAACGACCCCGACGAGGTGATGCGCGGCCTGCCCCGCCTCAACCCGGCCTGGCGCGACCTGCCGAAGTACCAGACCGAGCTGCTCAGGACGATGCTGAAGATCATCGACGACGAGGAGAACCTGCGTGACTCCTCGCAGCGCTCCTTCGTCAGCATCGCCCGCCGCGTCCAGGCCATCGTCCACCAGCAGGCCAGCGAACTCCGCGAGATGGAGGAGGACCACGGACGCAACCCCGAGGTCTTCGACGACCTGCTGCGCATCGACCACGGCACCGCGCTGATCGGCCGCCTCGCCGACTCCATCTCCGTCCTCGGCGGCGGCCGCCCCGGCCGCCAGTGGCCCAACCCCGTCGCGCTCTACAGCGTGCTGCGCGGCGCCATGTCCCGCATCCTCGAGTACCGCCGTATCGACCTGAAGTCGATCGCCAAGATCAACATCAAGGGCATCTACGTCGAGCCGGTCATCCACGCCGCCGCCGAACTCCTCGACAACGCCACCCGCTACTCGCCGCCGACCTCCAAGGTGAGCGTCACCGCCACGGAGGTGCAGACCGGCGTCGCCATCGAGATCGAGGACGCCGGAGTCAGCCTCGACGAGCAGGCACGGGCCCGTATCGAGGGCATCCTGGAGCAGGCCCAGCGGGGCGTCGACCTCCAGGAGATCGGAGCCAACCCGCGCCTCGGCCTCGCCGTCGTCGGCCGGCTCTGCACCGCGTTCAACATGCAGGTCTCCCTGCGCGCCTCCGCGTACGGCGGGGTCCGCGCCGTACTCATCGTGCCGAGCGAGATGATCACCGACCAGCCCGGTGTGGGCCTCGCCCACGGCATCGGGGCCACCGCCGTGCCCCGCCCGGTCGACGCCCTCCCCGGCCCGGAGCGCGCCCCCAAGCGCCGCCGCCCCACCAGCCCCCGCATCCCCGAAACGGTGTCGATGGAGGACGACGTCCCCGAGGTCACCGAGTGGACCGCGGGCGGCCTGCCGCAGCGCCGCAGCCGGGTGAAGACCCCGCTGGCCCAGCGGTACGCCGAGCAGGCGGCCGCCGAGCGCGCCGAGCGGGAGGCCAGGGAGCGGGGCGAGGAGTACCACGACATCTGGGCCACGCCCGAGCCCGAGAAGAAGCGGAACGACCGCGAACCCGGGCTGTGGGTCGACGCCTTCTGGGACGGCCTGAAGAAGGACCTCGACCCGGGGGTCCACCCCACCGACTTCACCCGGAACCCGACCGCCTACCTGCATCTCATCAACGAACCGGCCCGCACCGAGGCCGATGACGAGGGGAACCCCAAGTGATCCAGCAGCGAGCCAACTTCGACTGGATGCTCAAGGAGCTCGCCGACGGCGTACCCGGCGTCGAGATGATCGTGGTGCTCTCCGCGGACGGCCTGCGCATCGCCCGCTACGGCGGCGAGCCGGACGCCGCCGACCGGGTCGCCGCGGCCTGCGCGGGCGTGCAGAGCCTCGCCGGGGCCGTCGCCCAGGAACTCCCGCACGGCGACGGCGAGATGAAGATGGTGCTCATCGAGATCAACGAGGGCTACTTCTACCTCATGGCGGCCGGCGCCAACGCCTATCTCGCGGTGCTCTCCGACATGACCTGCGAACCCGGCCGCATGGGCGGCATGATGCGCGACCTCGTCGTGCGCATCGGCGCCCATCTGACCAGTCCGCCGCGACGGAACGGGCAGCCCGTATGACTCCTCCGAAACGCCAGAGGCGCTCCCCCCAGGACGGCCCCCCTCCGCAACCGGCCGCACCGGCCGGGAAGAAGGGCCCGGGCGGCAACCCCGAGCGGCTGTACGTGGTCGCCGGCCCGGACGGCGACCGGGCGGACATCGACCTCGTGACGCTGATCGTGGCCCGCTCGCCGGACCCCCCGCCCTCCGCCACCCCCGAGCAGGCGGCGCTCCTCCGGCTCTGCGCCGCCCCCCTGTCCGTGGCCGAACTGTCGGCCTATCTCAGCCTGCCGTTCAGTGTGGTGACCGTGCTGCTCACCGAGATGCTGACGGCGGAACTGGTCCAGGCGCGCTCCTCGATCGTCCGCAAGGCGCTCCCCGACCGTTCCCTTCTCGAAGCGGTGATGCATGGACTTCAAAGGCTCTGAGACCATCCCGGGACCCCGGGCCGAGGATCAGTTGCCGCATACGGCCGAGGCCGCGGTGAAGATCGTCGTCGTGGGCGGGTTCGGGGTCGGCAAGACGACCATGGTCGGCTCGGTCAGCGAGATCAAACCGCTGAGCACCGAGGAGACCATGACGCAGGCCGGCGTCGGGGTCGACGACAACTTCGGCTCCCCGTCCAAGACGGCCACCACCGTCGCCATGGACTTCGGGCGCATCAAGATCACTGACCAGCTGGTGCTGTACCTCTTCGGCACCCCGGGCCAGGAGCGCTTCTGGTTCCTGTGGAACGGACTGTTCGAGGGGGCGCTCGGTGCGGTCGTCCTGGTCGACACGCGCCGCCTCGAAGTCAGCTTCGACGTCATGGGACGCCTCGAGGAGCGCGGCGTGCCGTTCGTCGTCGCAGTCAACTCCTTCCCGGACGGCCCGCGTTACCCCATCCCAGACCTGCGGTCCGCCCTCGACCTGTCCGAGCAGATCCCCATCGTGGAGTGCGATGTGCGGCGCCGCGCCTCCAGCCGTGACGTCCTGATGACCCTGATGCGGTTCCTGCACTCGATCGCCATGACGGGCTCGCTCCGCTGACCGCCCGATTCCACCCCCTCTGCCTCCAGACCAGCCCCCTGTTCCCCTTTTCGGAGCGACCACTGTGACGCCTGAACCTCACTCCCTGACGGGAGACTCCCCGGCCGGCACGGACGGCCCCCGGCCCGGACCGCCCCCCGGCTGCCCCGCGCACGACCCGGGCCCCGGCGGTCTCGCCCGGCTGCACGAGTCGGAGGACCTGCGGAACCTGTACGAGGAACTGCGGGCCGAGCACGGTCCGGTGGCGCCCGTGCTCATCCACGACGACGTGCCGATGTGGGTCGTCCTCGGCCATGCCGAGAGCCAGCAACTGGTGCGCACCCCCGCCCAGTACTGCAAGGACAGCCGTATCTGGTCCCCGCTCGCCGAGGGCCTGGTCAAGCCCGACCATCCGCTGATGCCGCACATCGCCTGGCAGTCGATGTGCGCGCACGCGGAGGGCGACGAGCACCTGCGGCTGCGCGGCGCCATCGACGCCGCCGTGGCGGCCACCGACTTCCGCGGCCTGCGCCGGCACGTCAACCGCAGCGTCCAGCGGGTCGTCAACCGTTTCTGCGAGGCGGGCGAGGCCGACCTGGTCGGCCAGTACGCCGAGCATCTGCCGATGGCCGTGATGTGCCACGTCCTCGGCATGCCCGACGAGTACAACGACCGGATCGTCGAGGCCGCCCGCGACATGCTCCGGGGCACCGAGACCGCCATCGCCAGCAACGCGTACATCATGGGAGCGCTGCAGCGCCTCGCCGTGCGGCGCCGGGCCGAGCCGCTCGGCGACTTCGCGGGCCGCCTCGTCACCCACCCCGCCGGGCTGACCGACGAGGAGGTCAGCCAGCACCTCCGAGTGGTGCTGATCGCCGCCTACGAGGCCACCGCCAACCTCCTCGCCAACGTCCTGCGCCAGGTGCTGATCGACCCGCGCTTCCGCTCCCAGCTCAACGGCGGCCAGATGACCGTGCCCCAGGCGGTGGAGCAACTGCTGTGGGACGAACCGCCGTTCAGCACCATCTTCGCCTACTACGCCAAGCAGGACACGGAGCTCGGCGGCCGGCGCATCCGCAAGGGCGACGGACTGCTGTTCGCACCCGCGCCGGCCAACGTCGACCCACGGGTACGCCCCGACCCGACCGCCGACATGATGGGCAACCGCTCGCACCTCGCCTTCGGCGGCGGCCCGCACGAGTGCCCCGGTCAGGACATCGGCCGCACCATCGCCGAAGTCGGCGTCGACGCGCTGCTCATGCGGCTGCCGGACGTGGAACTGCGGATCGACGAGGAGGAGTTGTACTTCACCGAGTCCATCGCCTCACGGCATCTCGTGGAACTGCCCGTCCACTTCACGCCCCGGCCGCAGCAGGACGAGACGCAGCGGCCGAGCCACGAGAACGAGGCGCCCGTGCAGCAGGACTGGCACATCGGCGGCGGGGCCCGGCCGAAGACCGCGGCGGCGTCCGCGCCGGAGCAGTCCGCGCCGCACACCGTGCCGCCCGCTCCCGCTCCCGCGCCGATGCCCGCGCCGGTGCCTCCGCCCGCGCCGGAGCCCGTGACGGAACCCGCCCCGCCGCGGAACGCGTGGCAGCGCCTCCTGCGCTGGTGGCGCGGCTACTGACCGGCCGACCACTCCTCGTACGAGCTCCAGACCCCGAGCGTCCGGCCGCTGCTGAACCGGTGCTCCACGCCCGTCACCGGGTCGGTGAACTCCAGCTTCCGCGCCAGCAGTTGCAGCGGACGCCGGAAGTCACCGGCCGGCACGGGACCGGTCACCACGGGGTACAGGGGATCGCCGAGGATCGGCACACCGAGGGCGTTCATATGGACGCGCAGCTGATGGGTCTGCCCGGTGCCGGGCATCAGACGGTACCGGCCCAGACCGTCCGGGCGGTGGCCGGCGAGTTCCACCCGGGTCACCGCGTTGGGCTCGCCCCCGACCTCCTCGGCGGTCAGCATTCCGCGTTCCTTCACGATCCTGCTGCGTACCGTCCGGGGCAGCTCCAGCGCCGGGTCGTACCGGGCGACGGCCTCGTACTCCTTGTGCACCAGGCGGTCGCGGAACAGCGTCTGGTACGCGCCGCGCTCCCCGGGCCGCACCGTGAACAGCACCAGTCCCGCGGTGAGCCGGTCGAGGCGGTGCGCGGCTCCCAGCTCCGGGATGCCGAGCTCACGGCGGAGCCGGGCGAGCGCGGTCTGGGTGACATGGCTGCCGCGCGGGGTGGTGGCGAGGAAATGCGGCTTGTCGACGACGACGATGTGCTCGTCCCGGTGGACGACCACCAGCGGGAACGGCACCGGCACCTCGTCGGGCAGCTCCCGGTGGAACCAGAGGAACATACCGGGCGCGTACGGTGTGTCCGCCGGTACGGCCCGTCCGTCCGCCCCGACGATCAGCCCCGCGGCGAACATCCCGTCCACCACTCCGGCGCCGGCCGCCAGCCGCCGCACCAGATGCTCCCCCACCGTGGCCCACTGCTCCCCGGCGGGCAGCCGCACCCGCACGGGGTCCACCCCCTCGCGCTGCGGCAGGGGAGAGGGCGGAACCGGCCGTCTGCGTCTCACACCGGGCAAGCGTACGGGCGCCCGCCGGGCGCGGGACGCCCGGCGCGCTACCCGCCCGGAGTGCCCGGCTCCGGAGGCTTCCCGTGGTGTACCGCGTGGGTCAGATCCGCCTCGATCTCGTGCAGCGGTCTGCCCTCGGCGCGGGCGTAGTCGGTCACCGCGACGCGGACGTCACGGGCGAGGTCGCGCCACGCCCGCCAGGCTGTCTCCCACGTCGCCCGCTGGTGTGCGCTCCACTGGGCGCGGGCGCGTGGATCGTAGGTGTCCCGCAGTTGCCGGACCCGGCTGTGTGCCTCGTCCGCCGCGCGCTGCTTGGCCACGAGCTCGTCGAAGGTGTGTGCCACGGGCCCGGATCCTGGGGCAGCGCGCGGGCCCGGAGAGCTCGCCACGCCGCCACCCCCGGTGCGACGGGCCATGGTTCACCCGACCGGCCCGCCCGGCGGCTCCCGGGGGCATCCCGGCGCGGTCAGGCGGTGGTGGCGCCCGCACCTTCCTGCTCGGCCTCGACGCGGGCGTTCCAGTCCCGCTTGGAGGCCTGCCAGCCGTCCTCGTTGTGGCCGAGCCGCCAGTACCCGGAGATCGACAGGTCCTCGCGCGACAGGCCGCGCTCCACCCGCAGCAGCCCCCGCAACTCCTTGACGAAATGCGCCTCGCCATGGACGAAGGCGTGCACCCGGCCCTCGGGGAAGTCCAGGTTCCGCACGGCCTCCACCAGCGCCTCGCCGACGCGACGGCCGCCGCGGTGCAGCCAGCGCACCTCCACGTCGGAGTCGATCTTCTGCTCCTCCTCGGGTCCGGCGACCTCCACGAAGGCGAAGGCCCTGGCACCCGGGGGCAGCGTCTCCAGCGCACGGCCGATCGCGGGCAGCGCGCTCTCGTCCCCGACGAGCAGGTGCCAGTCGGCGCCCGGGTCCGGGGCGTACGCGCCGCCGGGGCCGAGGAACCGTACGATCTCGCCCGGCCGGACGTTCGCCGCCCAGGGCCCGGCCAGTCCCTCGTCCCCGTGGATCACGAAGTCCAGGGTCAGTTCGCGGTGCTCGGTGTCCCACTGGCGCACCGTGTACGTACGGGTCACCGGCCACTGCCCGCGCGGGAACTCCTCGCGGACGCGCTGGAGATCGAAGGGCTCGGGGTAGGTGACACCCGAGGCAGGGAACAGCAGTTTGACGTAGTGATCGGTGCAGGTGCCCACGGGGAGGGCGGCGAGACCCTCGCCGCCCAGCACCACACGCTGCATGTGCCGGGTCAGCCGCTCCGTGCGGACGACCTCGGCGGTGTGCACTGTGCGCGCCGCGCGTCCCGGTCGCTCTGCCATGAGGTGCCTCCCAGCGGTCGCAGTTAGGGTTACCTAAGTTAGCACCTCGCCCTCGGAGAGCGCAGGAGCCGCCGCTCCGGGCCGCGCCCGCGGCTCACGACGACAGCGTCGTCAGCAGCCGCTGCAGGGAACCGCCCAGACCCCACCGGGCGGCCAGGGCCTCCACCCCGGCCGGGTCCAGCGGCGTCCGCGGCAACGCCGTGTCGACGTCCGGCAGCGGGACGTCGTCCGCGACCCGGACCACCTTGGGAGCGACCGCGAGGTACGGCCGCGCCAGGTCCAGACGCTGACGCTGCGTCGGTGTGAGCTTGGCCCGCCGGTCGTCCACGGCCGCCAGGATCCCGGCCAGATCGCCGAACTCGGCCAGCAGCTTGGCCGCGGTCTTCTCCCCGACGCCCGGTACGCCCGGCAGCCCGTCGCTCGGATCACCGCGCAGCAGCGCCAGATCCGCGTACCCCCTGCCGTCCACCCCATACTTCTCGCGCAGCGTGGCCTCCTCGGTGACCTGGAGCGTGCCCACGCCCTTCAGCGGATACAGCACGCGCACCCCGCGCGCGTCGTCCACCAGCTGGTAGAGATCACGGTCACCGGTGACGATGTCGACGGGTCCGCTCGCCCGGGCGGTGAACGTACCGATCACGTCGTCCGCCTCGTACCCGGCGACCCCCACGCGCGCGATGCCCACCGCGTCGAGCACCGACTCGATGACCGGCACCTGCGGCGACAGGGTGTCGGGCACCTCCTCCTCGTCCGGGCCCGCCGCGCGCTCCTCGGCGACCCGGTGCGCCTTGTAGGAGGGGATCAGGTCCACCCGCCACTGCGGGCGCCAGTCGGCGTCCATGCAGGCCACCAGACGGTCCGGCCGGTGGTCCTTCACCAGGCGGTCGATGAAGTCGAGCAGCCCGCGCACCGCGTTCACCGGCGAGCCGTCCGGGGCGCGGACGGACTCGGGGACGCCGAAGTAGGCGCGGAAATAGAGGGAAGCGGTGTCGAGGAGCATCAGTCGTCCGGTCACGTCCCGCATCATGCCGCACGGCACCGACACCGCCCGGCAGGGATCAGCACGGTGTGCTCTGGGCAACGCGTTGCGTCCTGCGACGTCACTGTGAGGCGGCGCACGAACGGGTTTGCCCCGTGCGGATCCGGGGAGGTGCGGGCCCGGAGCGATGCCGGTTACAGATTCAACTGTTGTGGGCGCGTGAGCCGTCCGCCGGACATCGCTTCCGCCATTTGCCGTCGAGACAAGAGGTACGCGTGTCATCCAGGCTTGAGGCCGAGCATCTGTTCAAGGTGTTCGGCAGACGACCGGACCAGGCGGTCGAACGACTGCGCCAGAAGAAGGCAGACCGGGAGGAGCTGCGCGCCGACGGCGTCACCGCGGCCGTCATCGACGCCTCGTTCACGGTGGAACCGGGCGAGATCTTCGTCGTCATGGGCCTGTCGGGCTCGGGCAAGTCCACCCTGCTGCGGATGCTGAACGGCCTGCTGGAGCCGACCGCCGGACATGTGCGCTTCGACGGTCAGGACCTGACCGCGCTGTCCGACCGGGAACTGCGCCAGGTCCGCTCGAAGAAGATCAGCATGGTCTTCCAGCACTTCGCGCTGTTCCCGCACCGCAGCGTCCGTGACAACGCTGCCTACGGTCTTGAAGTGCAGGGCGTGCCCCGCGCCGAGCGCGCTCGCCGCGCCGACGAGGCGCTCGCCCTGTGTGGCCTGGCCGGCTGGGAGAAGTCGTGGCCCGACGAGCTGTCCGGCGGCATGCAGCAGCGTGTGGGCCTGGCCCGCGCGCTCGCCACCGACGCCGACCTGCTGCTGATGGACGAGTCCTTCAGCGCCCTCGACCCGCTGATCCGCCGCGACATGCAGGATCAGCTGATCGAACTGCAGAAGAAGCTGAAGAAGACGATCGTCTTCATCACCCACGATCTCAACGAGGCCATGCGCCTGGGCGACCGCATCGCGATGATGCGCGACGGCCGCATCGAGCAGATCGGCACCGCCCAGGACATCCTGATCCGGCCGGCCAACGACTACGTGGCCTCCTTCACCCAGGACGTCGACCGCTCCCGTGTGCTCACCGCCGGGTCCGTCATGGACACCGAGGTGCGCGGTGACGAGGCCGACTGCGGCTGCGAGACCGCGAAGCCCGGGACGCCGTTCACCGACCTGTGCGCGATCAGCGCCCGCGTGCCGCACCCCGTGGCGGTGCTGGACACGGAGGACGCGGTCGTCGGCGTCGTGCCCCGGCAGCGCCTCGTCGGCTTCCTCGGCGACGAGGAGTCCGACCCCGGTGTCTGCGACACCCCCCGGGACAAGGGCGGCGAGAAGGTGATGGCCCGTGCCTAGGATTCCGCTCGGCGACTGGGTCAACAGCACCGTCGACTGGCTGCTCGCCGACGTCACCTGGCTGTTCGACTTCTTCAAGGCCGTCTTCACCGGCGCCTACGACGGTGTCAACGCCGTCCTCCAGGCGCCCGAACCGCTGATCCTCTGCGGCATCTTCGCGGTGATCGCGTTCTGGCTGCGCGGCACCCTCGCCGGTGTCCTCTCCTTCGCGGGCTTCGCCTTCCTGGACTCCATGGAGTTGTGGGAGGACTCGATGGTGACGCTGGCACTGGTCGTCGTCGCCACCGTCATCGCACTGGTCATCGCCGTGCCCGTGGGCATCTGGGCGGCCCGCTCGGACCGGGTCAGCGCCCTCGTGCGGCCGGTCCTGGACTTCATGCAGACGCTGCCCGCGATGATCTACCTCATCCCGGCGATCCTGTTCTTCGGAACCGGCCCCGCCCCGGGCATCGTCGCCACCCTGATCTTCGCGCTCGCCCCGGGCGTGCGCATGACCGAGCTGGGCATCCGCCAGGTCGACAAGGAACTGGTCGAGGCCGCCGAGGCGTTCGGCACCTCTCCCCGTGACACCCTGCTGCGCGTCCAGCTGCCGCTGGCGCTGCCCACGGTGATGGCGGGCGTCAACCAGGTCATCATGCTCGGCCTGTCCATGGCCGCGATCGCCGGCATGGTCGGCACCGGCGGCCTCGGCGGCGCCGTCATCGAGGCCATCGGCCAGCTGAACATCGGCCTCGGCGCCGAGTCCGGTCTCGCCATCGTCATCCTGGCGATCTACCTGGACCGGATGACCAGCGCCCTGGGCACCCACGTCTCCCCGCTCGGACGCCGCGCGGCCGCCAAGGCCCGCGCCGCCCAGGGGATGAAGATCTGGTCCTACCGGCCCCGTCCGCAGGTCGCCGTCATCGGGGTCGTCGTGCTCGCCCTGGTCGCGGGCGGCATGGGACTCTTCGGCGGCGCCGGTGACTCCGACACCACCGCCGACGACGGCAAGAACGTGGGCGACGGCAAGAAGATAAGCATCGGCTACATCCCCTGGGACGAGGGCGTCGCCTCCACCTTCCTGTGGAAGGAGATCCTCGAACAGCGTGGGTTCGAGGTCGAGGCCAAGCAGTTCGAGGCCGGACCGCTCTACACCGCCCTCGCGCAGGGCAACATCGACTTCCAGACCGACGCCTGGCTGCCGACGACGCACGAGGCGTACTGGAAGAAGTACGGCAAGCGGCTCGACGACCTCGGCACCTGGTACGAGGAGACGACGCTGGAGCTGAGTGTCCCGGCGTACATGGAGGACATCGACTCGCTGGAGGACCTGAAGGGCAAGGCCTCCACCTTCGGCGGGGAGATCACCGGCATCGAGGCCAGCGCCGGAATGATGGGCCTGCTGAAGGACAAGGTGCTGGGCGACTACGGCCTGGACAAGGAGTACAAGGTCGTCGACAGCTCCACGCCGGCGATGCTGGCCGAGCTCAAGCGTGCCTACAGCAAGAAGGAACCGGTCGTCGTCACGCTCTGGTCGCCGCACTGGGCGTACAGCGACTACGACCTGAAGAAGCTGAAGGACCCCAAGGGCTCCTGGGGCGAGGGCGACGGCGTGCACCTGGTCTCCCGCAAGGGCTTCGCCGGTGACAACCCGGTCGTCGGGAAGTGGCTGGAGGACTTCTCGATGACCGAGGAGCAGCTCACCGGCCTGGAGGCCGAGATCAACAAGGCCGGCAAGGGCAACCAGCAGACCGCCGTCCGCGCCTGGCTCGAGGACGACCCGGGTGTCGTCGACAAGCTGGCCCCGGTCGCGTCCGGCTCGGGTGACATCCCCGCCGAGGCGAAGCGGACGCTGGACGTGGCGTGGTTCCCCTGGGAGGAGGACGTCGCCATCACCTACCTGTGGAAGAACGTCCTGGAGCGGCGCGGCTACAAGCTGAACCTCAAGCAGATGGAGGTCGGCCCGGTCTACACCGGTCTCGCGTCCGGGGATCTCGACCTCAACTTCGACGCCTGGCTGCCGCACTCGCAGAAGAACTTCTACGAGCCGAACAAGGACAGGCTCACCGACCTCGGCACGTGGTACGAACCGGTCTCCCTGGAACTCTCCGTTCCCTCCTACGTCAAGGACGTCAAGTCGCTGGCGGACCTGAAGGGCAAGGCGGACCTGTTCGACGGGCGGATCGTCGGCATCGAACCGGGCACCGGTCAGATGGACATCCTCAAGAACAAGGTCCTGCCGGCCTACGGCCTGGACAAGGAGTACAAGGTCGTCGACGGCTCCTCGCCGGCGATGCTGGCCGAGCTCAAGCGGGCCTACACCAAGAAGGAGCCCATCGCGGTCACGCTCTGGTCGCCGCACTGGACGTACAGCGAGTACGAGCTGACCAAGCTCGAGGACCCGAAGCGCGCCTGGGGCGAGAGCAACACCATCCACACCATCGCGAGCAAGAAGTTCCCCGAGCAGTACCCGCGGCTCACGCAGTGGATCAAGGGGTTCACGATGAGCGAGAACGAGCTCGGCACCCTGGAGAAGGAGATCAAGGACCGGGGTCAGGGCAAGGAGGAAGGGGCCGTGGCCGCGTGGCTCGAGGAGCATCCGGAGATCGTGGGGCGGATGACTCCGCGGTAGGCGGTCCCGTGTCATGCGACGCCCCCCCGTGGTCCTTGGGCTGCGGGGGGCTGTCGTATGCGGGGGTGCGGGTGTGCGGGGACGCGGGTGACCGCGGGGTGGGCACGGGCGGGATTCGGACAATCGCGGAGGGTGATGCCCTCCCCGAACCTTCTCGGGTCCTTCCCCGTGACCTTCCGTCCGGCAGGGGGAACAATGGCGGGAACAGCCTTTTTCGCATACGTGGAGACCGAGGGGCCCCGCCGGACGGCTGGCGTGAACTGTGAGGTCCGGGCCGGCCGGGCGTGACGGTGACGTGACGGGCGCCTGAAACGGCTTGCCGAACATGCGTAGGGTGCAGACAACTCGACAGGCAGACGCGGAACGATCGGTGAGGAGGGAGCCGGAGCGATGGGCGACCACAAAGAACAGCCCCTGCGGGTGGGCGCGGCCGTGCGCCGCCGCCGCCGTGCGCTGGACCTCACCCTTGCCGTCGTGGCCGAGCGCAGCGGCCTCTCGGTGCCGTTCCTGAGCCAGATCGAGAACGAGCGGGCCCGTCCCAGCCAGAGCTCCCTGGAGAAGGTCGCCGACGCCCTGCGCACCACCGCCGTGGAACTCCTCGCCGCCGCCGACCCGGCGTGCAGCGTGGATGTCGTCCGCGCCGAGGGCACCGGGCCCCGGGCCGAGCCCCGCGCGCGCTCCCTGGTACGCGGTCATCATCAGATGCACGCCTCCGAGTTCACCGGCGACCATGACGCGGGCCGTGAACTGCAGTACCGCAACGACCAGTTGATGTATGTGGCGGACGGTGCCGTGGAGATCGAGGCGGAGGGCCGCGCGTACCGTCTCGGCCGCGGCGACACCCTGTATCTGACCGGCGGCGTCCGGCACCGCTGGCGGGCCACGGTCGCGGAGACCCGGCTGCTGGTCGTCGCGGTCGCCGAGGACATCGAGGCGCTGCGGGACAAGCCGCGCCGATGAGCCCCGCCCGGGTCGTCTCCCTCGTTCCCTCGCTGACCGAGGCCGTGGCGCACTCCGCTCCCGGCCTCCTTGTCGGCGCCACCGACTGGTGCGTACATCCGGCCGGGCTGGACGTCGTACGGGTCGGCGGCACGAAGAACCCGAACGCGGACCGGATCACCGCCCTCGCCCCCGACCTGGTCATCGCCAACGAGGAGGAGAACCGCGAGCCCGATCTGGCTGCCCTGCGGGCGGCGGGACTCGACGTGCTGGTCACGGAGGTACGGACACTGCCGGGGGCGTTCCGGGAGCTGGACCGGGTGCTCACCGCGTGCGGGGTGGCGGCACGGCCCCGGTGGCTGGACGAGGCCGAAGCCGCGTGGGACGGGCTGCCCGCGGAGCGCCGGACGGCGGTCGTGCCCGTCTGGCGGCGCCCCTGGATGGTGCTGGGCCGCGACACCTTCGCCGGCGACCTGCCGTCCCGCCTCGGCGTCGACCAGTTGTACGCGGCCCATCCGGAGCGCTATCCCCGCATCCCGCTCGACGAGTTGCGCGCGGTGCGACCGGACCTCGTCGTGCTTCCCGACGAGCCGTACCGGTTCACCCCCGACGACGGCCCGGAGGCCTTCCCGGGGCTGCCCTGCGCGCTGGTCGGCGGCCGCCACCTCACCTGGTACGGGCCGTCACTGGCCGAGGCGCCGGCGGTGCTGGGCCGTGCACTGCGGGCGGCGCGCCCCTGACCGGTCCGCGCGCGGTGCGCGGCGGATGGCCCGCCCCGACGACGGCATAGGCTGGCCTTATGAGCGAGACGGAGGACCTCCCTGGCGACCGCCCTCCGAGCGCCGGACCGCTGGCCCACCGGGTACCGGACCTGGGGGCGTTGCAGTTGCTGCTGGCGGTGGCGCGACTGGGGAGCCTGGGCGGTGCGGCGCGCGAGCTGGGCATCACCCAGCCCGCGGCGAGCAGTCGCGTCCGGTCGATGGAGCGGCAGCTAGGGGTGGCTCTGGTCGACCGCTCACCGAGGGGATCACGACTGACCGACGCGGGGGCGCTGGTCACCGACTGGGCGCGGCGGATCGTGGAGGCCGCGGAGGCGTTCGACGCGGGCGCGCAGGCGCTCAAGGACCGCAGGGACTCGCGGCTGAGGGTGGCGGCGAGCATGACGATCGCCGAGTACCTGCTGCCGGGCTGGCTGCTCGCGCTGCGCGCGGAACGTCCGGACACGGCGGTGTCCCTGCTCGCCGGGAACTCGGCGGCGGTGGCGGAGCGGCTGGTGTCCGGGGAGGCGGACGTCGGGTTCGTGGAGGGGCTGACGGTTCCCGCGGGACTGGACTCCGCGGTGATCGCCCACGACCGGCTGATCGTCGTGACGGCGCCGTCGCATGTGTGGGCGCGCCGGCGGCGCCCGCTCGCGGCCCGGGAGCTGGCGGCGACCCCGCTGATCCTGCGGGAGGAGGGGTCGGGGACACGGCAGGTGCTGGACGCGGCGCTGGGCGGGCTGTCGCGGCCGTTGATCGAGCTGTCCTCGACCACCGCGGTGAAGGCGGCGGTGGTGGGCGGGGCGGGGCCGGCGGTACTGAGTGAGCTGGTGGTGGGGGAGGAACTGGCGTTGCGGCGACTGGTGCGGATCCCGGTGGACGGGGTGGCGCTGGCGCGCGACCTGCGCGCGGTCTGGCGCACGGGCCATCTGCCCGCCGGCCCGGCCCGGGACCTGCTGTCCCTGACCCGCGGCTGAAGACCCGGCCCGCGAGTGCCGTGACTCCGCCTGCCACCGAGGGCAGTCGTGCCGCCGGGTCCGGCCCGGGTGCCGCGACGGCGCCCCTGTGTCGCCCCGGCCCGCGAGCGCCGTGACCCCGCCTGCCACCGAGGGCAGTCGTGCCGCCGGGCGACGAGGGCGGGTGGGAGGTGGGGGCACCTCCCGCTCGAGCGAAGCCGAGAGTGGGGGGAGGCACCCCGCAAGCGCCGGGCCGCGCGAACACCCCCCGGCCCCCACCCACGCCGGGCACCGGGCACCGGGACGGAACACCTGCCGGCGCTACCGCGTCGCCGAGACGACCAGGGCGCGCATCACGCGCAGGTCCTCGGCCATCTCGGGGTGCCACTGCACACCCAGCGTCCACACCCCGGTGGCGAGCTCGACGGCCTCGACCGTGCCGTCCTCCGCGTACGCCGAGGGCACGAGACCTTCCCCCAGGCGGTCCACCGACTGGTGGTGGTAGGTCGGTACGGACGTTTCCTCCGGGACCGCGGCGGCGTACCGCGTGCCCGGAACCGGCTTGACCGGGTGCCGTCCGAAGACGCCCGGCACCCCCGCGTGGCCGTCGATGTGCTGGACGAGAGTGCCGCCGAGAGCGACGTTCAGCAACTGCATCCCCCGGCAGATGCCGAGCAGCGGCACCCCGCGGTCCAGGGCCGCCCCGATCAGGGCCAGCTCCCAGACGTCCCGCGCCCGGGCG
>NZ_NEUB01001039.1 GCF_002910825.1 Streptomyces sp. SM1 | reverse complement strand
CATCTCGCGGAGCTGGTCGGCGAGCCCGAAGTGCACGTCGAATGGGGCGTGCATCGCTATCCCGGAGTGTCGGTGGGCGAGGTTGTACCAGTCGAAGAAGCCGGTGCACCAGGTGCGGGCGTCCTCGATGCAGCCGAACCGGTCGGGGAAATCGTGCCGGTACTTCAAGGTTTTGTACTGACTTTCCGAGTACGGGTTGTCATTCGACGTTTTCGGTCTCGAATGGGACTTGGTGACGCCCATATTGCTGAGCATCTGCGCGACGTTGTGGGCGATCATCGGCGATCCCCGGTCGGAGTGGATCGTCAGCTTCCCTTGCTCAACGGGGTACTTGGTGATGGTGGAGGACAGGAACTGCTCGGCGAGGTCCTTGTTCTCGGATGCGGCGATCATCCAGCCGACGGTGTAGCGGCTGTAGATGTCGATGATCGTGTAGAGGCAGAAATAGCTTCCCCGATACGGGCCCTTCAGCTTCGTGATGTCCCACGACCACACCCGATTCGGAGCGGTCGCGATCAACTCAGGCTTCTTGCGGGGCGGATGCGTGGCCTGCCGACGGCGCTCGCGGACCTCGCCGTGTCGGCGCAGGATCCGGTACATCGTCGCCTCCGAACACAGATAGGTGCCCCGGTCCAGCAGCACCGCGTAGATCTCGGCCGGTGCCATGTCGACGAACTCGGCCGACCGCAACACCGCCAGGACCTCCGCCTCCTCAGCCTCGCTCAGGGCCCGCGGATGGCGCTTGCGCTCCAGCGTCGGCTTCACCGGCGGCGGGGACGTGCGGTGGTGGCGGTACCAGGTCGCCCGGCTCACGCCGAGCGCGGCGCATGCCTTGACCCGGCCGACCAGGAGGGACAGCTTGCCCAGGGCAACCGTGCGGGCCGCCTCGAAGGCCGACTCGCCCTCGCCGACGGGCACGCCAGCGGACGCCGCTTCCGCCAAGGTCACTTGCTCTCGCCGTTGTTCGTCGTGGCGCTGTCCGTGGCGAACTGGTCGAGCAGCGCGGAGAGTTTTGACTGCACCTCGATGACGGTGCGTGCCTTGCCCAGCTCGGCTCCCAGCTTGGCGTTTTCGGACTTGAGCCGGGCGATCTCCTTGTCCCGCGGATCGGTCTTCGGCCGACCCGCCGATGCGGCGAGCGCCGCCTCGGCACCCTTGTCCCGCTGCTGACGCCAGGTTGTGATCAGCGACGAATATAGGCCCTCGCGCCGCAGCAAGGCGCCCTTGGCCTGCTTGTCGATCCCTTCGTACTCGGCCAAGATCCGCGCCTTGTACGCCGCCGAGTACCGGCGATGACCGGCCGCGCGGGGTGTCACCTGCGGATCCGGGGTCCCGTGGTCGTTGGTGCTGGCCACTACGAGCACTACTCCCTCTCCGCCCTCGACTCAATGAATCATCCAGTATGCCTGCCTCGTCCTACGTTGCCAGAGAGGGGCAGGCCCTACACGCGACACAGAGCGTCTGTTCGGGTGAGTCTGGGCACCGCCAGGAGTTGTTCACGAGGGGCTGGACGTTGTGCTGTGCGTGAGCAGCTGCATGTGCGACTTCGGCGTCATCACGGGACCGGCGGGAAGGGCGGCCGGTTTCCTGCACCGCATGCAGGCCCGGGCCGCCAACGGTAGGAACCCTCCGCGTAACGACGGCACCTGCCGGGATGTGCTGGACATCCTGTCCGGCCAACTCCAGGGCAGCGGACCGGTCCCGTTCGGGTTCGTCCACTGGGCCGATGGATTGGGTGTGCCTGTCGCCCGATTGCGCGCGGTGGTCGCATGGCTGGTTGAGCACGAGTTCCTGGCGCTGCGTGCTCCCGCTCACCTGTCCCCTCCAGGCTTGAGGCACAACCCGTCCGGGTGAACCCCTGGCGGTGTCGTCCGTCTTGTCCCGTGAGGACGCTGGATGATGGGCGGGCATGGCCCGAGGCGGGCCACGTTCCGACCGCCGCCCGATCCGGCGTACAGGAACGCAAGGAGCGTGGCATTGCACCGGCCTGTACCACCGTGATCACACCCAGCAGATCGTCAGTGTTCGTAGGCGTGCCGGGATCGGGCAGGGGCACGTCAGGAAGGCACTGTCGTGAGCAGCCGCTCCTCGTGGGAGTCCCGCAAGTTGCGCTACTGGGCCGAGTGCAGTGGGCAGTCCCGCCGCGCCGGCCTTCGCACCAGCCACCCGGCACCCCCGGCCTCGCCCGCGCAGATGCGGCTGGAGAGCTACGTCCTCGAGGAACTGGGCACCTCTCCGGACCTGTGCGCACACCCCTTCGGCATTGCTTCACTGACCGGTTCCAGCACTTCCCTCACCCTGCACCTCGACCCTTACATGGGCCAGGCGCGCTACTCCTTCCCTGAGCACTGTCTGAGCCGTCTGCTGCCCGCAACTCCCGCACCGGGAAACGGGAACGATGTACCCGGGATTCCCGGCCTGCGGATGAGCGGCATCGAGGCCGGCGGCCGACAACTGCACCTGCACATGGTGAAAGACTCCGGGCCAGAGGCGACGCTCGTACTCGCTCTGCCCCGCGGGCTGAAAGAGAGCTGGGCCGATGTCGAACGCCGAAACCGGCACTGGCGCGAAGGCAACGGACAGCGACCGCTGTGGACGGCCCCGCGCCTCGATCCCGTGGAATGCGACTACCTCAACGCCTGTCCCAGTCGCGAAAGCACGCGAGCCACACGGGCCGCGGTGGGCAGCGCTCTGCTCCGGCGTATCGCGCTCTTCCACACCGTCACCGCCTTCTACCGCGTCCAGTGCTGGGACGACGGCGACAGCTGGAAGATCGACGCCCGCACCGGCCACCCCCGGGCCCTGTGGCACGACCAGCTCCTTCAGCGGCTGTGCCACCCACGATGGGGACTACCGGCACGCGTGGCCCACCGGTTCTGCCACTGCGCTGAACCAGACGCCCCCTACCAGTGGAACCACACCTGCGCCTTCTACTTCGACGGCCACACCACAGGCAAGGACGACCCCCTCTACCTCCGCGTCCACGCCAGCCCCGAAGGGCGCGACTACGACCGGCAGATCGCAACACTTCGCCAGGTCGGAGCACCAGAAGACTGGATGGCCCGCGCCTTTCCCCGGCGGGCAGTCCAGCACCACGACCAGCACTATCAAGCGGGACTGTTGCAATAACAGACCCGCCTGCCCCGACCGAGAGAGGGTCGCGCATGACTGGACCGGACCTGCCACCGCCAGCAGCCCCCATGACCGCAGAAGCCCTACTCTCCCGCTGGCCCACCGCCGCGCAGAAAGTTGAACTCCTCCACGGCGTGCTCGTCTTCACCGGCGACTTCGACGAGCGTGACCTGGAGACGGCAAGGCGCACCTACCCAAGCCGTCGCCCGGTGCTGAACGCCGATGGCGGCCTGGAGGTACATCCGGCCGGGTCGGGAGCCATCACACCGCTCGTTAGCCGGGCAGCCGGAGTTTCCGAGCCGGAGGGCGACGTGTGAACGGCCGCTTCATCCCGGCCACCGGCAGGCACGCCGATCGCCGTCGTCGTCACCCGCGACTGCGGTCTACGCCCCCGCGACGGCCGGCGTCACCGGCGGCCAAGGCCCACTTCACCGAGGCCTGCCGACCTTCGTCGACAGCCTGCGCGCCCTCACCCACCCCGTCGCTGTCGGCATCGGCGTCTCCACTCCAGCGCAGGCGGCCCTCGTCGGCTCCTATGCCGACGCGGTCATCGTCGGATCCGCATTCATCCGCGCCATCGAGGCCACCCGCGGGCCGGCCGGCGCCCACCAGGCCGCCGTCCTTGCCCAGCGCCTCGCCGACGGGCTGCGCCGAGCCGTGCCTACTGCGGCCCGAACTGACCCCAGCCGGGTCGGCTCGGCGACGGGTGACCTGTCGGTTAGTAGCGCTTTCCGGGCACCCCTCCACGTACCGGCATGGTTCATCAGGCGTTTCGAAGCGCTCCTGCGGGAAAGTTGTAGCTACCAGGAAGTAGGCCTCTAAGGTTCCGCCCAGCACACCAACTTGTTAACCCGCTCGTGGACGAGCACACACAGGAGCGGACCGCATGCTCGCGATGCGACCAGCCACACCAGAGGACCGACGCGCCCTCGAGGCCATGATCCAGGCCCGCTCCGAATGGATGAAGAGCAAGCAGCTGTCGAACTGGTCCAGCTGGGGACAGCACGTTCAAGATCTTGCCGGCAACTGCACTCGGCGGGACGGCGATATGTGGGTGCTGGTAGAGGACCACCGCCGCATCATCGGCTGCACCACGATCCTCCGGACTGCGGCTCCCTGGGCCTGGACGACCGCTGAAGCTGAGGAGACCTCCTTCTACCTCAACGGAACGGTCACGGACCCCGCCGAACGCCACCGCAAACTCGGAACCCTCATCGCCGATTGGGCCGTCGACCGTGCGGCCCGCGAGAACATCAGCTGGGTACGACGGGACTGCACTTCACCGGCCCTCGCCGCCTACTACGAGAAACAGGAATGCACCCTCGTACGTGAGGTCTCTACACCCGGCGGACGTACCTCATACGCCTTCGAGCGGAAGTCCGAGCGAGTGACGTCCCTCGCCGGATGGCTCATCACGGGCGAGTCGCCTACCGCAATTTCCAGAAGACGGGGAGATAGCCTCGCAGGAACTGCGAGATCGAATGCCGCCGAGGCCCGACGATTCCTCTCACGCTCCCTCCGCGGATCAGCCAAGACGCCCGTGCCGATTAATTGATGACTGCGTTGCGCCGCAGACCACTGGCCGAGGAACTGAGAGAAATTCTCTGCACTCACATTGTCGCCTGGTGCGACTACCCGCTACAAGCAGCGACCGGGCCGTCCCCAACGGCCCTGGGGACGGCCCGGTCGCTTGAGCACGTCGGGACGGGTTAGAGATCGAGCAGGAAGTCGAAGTCCGTGTCCTTCGCACCAAGCAGCCAGGCCTTCGCCTCAGCAGGAGTGAATACCTGGGGCAGCCGCCCCGGGTTCTGCGAGTCGCCGATCAGAACGTATCCGTCCTGGACGGCAACCTGGACGCAGTTCCCGCCGCCGCCGCTGTACTGGGACACCGTCCATTCGATCGACGCCAGGTCGAATGAGGACGGGTCCGGCTTCGATGTCACTGTTCTAGCTCCTTGATTCTTTTCTCGAGGCGCATGCGCGTCTCTGTGGGGTCCAGCGCCCGCTCCCACAAGTTGGTGAAAGCTGCGGTGTAGCGCTGTACGTCTTCATCACCATCGAAGTACACCGAACTGACCATGGTCTCCACCCACACAACCTGACGGGCAGCTTCGGGAAAGCCCATGAGGACGAACGCGCCTGCAGATCCCGGATGCACGCCGATCAGGTCCGGCAGGATGCGGATGGTGTTGCGATGTTCCTCGGACTCAGCGCGGATCCGCTCCAACTGGCGTCTCAACACTGACCGGTCGCCGATGGTGTCGCGGAACGCGCTCTCGTCCACGAGAGCGCGAAAGTCCTTCGGTGCACCACCTCGGACCTGCTGCTGTCGGTCCATGCGAACGTCAACGAGGGCCTTCACCTCTGCAGGACGCAATTCGGGCCGCATCCGGCTGATGACGATCCGGGCGTAGTCCTCGATCTGGAACAGTCCCGGCCACACGTCGCGCTCATAGTTCCAGAGCTCAGCAGCGCGTCGCTCCATCTTCAGGAAGCCCTCGAACTGCATGGGGCCAAGGAGGTTGGCGTTCCTCCGCCACAGTGCGGGGCGCGGACGGCCGGCCGGCGTGGTGTCTGCGTTCAGGAGAGCCTGAATTTCAGAGCTCTCCGTGGCGCTGGCCTGATAGCACTCGAGCAGCGCCTCGACGAGATCGCGGGTGACACGGCGGCGCTGTCCCCGCTCCAATCGGCTCAGACCGCTGTTGTCGATCTTGACACCGCGTCGATGCAGCACTTCGTGGCCCGCGACGTCCCCTTGGGTGAGGCCGCGTCGCTCGCGCAACTCCTCAAGGCGCAGGCCGACTTCGCTGAGGGTCAACGACCACGGCGTCTTCGCTTCTGGCATGGTGGCCAGTCTGACGGCTCACCGGGCTGCCTACAAGCAATATGGTCGAGCAATTTGCTCGACCATATTGCTAAGCGCTCACCCGAGGGAGCATCCTAGCCAGGGTCACGAAGTGTGCAGCACCTGTCGCCATGCGTGGAGACCGTCCCGCTGCTCTGCTGCCCGTACACGCCCAGGGAGGGGCCGCCGCGATGCGTCGGACGCTGTTCAGCCTCCTGTTGAGAGACCGCGACCTACTCGGCTGGGAAGCGTTCTGCATCCACTTCACCGCCACTGGCCGGGAGCTCGCCCCCGAGAAGGGCAACCGTCGACTCGCCACGGCCAGCGTCGGGCGCACGACGTTCGACAGATGGGCCTCGGGCACCTGGTACGGCCGGCCCCGCGGCGAAGCGGCGCAGATCCTGGAGCGCATGTTCGGGCACACCGTCGAAGAACTCTTCAGCCCGGCACCCCACGCGAGCGAGCCAGCTGGGGGGCTGGAGTCGGTCCCCGCACGGATCGGTTCGCGCTGGCCCACGTCCAACTTGCTGCTCCCCGCTGGCGGTCCGGCGGGCATCTGGGAAATCGCTGGACGCCAACGTCTGGATGGCACCAGCGCCGCGGTGCACCTTCTTCCCGTCGTCAGGCGAGGCGACGAGGCCGACGTTCGTGACTTGAGCCAGGACGGGCTGTACCAGCTGGAGCGGTTCTTACGGCCGGCGCGCCGCGGGTTTCTTGTAGGTGTCGAAGAACGTCAAGACGACTTCAACCTGTACGTCCGCGACGCCATAGCTGCTCGCAGGCCCGCGCTGCCGGGACCGCCAGCTGTGGGAGGTTTGTCGATTCCCTCGGCTTACCTCCTGGACGACCTCACCTATGGCATCCTCTGGGCGCTCACCCAGCTCGATGACGGCCTCTTGTCCGATGATCAGACGCTTGACGCCGAGCAGCACCTCCTTGACACCTACCTGTCCCTGCCCCGATCAGCGCCGAGCCAGCTGCTCGTCGACCTGACCGCCGTCGGCAGCAGTTGGATGGGATCCGCCTTCTGCGCCCGACACATCGAGCAGGAGCTAGCCGATGCGAACACGGTCCCGATCTTCTGGACGCGTGAGCAGAGCGGCGAAGAGGCGGCCTGCTGGCTGTTCTTCAAGCACAAACTCGACTACCTCCAATCCCTCGAACGTTTCCACGGGACCGCAGCGCAGACCGTCCGGGTCTTCTGTCTGCCCGAGACCGAGGTGGCGCGGTCTGAGACATACGAGAAGGTCTTGCTGCTGTTGGCGATCGCCCTCATGGAGCGCTGCGGCATCCGGGCCAGGGTGGTGCCGAACCCGGAGTACTCGGAGGTGGACGGAGTGGCCCTGATCCCCGGCCAGCGAGCCGTCGTTGCCAACTGGGTGCGGGTCCCTGGCGGAGCGCTGTGGGCTGCTGGCAGCACCTCGGCCCGAGGAGAGCTGCGCACGTACGCCACCGCTTTCGCTGACGCGCAGGAAGCCGACGTTCTGGTGGGCGAGGACTCGGAGACGCGTCTGCGATCACTAGCGGGCTACCTGGGCCTGGATTGGCGCTGGTTGACTGACCGGTGCCGTGCTCTGGGCGAGTACGGCGTCGCCGGTCTCGTTCGCCCCCGCAGCCGTCTGCTGACCGTCGAAGCGCTGGATGAGACCCTGCTTTTTCTCGGCAAGCTCTCCTCGTCCCGATGAACCCGTCCGCGTTATCACCCCGCTGGAAAGGTCTTCCGTGCTCTCCGCTGATCGTGCCCCGAACAGCACCGTTCTGGTACTCACCCTGGGCGGCACCATCGCCATGACGCGCACCGCTGCGGCAGCCGGCGTCACACCGACCCTGACCGGCTCAGACCTGGTTAGCGCTGTGCCCGGGCTCCAAGACGTAGCCGAGGCAACCGTGGAGGACTTCCGACAGATGCCGGGTGCCTCCCTGGACGTCGACGACATCGTCAGCCTCGTGGGTCGACTGCAACAGGCCGACGGCGAGGGGGTCGACGGCGTCGTGGTGACTCAAGGAACCGACACCCTTGAGGAGACCGCGTTCCTAACCAACCTCTACTACCAAGGCACCACGCCGGTGGTCTTCACGGGCGCGATGCGCAATGCCGCGACGGCGGGAGCGGACGGCCCAGCGAATCTTCTCGCAGCCGTCCAGACCGCCGTGAGTGCGGAGGCTCGGGGAACGGGTGTCCTCGTCGTCCTGGGCGACGAAATTCATGCCGCCCGCCACGTTCGAAAGATGCACACGACCAGCCCTGGAGCCTTCAATTCCCCGGGCACCGGGCCGCTCGGACACGTCGTGGAAGGGGCAGCGCGGTTCCACCGCTCGCTGAGTCCGACTGCACCCGTACCGCTGCCCATCGGCGGCCTGCCGCAGGTGGAGATCGTTGCCGCGTCGTTGGGCAGCAGCGGGACGTTGCTGGAGGGTCTGGCGGACAAAGTCGCCGGCCTGGTGGTGGCCGCGTTCGGCGCCGGCCACGTCCCCGAGACGTGGTGCAGTCGGCTGGAAGCGCTGGCAGCCGTGATGCCCGTCGTGCTCGCATCGCGTATCGGCACCGGCCCCGTCCTCACCTCGACCTATGCCTTCCCCGGCTCCGAGAGCGACTTGCTGGCCCGCGGCTTGATCAGTGCGGGCGCACTCGACCCATATAAGGCCCGTCTGCTCCTCATCGCCCACGTGGCCGCAGGCACGCCCCACCCAGAGATCGCAAAGGCGTTCCTCGACTACTCCTGACTCGCTCCCGACCAGCCAAAGGACGACTCTGACCATGCGCTACGCCCAGGTCCACACCGGCAGGCAGTTCATGCTTGCCCTCGACCACGGGGAAGACCTCCTGGACGGCCTCACCGAGTTCTGCACTGATCGGGGCATCCGAGCCGGGTACATCCCCACATTCGTCGGCGGTCTCCGCTCGGCCCGGCTGGTCGGTTCTTGCGAACCCCTCGCCGATCCCGAAGCCCCCTTGTGGGAGGAGATCCGGGTTGAGACGCTCGAAGCACTCGGCGGCGGAACGCTCGCATGGGACACGGAGAAGGACTGCCTGGCCCCTCACATCCACGTCGCGGCCGGCATCAAGGGGAAGTCGGCCGAGGGGCGAGTGTCGCACCTACTCGGCGCGAAAGTGCAGTTCATCTGCGAGATTCCGATCATCGAAGTCACCGGAGCCGCCGAGGGACCGGCGTTGACACGACAACGAAGCGCAGAGCTGTATGACGTACCCCTCCTCGGCTTCGGCACCGGAAGCTGAGGGCGGATGACGATGCGCAGGGTGATCCGCTTCCCGGAGGTGGTCGAGGCCCACCGCATGCGCATCTACGAGACGTTCACGCTCCACTTCGAGCGGGCGGCGAAGGAGGCGGCCCGACTCGACGGCAATCCCTCCCTCGCTTCCGTGTACGTCTCGCGGTCCACATGGGATCGCTGGATGGTTGGGGACATCAAGGGGCTGCCCCGGCAGGCGACATGCCGAGTTCTAGAGCACCTCTTCCAGCAGTCGGCCGAGCACTTGTTCGGTCCACTGGCGCCGGAAGCCGGACCACAGGTCCATGTCGGAGCGGCCGCGCCGACGGGGATCCACCTGGCGGCGTCGCCGCACCTAGCCGCCATGAATTCCTTCCGGCTCGCGGACCGCCAGCTCGGCGGCGGCCACGTCTACCGGTCCGTGGTGCACTACCTCAATACAGTCATCGCCCCGAGCCTCTTCAGCGCAGCGGACAGTCGCGAAGACGGCGAGAGCGCATTCGGTGCAGCGGTCGTACTCACGGAGATGGCAGCCTGGATGGCCCACGACGCCGGGCGGGACGACATGGCATCTGGACATTTTGACCGCGCCCTACGGCTGGCGCAGAGCCTTACCGACGTGACCGCGGGCGCGAACGTACTGGCCGGCATGAGCCACCTGGCCCTGCAGACCGATCAGATCGACGCCGCCGCAGAGCTTGCCCGCAGCGGGCTCGCTCGCCTCGCCACTGGCTCGCCAGTGCCCACCCTTGCCGCTCGTCTCTACGCCATGGAGGCGAGAGCCCTCGCTCAACTCAACGCCGAACGTGAGGCGCAGCGGAAACTAGACAGTGCACGCGAAGCCCTAGCTCTCGCACACACCGTGCCCGCGCCCCAGTGGGTGGCGCCGTTCGACGAAGCCGCGCTTGCCAGCGAGGCCGCCTCCGTACTCCTGGATCTCGGCGCGCTCAAGGCGGCAGCCAAGGAGGCGCAGCGCGCCCTGGCGCTACGGGACGCGAGCCGGGTCCGCAGCAGGGCTTTCGGTCAGGTCACGCTGGCTCGAGTCCTGCTCTCACAAGGGCAGCTGGACGCGGCGTGCTCGGTAGGCATGGATCTGCTGAGCGCCTGCCAGTCGGTGACGTCACTGCGACTGAGCAGGCAACTCGACGCTCTGCAAGCCGATTTCGACCTGCACCGGCAGGCGCCCGAGGTCCGTGAGCTCCTGTCGCAGATGACCGCCTCGGCCCAGCACCGTAGATTGCTGCTCAGCAGTCTTGTGCTCCCGGAAGGTCCGCAGTGAACCATGCACCCATGCCGGGTGATCCCGGCCGTGACGCCTATCTGGCCGAGGGAAACGCACAGCAGGCTCGGAAACGGGCCGCCGCCGACGCCCTGATCCGAGACGAGGGCGGGAGGTTGCTTCTGGTGAACCCGACCTACAAGGACGGGTGGGATCTTCCCGGTGGCATGGCCGAGGGCAACGAAGCACCCGAGGACGCCGTTCGTCGGGAACTCCGCGAAGAGCTCGGTCTCACAGTGGCCGGCCTGCGGTTCCTGTGTGTCGACTGGGTCGAACCCCACGGACCGTGGGACGACCTTCTCGGCTTCGTCTTCGACGCCGGTGTCCTGTCACCACAGCAGGCCGCCGAACTGAAGCCCAGCGATGAAGAGATTGCGGAGCACCGCTTCTTCGAGGTCTCAGAAGCCCTGCCGCTGCTACCGGACCGCCAGCGGGCTCGGGCTGCCCAGGCCTGGGCGGTTCTTGGCGACGGCGTCCCGCGCTACCTCCGCAACGGAATTGCTCTCTGAGCAGTGCGTCAGGCCACTCGGCCGGTCACACGTTGACCTCCACGGACGGGGCGCGACCCTCGGGCTGGATCAGCACGCTCCGGATGCGGGAGAAGACTCCGCCGATTTCCGCGAGCTCGTGCTCGGACAACGGCTGGCCGAGGAAGTGGTGGCCGTTCACGGCCGTCTGGTCGTCGCTGACGCCGACGACCGCCACAGCGTTCTGCACCTGCTGAAGGAGGAACCGCACGGCCACTCGGGCCAGAGCATCAGGGGACGATCCGAACTGGCCTGCCAGCTCTGCGAGGCCGTGAGTGATCGCTGACGCCATCGCTTGCGCGCAGTTGACCGCCGAGCCGCCCCAAGCAGCCACAGCGCGGTCTGTGCGGCCCCCGGCCAACGCACCATGGGCCAGCGGCGAGGCAATCACCAAGCCGACACCGCGGCGCGCGGTGAAGGCGCCGAGGTCCTCCCCCTCACCAAGGTCGGCCAGCGGCAGCAGGCCACTAGCCTGCGTCCAGACCACGTCCGGGCGGATCCGGTCGAACAGGTCCAGGAAGCGTCGCACCGAGCGGACCGAGGAGCGGAAGCCCGGGCCACGCAGACCGACAGCGCGGATTTGGCCGAGGTCGCGCAGCGCCCGCATCTGCTCGATGACCGGGTCGAGGTATCGGTCCCCGAGACCGAAGTCGTATGACTCAAGGGTGTAGAGGGCCAACTCGTCCAGGTACAGATTCTCCAAAGTCTGTTCCAGCTGGTGCCGGACCCGCGGTCCGGCATAGGGATGAGGAGCGGAGCCCTGGACCCGGCCGACCTTGCTGGCGACCTGAACCTTCGGGCCCCGATACTCCTTCAAGACTTTGCCTATGAGCCTCTCGGCGTGGCCGCACCGGTGACTGTCAGCCGTGTCGAACAGCGGCGCCTCAACCTCACCAGCGCCGGCCTCCAGGGCGCGGCGCAGCCCGTCGAGCAGTCGTGCGTCGTCTGGTTGGACGGCGCTGGGCGACCAGCGAGAGGATCCGCTGCTAACGCCCAGCGGGAGCACCGTCAGGTCCCGGGCCAGACGGCGGGGTGCGAGGTCGCTCGGTGTCATCGGTCAGCGTCTCCCGCTCGGTAGAGGAAGACCGCGATCACGCGCTTCCCCATGCTGTCGCCCTGGACTCCCCAGGCGCTCGCCAGTACATCCACCAGAAACAGGCCTCTCCCGCCTTCGTCGTCCTCATCGGCAGCCGGGGGTTTCCCGGGCACCGCCGCTGTGTCCTCACCGCCGTCCCGGACCTGGACAGTCACTCCCCAGTCGTACACGTCGAGGGAGATGTCGAGGGCCGCTCCAGCGTGCTCGAGGGCGTTGCCCACCAACTCGTCGGCCACCAGGACCACGTCGTCCGTGTACGTGTCGTCAGCTCGCCCCGCCAGGGCCTCGCGGACTATGCGGCGGGCGGCGCTCTGCGGGGCGTCAAGGCCGCAGAGGTCGATCGCAGCGTGTGTAGCGGGGCTGCCGCCGTCGCGGCCTTGGCCACATGGCAAGGCAGTGCTGGTGGAACCAAGCACGGGGATCACTCCTCGCTGCATTCACGATGCCCGGGGGCACGGACTGGCAAGTCCTGCTGAATACCGTGGCCCAAGTCGCCGCGCAGGCGATAGCGAAACCCGTCCCCACTTCTCCCCACTTCTCCGGCTCCCCCGCCTACTTCCGAAGTGGGAGGAGGCACCAATGTGGATGACGTCGTACAGAAGAGCGAGATTCACGCACTCCTCTTGTGCTGCGATCCGTCGATAAGGACGTCACCGCCATCCGTCCGGCGGGCGACTGGAGGCGGGAAGCGTGAAGAAAACCGCTCCTACCTGGCCTAATGCCGAGCATTCGGATCTGATGTCCGATCATCCCGTTCGCTCGCCGCTATCACTGGTGACGAATTCCCGTCAAGCACTTCCGGAGAAGTGGGGTGAAGTGGGCTAGCAAGTCGATCTTCAGCCACAAGGGTTCCGAGACCAGCATCACCACCGGAAGCGGTGACCGACTTCCACCCGATTGTCCGTTCCTCGATGGGGGCCGAGTGGAAATCAAGCCCGTTCTCCGCACGGCCGAAGTGGGGAGAAGTGGGGGCCGTTTTCGCTACCGGAACTTGCCAATGAGCGGCAACGCTATTCGCAGTTCTTCCGCCTCGCTGCCCACGGAAAGGTAGTCGTGATCACTCTCGTCCCGCCGGTCGTTGGCGCCCAGTTCGATGGCGAAGTCCGCGCGGCCAGCTCGGCAGGCCGACGGCTTGCGTCTCGGCTGCTTCGCCTCGGACGCCCCCTACGCGGCGGCGGCGACATCGTTGCCCCCCTGATCCACCAGGTGCTGGGAGACCCGTCCCAACCTCTTCCCCGTTGCCAGGGCGAGGTCGACCAGATGGTGGCCGTATTCCGTGAGCATCTGCCGGCGCTGGCGCTGGCAGCGGGCGGGCCGCGTCGGCTCGCGCTCCTCGCCAGCGCCGCCCCGTCCGACTACATGGGCTCGCGGGTGCACCTGATCCTGCTGGCCGAGACCGCACAACACCTCATAGCAGGCGCCAAGGCAGAGGCGAAGTCCGCAGTCGACCACCCCACGAGCGGGGCGCGCGCCGCCGCACGGCAGTACACCCCCGTGAACGCCGTACGCCAGCGCCCGCCCTCGGGCTCCGAGTCCTATCCCGAAGGCACCCGGTGCCACCCCGTCACCGCAGCCTCCGGAAGACCGGAGCGAGGCGCAGGGCCGTAGTGCTGCTGCCTCCCGGCTGCCGTGGTGAGTGCTCCCCCACGGCAGCCGGTCCCTCTGCCGGATAGCCAATCGCTCCTCCCCCAATGCCGATTCTTCCGAGGACTCACCATGTGCCAGCACAAGCCCACCTGTCCCTCCGCCGAGGCCGCGGACCGCGAGGCCGCCGTCGTGGTCGCGGCCCACCCGGAACAGGGCTGGTGCCGGTTGTGCAACGGTGTCCTCCTCTTCGACACCGGCGAGATCCTTCCCAACGGCAAGATCGTCGCTCCGCACCGGTTGACGAGCGCCGCAGCATGAACAGGACCCAGCACGAACAAGGGGGTCTTCCGGTGCCGTACATCGCCGCGTGGAGCGGGGAAAATCACCGGACTCCCGCCGTGGTACGTCACCCGAGCGGGCGAGGTATCGGCTTCGCGGACGAGATGCCGTACGACCGCGACGCGGACGGGGTGCTGTGGGTCAGGCAGTCCATCGCCCCCGGATCGGGCCGAGCGCTGTTCCCGAAGGTCCACGTGCTTCGCCAACGGCGTGCGGTGAGCCGGATGCTGTGCCAAGTCTGCGGCGCCGACACCCTGGAGCAGGATCCGGAGCGGCAACTCTTCGTTCTCAAGCAAGTCGGTCAGCCGGTGGCTGAGGGGGAGCTGACCACCGCTGCCCCAGTCTGCCCACCGTGTGCGCTCATCGCGGTCAAGCACTGCCCGCACCTGCGCGAACACGTGGCCGCCTGGGTCGAACGGCCGCTGGCCTGGGGTGTCGCCGGCATCCTCTACGACCCGCGGACACTGCTCATGGTCCCTGGCAAGGACCTCGTCAACGTCTCCTACGAAGACCCCGCACTCCCCTGGCTGCTGGCGAGCCGTCAAGTGCTGTCGCTCCAGGGCTGCACCGCCGTCGATCTGAACGACCTTCGAGCGAAGGCTGTGGCTCGATGAACTCAGTGCTGCCGGCCGCGGCCGCTCGAAGCCGGCCCCGCCCTCCGCGCCTTCAGGTTTGTCGTTCGCGCGGTTCGTGGCACTGAGCGAGCCGCTCCCGTACCCGCCCCTGTTCCCCACCTTGCCTCGCAAGACCTCGGGAGCACCCGCACCTATCGAGACGGATATTCCATGGCTGGGCGTATCGAGGACTACGCACTCATCGGAGACATGCAGACGGCCGCCCTGATCTGCCGGGACGGCAGCATCGACTGGCTCTGCTTGCCGCGCTTCGACTCCTCCTCTGTTTTCACCCGCCTCCTGGGAACCGGGGATCACGGCTACTGGCAGATCGGCCCCGCCCGCCCCGACGGCGCCCCGGCCCCGAATGCGGACCGACGCGGCTACCGCGGCGACTCACTCATCCTCGAATCCGAGTGGGACACCCCGACCGGCACCATCCGTGTCATTGACCTCATGCCTCCCCGTGACGGCCACAGCCCGCAGCTCATCCGGATCGTCGAAGGGATCAGCGGCACGGTTGAAGTCGCATCCGCCTGGTGCCCCCGCTTCGGATACGGAAAGCACCGGCCCTGGATCTACGAACATCAGGGCCGCACCGTTGCCATCGACGGGCCGGACGCCCTCTGGCTGGACGCCACGGTGGACACTGTCCAAAAGGAAGACGCCTTGGTCAGCCACTTCACCGTCAGCGCCGGCGATACGGTGAATTTCGCCCTCAGCTGGCACTCCTCCCACCACCTCACGACACCGGAAATCCCGGACACCTGGGCTGCGTTGGAGGCCACCGAAGAGTTCTGGCGGGAGTGGGTGGCGCGGTGCACCTACGACGGCCCGTACCGTGATGCGGTCGTCCGCTCCTTGATCACGCTGAAGGCCATGACGTACGCGCCGACCGGCGCGATCGTCGCCGCCGTGACCACCTCTCTCCCCGAGACGATCGGCGGCGTACGCAACTGGGACTACCGCTACACCTGGCTCCGCGACGCTTCGATCACCCTGTCCGCCCTGCTGCGTACCGGCTACCGCGAGGAGGCCGAGGCGTGGCGGCAGTGGCTCCGGCGGGCCGTGGCCGGCAACCCTGACGACATTCAGATCATGTACTCGATTCTGGGCGAGCGGAATTTGCCCGAGCGGGAGCTGGCCTGGCTGCCCGGGTACGAGGGCTCCACGCCGGTTCGAGTAGGCAACGACGCTGCCGACCAACTCCAGCTCGATGTTCCCGGCGAGGTCATCGACACGCTGTATCTGGCCCATGTGCACGGCATCGCTCGGTGCGAGCGCACCGCGACCCTGCACCTCGGGCTCGTCGACTACCTCAAGCGGCGCTGGCAGGAGCCGGACGACGGCATTTGGGAAGTGCGCGGCGGACGACGCCACTTCGTGCACTCCAAGATCATGGCCTGGGTCGCGGTCGACCGCACGGTGCGCCTGGTGGAGGCTGGCGTCCTCGACGCTGACCTGGCCGAACTGGCCGAGCTCCGCGACGCCATCCACGCCGAGGTGTGCCAGAAGGGCTACGACTCCGAGCGGAACACGTTCACCCAGTCCTATGGATCCACCGAATTGGACGCGGCCCTGCTGCTGCTCCCGCGCACCGGGTTCCTCCCGCCGGACGACCCGCGGGTTATCGGCACGGTCGCCGCAGTACGCGGCGAGCTCTCGACGGACGATGGCCTGGTCCACCGCTATCCGACCGACGGCAACCAGGTGGGAGTCGACGGCCTTGCCGGTGACGAGGGGAGCTTCCTGCTCTGCTCCTTCTGGATGGTCGACGCCCTCGCGCTCACCGGCCAGCTGGAGGAAGCCCGGGCCCTGTTCGAGCAGCTGCTCGCACTGTGCAATGACGTCGGCCTGCTCGCCGAGGAGTACGACGTGGCGTCCGGCCGCCAGCTGGGGAATTTCCCCCAGGCCTTCTCGATGATCGGCCTGATCGAGAGTGCCGTCCTGATGAGCGAGCTGGAGCGGACGGCTAGGCCGGTGATCGCCGCATGAACACGGTGCCCGCGATCGCGGACCTCTTCCCGGACACGATCACCGCCGACGCCCCGGTCGCTGTCGAGATCGGCCGCGACTGTGACACCGCGGCGATGCCCGAGCTGGCGGCACGCCGGATTCTCTCCCTGCTGGGTCACATCAACCCGCACCCGGTGGGCGCCGCGATGGCCCGCGGGAACGAGTGGGTACTGATCCTGCCGCCCCATTCCGGCCGCGGTATGTGCTGGCCCTGGCCGGTGGACCACCGCGACAGCGGAGTTCTGGCCGTGCCCCCGCTGAGCTCCGGCCCGGCCGAGGATCTCCACTGGGCCCGACTCGGCAACAACGAGGGCCGCGTCTACTCCGCGCCCCTGCCGCTGTATGCGTCCCTACCGCTGCTCACGGCTCTTCGCCCGCAGCCTGAAGCGGGCCGCTTCGGCCTTGCCCCCGCCCGTTCACAGTCGACCCCCACTTCGCGCGAGGACCTCTCATGCTCGATTCGCTGGTGACCGCGACCGCACTGCTCGGTGGCGGATTCGCCACCACATCGGTGGGCCTCATAGTGCAGGCCCGCAGAAAGCGGGCCCTGGCCGCCCGGGTCACACCCCTGGAAGCCCAGCGGGATTCCGCGCTCGCATACGCCGGCGCGATGGAGGCGGAGTCGAAGCATTTCGCTGAGGTGCGGATGCCCGCGTTGGTGGACGCCCTCGCCCGCGGACACCGTGGCGTGCCGGTGCCCGGACTCAGCCAGGAGCGTCTCGCCGGCAGTCCCATCGACCACGGCCATCAGACCGTGATGGGGCTGCTCCAGGAGGCCCTCACGGTCACCCGCGATCAGATCGGGCTCTCCGCGCGGTCCTCAGTGCGGGACATCATCGACGAGGCGCAGACGCACCTGCACCGCTGCCAGCTGAACGTCGTCGAAGAGATGGACCGCTACCCCCAAGGCACGACGTACCACCAGAGCCTGATGGGCTTCGACCACCTGGTCACCCAGGCCCTGCACACCCTCCAGCGCACGCGCATCCTGGCCGGCTCGTGGCCCGGTCTGCAGCGTGCGGACTGCACCTTCGGCGAGGTCGTCGAATCCGCGCGGGGACGGATCAACGCCTATCTGCGGGTGAGTTACACCTACGAGCCCGGCAGCGGCGAGACCTGGCTCGAAGGCCGTGTCGTCGAGCCGGTCACGGTGGCGCTCACCGAGCTGCTGTCCAACGCCACCGCGTACTCCGACGGCAAGGTCTTCGTCGAAGTGCAGGCGTTCCAGACGGGATTCTGCATCGTCGTCGACGACGGCGGCCTGAACATGAACGCCTATCAGCGTGAGGAGGCCGCCCGGAAGTTGTCGCGGCACACCGTGCTGGACGTGACGACTCTGCAGGACACACGCCAGCTCGGATTCGCCGTCATCGGCCGCCTCGCCGGCGAGTACGGCTTCGCCGCCGATGTCACCAGTACGTCCCCGTACGGCGGCGTGCGGGCCGTCCTTCGCATCCCGCGGGAACTCTTCGGACACGGTCCGACCGCAGAGGAAACCCAGGCAGAGCGCCGAGCAGCGGCCTCTCGGACCCCAGGGCACGCCTCGGCCTCACCGACCGAGGCTCCCCCGGAAGGGGACCAGGCCGACCGACGGGGCGAGCCGTCGGACGGCAGTGTCCTGCCGCAGCGGCGCAGGCGCTCGCCCCGTCCCACGGCCCCCGTAGCCACCGGCGCGCCAGCGCCTGCCGAGGACCCCGAGACGTTCACGCAGGGCTTTGCCCACCTGGCGGAAACCATCCGCGACCACGAGTCCAGCCCCACCGAAGGAGAGCAGTTCCGTGCCTGACCAGCAGCCCACCGCCGACACCCACGACATGTCCTGGGTCCTCAACCGACTCGCGGAGGAGAAGGGCGTTCTGCACGCCGTCCTCTTCAGCTCCGACGGCATGGTCCTGGCCCACTCGGACGGCGTCCACCGCGATGTGGCCGACCGCGCCGGGGCCAGCTCCTCGAGCATCTTCTCCCTCGGCCGCTCCATCGCCGAGCTCGCCGAAGCGAACGAGGACGAGGACACCCCCCGCAAGGTCATCATCGACCTGCCGAACCGCTGCATCCTCGTCTTCGGAGCCGGGCACAACACCGCGCTGGCCGTATCCGTCGCCGCGGAGATGACCGCGCCCGAAGTGGCCGTCGCCTCCGGGGCGACGATCAAGGCCATCAAGGGCCTGGCTCCCGCGCTGTCCGCCCGGGAGCGGACAGCGTACGGAACGTCGTGACCCCCCGCGGCCGGCGGCGCGCCGGGATGGTGCGGCCCTACACCCCGACCGGGGGAAGGGCCGCGCCCACCCGCCGCACCCTGGACCTGGCCACTCTGCTGATCGCCGACCCGGACAAGCCGCTGCACGGCCTGGACGCCCACTCCCGCCGGCTGATGCAGCACTGCCTGCCCGGAGTGCTGTCGCTGGCCGAGGTCAGCGCCGACCTGCAACTCCCGGCCGCTGTGACGAAGGTGCTGGTCTCCTCCCTCGTCGACAGCAGCCACCTCGTCAGCCGTGACCCCGTACCCGCCGCTCAGCAGCACGACAGACAGCTGCTGGAGAGGATCCGCGATGCGCTCATCAACCTCTGAGGGCAACTACCTGGCGCCCGGTGTCAGCCACTCGGTGAAGATCGTCGTGCTCGGCCCCTTCGCCGTCGGCAAGACCACGTTCGTCGGTGCGGTCTCCGAGATCAGGCCCACGTCAACCGAGGAACGGATGACGAAGGCCGGCGAGATCGTCGACACACTGCGGGGGTTGTCGGACAAGAACACCACCACGGTCGCGCTCGACTTCGGCCGCCTGACCCTGACCGACGACATCGTGCTCTACATGTTCGGCGGCCCCGGTCAGCCGCGGTTCGACTACATGATCGACGAGCTGATGCAGGGCGCCCTCGGCGGCGTCGTCCTGGTCGACACGGCGCGTATCACCGAGTCCTGGGACGCCATGGGGCGCATGGAAGAAGCCGATCTGCCCTACGTGGTCGCGGTCAACACCTTCGCGGCCTCCCCCCGCTACAGCGAATCCGAACTGCGCAAGGCCCTGGACCTCCACCCGTCCACGCCCCTCGTCGAGTGCGACGTACGGGAAAAGAGCTCGGCGAAGTCTCCGCTGATAGCACTCGTCTCCCACCTGCTGTCCCGTCCCAGCCTGGAGCCCGCCTCATGACCACGCCGCCCCCGCTCTCCGCGAGCGGCTGCCCCATGCTGCACGGGGCCGCTTTCGCCGCCCATCCCCAAGCCACCTACGACCAACTGCGCAGCCAGGGACCCGTCGGCTGGGCCGAAATCGCCCCCACCGTCCACGCCCTGGTCGTCACACAGCACCGTGCCGCCGTCACCCTCCTGAACGACACGCGCACGTACTCCAAGGACTCTCGCCGCTGGGCAGCCCTGGCCAACGGCGAAGTTCCGGGCGACAGCCCCGTGCTGGGCATGATGGCCTGGCGTCCCTCGGTCCTCTACACCGACGACCAGGAGCACGCCCGCCTGCGCTGGGCGATGGACGACTGCATCGCCCGCATCAGCCCCCACTGGCTCAGGGAGATCACTCAACGCAGCGCCCTGACGCTGATCGCCCGGATCATCGGGGACGGCCAGGCCGACATCATGAGCGACTTCGCCGACATCCTCCCCATGCTGGTGTTCGCCGAACTCCTCGGATGCCCGCCCGAGAAGTCCACCCGCATGGTGCGCGCGTGCCAGGACCTCATCAGCGCCGGCCCCGAAGCGGCCCAGGGCGCAGCCGACTTCGCAGGACTCCTGTACGAGCTCATCCAGATTCGCCGCGCCCAGCCCGGCCAGGACCTCACCTCCTGGATGATCAACCACGCCGCCGCCCTGACGGACGAGGAAGCACTCAACCAGCTGTTCTGCGCCGTCGGCGCCGGCATCATCCCCGCCGCCGCGTGCACCGCCTGGACCCTTCACCTGCTCCTGCGCGACGACGACTACGCCGGCAACCTCGCCGCCGGAACTCTCACCGTGCGCCGCGCCCTGGAGAAGGCACTGTGGCAGCGCCCGCCGATGGCGAACTTCTCCGTCCACTTCGCCCGCCACGACACCTACCTCCACGGGGCGTACGTGCCAGCGGGGTCTCCGGTTCTCATCTCCCACGCGGCAGCGAACACCGACCCGGCGCTCCCCGACGGCCTCGGGTACGACAACCGCAGCCACCTCGCCTGGTCGGCGGGCCCGCACCGCTGCCCCGCGATCTCCCAGGCGACCACGATTGTCCAGACCGGTGTCGAGACCGTTCTGGACCAGCTCTGGGACATGGAGCTGATCTCCACCGACCCGGAACCCCTTCTGCGGCACGGCCCTTTCCACCAGTGCCCGCAGACGATGCCCGTCAGGTTCCGGCCCAAGTCGCAAGACCGTCTTCCCACCGCCGCTCTCGCAGGAGGTTCCTCGTGACCAGCACCCCCGCCCGGACCGCGACCGTGACACTCGACAGCAGCGGCGGCCGCCGTCTGTTCGCCCAGGCCGACGAGCTTCGGGCGGCCGGCCCGGCCGTCCGGGTCCGTATGCCGGAAGATGTCCCCGCCTGGTCGGTCACCCGCGGAGACGTCGCCAAGCGGCTCCTGACCCATCCCGATGTCTCCAAGGACGCCCGCAAGTCCTGGCCCTCCCACACCCCGGGTTCCATACCGTGGCTCTACGCCTGGGTCGACGTGGTCAGCATGTTCACCGCCGACGGCGACGACCACAAACGCCTGCGCCAACTGGTCAGCCGCGCCTTCACCCCCGGGCGGGTCGAAGCGATGCGCCCGGTCCTCCAGGCCATCGTCACCGACCTCCTCGACACCCTGGCCCACCAGGACCAGACCGCGCCCGTCGATCTGCGCACCCACTTCTCCTACCGGGTGCCCACGCGCCTGATCTGCGACCTCTTCGGAGTTCCCGCCGATCAGCGCCCCGAGATGCTCCGCGTCATCGACTCCGTCCTCGCCACCGACGTCACTGCGGAGCAGGCCGAAGCGACCAAGCACGACCTCTACCAGGCCATGCAGACACTCATCGACGTCAAACGGGCCACCCCCGGCGAGGACATGACCAGCCTGCTGCTGGCCGCCCATGAGGAAGACGGTGACCGGCTCAGCCACATCGAGCTGATCTCGACCCTGATCCTGATGATCGGGGCGGGCAGCGAGACCGCCGTCGCCCTCATCAACGCCGCCGTACGCGAGCTCCTCAACCACCCGGACCAGCTGGCGACCGTTCTGGCCGACCCCCGGCGCTGGCGCGACGTCATCGAGGAAGCCCTCCGCCTCCACCCGCCGATCATGCACCTGCCCCTGCGCTACGCCACCAAGGACATCGACCTCGGCGAGGGCGTCATCATCAAGGAAGGCGACGCCATCCTGATCGGCTTCGGCGCCCACGGCCGCGACCCGGGCGTCCACGACGATCCCGAGGCCTTCCGCATCGACCGGGACGACAAGGACCACATGGCCTTCGGCCACGGCATCCACTACTGCCTGGGTGCCCCGCTGGCCAAGCTCGAAGCCGAAGTAGCGCTCCCGGCCCTGTTCGAGCGGTTCCCCCAGATCGCCCTGGCCTGCAAGGTCGAGGACCTCGAGCCGCAGCGCTCCTTCATCGGCACCGACGTCACCGCGCTGCCCGTCGTGCTGCACGCCTCGGCGTAGAAGCGGCGCCGCTACCGCGTCGGCGGAGACAGTGCTTGCCGTCCCCGCCGGCGCACCTCCACCACCCCGCGTTCGTCACACAACATCGCCGACCCAGGACTCCACATGACCACCGCCCTGCCCGCCACGACCCTCACTGCTGACCAGCGGCGCGTCGCCGCGCGACTCGTCTACGGCGTGTCCAACAAGGCGATCGCCAGCCAGGTCTGCCTGTCCGTGGATGGCGTGGCCAGCCACCTCGGTGCGGCCCGCAAGAAGATGGGCTGCCCGGGATCTTCGCGCGCCGTCCTCGTCCACACCCTTCTCGCCGCCCGGGAGGTTCCCCCACCGGCCAGCAGCGGGACGGTTCCGGCGTTCACCAAGCACGAAGTGACGGTCATACGGGCCATCGCCAAGCACACCCTCAACGCCGACATCGGGAATGCCATCGGTGTGCCGGCCGACGACGTGCGCGCCGAAATCGACGCCACCGTGGACAAAGGGAACGCCCGCAACGCAACCCACCTGGTCGGGCTGGCACACACGTGGGGCATTCTCGGCACCTCGGACACTCAGCCCGAGACCGAAGCAACGGCTACGGCGGAGCCCGCCCGATGAGCGCCCAGGGCAGCTTCCATGACGGCGACCGGCGACAATCTCCGACGGGCCGTAGGCCCACGGCGCCCGTATACGAGGTGCTGCCGATCAACACCGACGCCGCTCGCGCTGAAGCCGCGGCCCTGGCCACAGACCGCGCCCACCTGCTCGCTGGACAGGGCATAACCGTCTCCGCCGATCGCGCCAATGCCCTTCTCCGGGAAGCCGGCGCCCTTGGGTTCTACGAGGGCGGCATCCTCGTCGGCGCTCTTGTCCTGCACAGAGATCCGGAGATGCGGCACTGGGGCGCCGACGGCCGCGATCCGGGACTTCTGGTCTCCCTTGACCCGGTGACGGCCGGGTCGAGCCAGGTCGGACGGATGATGACCCTGTGGCTTGCCGATTACGCGGCCAACAGCCGGCTGATGTGGATCTGGTGCGATGTTCCGTGCCAGCCCGGAGCCGCCGATGAGGCAGCCCAGTGGTTACTGAAGTACCTGTGCGACCTCGGGTGGGAGACCCGATCGCCGACCAGTCGGAGTCCGACCGGTGAACGCGTCGTCCGTCTGCGGCTGCGCGCCCACGCCAGACCCGCGCTGACAGAGGCGATCTCCGATCCGCACGCAGTCGGGCCCCCGGCGGTGAAGGCGCTATGACGGCGCTTCACCTCGTCCGCCCAAACCCGCTCCGAGAACCTCCACGCGCTGTCGCTGCTGCGCTCCTGCAGCCCCGATCCCACAAGGACACATTGATGCGCTTGACGTCCTCCCCGTACGAATCCCCGTCCCTCACCTTGCCGCCGTGGGTACCGCCGCCTGGCGGCCTACGTACCTGGGGGTGCGGCGAGCACTTCGACGCCGTACGGCTCCCGGCAACCCTCGCACCTCCGCTGATCGCCTTACTACAGGCCGCCGGTGGGCACGGGCCGGTGCTCGCCGACCCCTACAGCGGCAGCTGGCACATCCTCCTCGACCCCGACACCGTCCGCCCCGGGCCGTGGGCCCGTCACGGGGTACGCCTTCTGCGGCCCGGCACCCGCCTCACGATCCCCGCCGCACAAGTCACCGCCGGCACCGACCTGCACTGGCACACCCCGCCCGGCGCCGGCTACACCCACGCCGAGCTGCTCAACGGCGCGCTCACCGCTGCGTCCGGCCTCACCAGCACCCCGCGCCGCGCCGCCCCGCGCCCCAGGGCCAGCCGGTGACCAACAACGCCTCCATAGGCGCACCCGGCACCCTCCTCGGGCCTGCGCCAAGCCCTCATTCCGCCGGAAGCTCCGTGCACCCCACCACACCTCCGTACCTGATCCGTCACCTGGACGGACGTACCGAATACGAAGTGCTCAGCGCCCAGGTCATGACTTGGCGCCGAGAGCGCGAGCTGCCCGCGGAGAGCGCCCGGCCGATACTCGATTCCTTGCGCGACGAGCGCGAGATGGCCGTCCTTGTAGACACCGACGACAACGCCTTCGTCGCCTGCCTCCAACTCGATCGGACCGCTCTGGCCGCGCCGCCGTGGACGGACTCCGACACCGCTCAGCCGACACTGGCGTTGTCCTGCGCCGCTGCCGCCCCAGGCGTCGGCTACAGGATCGGCTGGCTCCTGACGATCTGGGCCCGCCATTACGCCGCCCTGTGTGACTACACCCGGGTGGCGTGCACCGTCCCCCTTCGCCACCACCGTGACTCCGCCGGCGAGCGCCTCATCGGTCATCTGGTGGACGAGTGCGGGTGGAACCGTCACCGGTCGGCGGGCCCGCCCGACGGACTGGTCGTCCTGCTGACCGCAGATGCGTGCCGCGCGGACAGTCTCGACGCCTTCATCACCACGGAGATCCCCGTACTGCCCGCAGTGTCCGCGGAGAAGGAGCCCGCTTCATGAGCAAGGTGACCCTGCCGGACAGGCCGAAAGACGGTCGGGCACTGCGGCGGCACGGCGCGGCCGTCCACTCCAGAGGGGGCGGTGCCGTGAAGACCCGGTTCTCCCTGAGCGGTGACCTCTGGCTACGGGTGTCGCTGCAGCTGACACGTCTTCTGCTCACGGTCCGCGTGCCGCCCCCGGGCTTCCGCGACATAGGGCCCTTCGCCAGCTTCAACACCCCCTCATCCCCCACCATGGCTCCGCTTGCGCGGGCTCAGTGCCGCCACGGGCAGACTGGCAACACAAAGCGCGGCCGTTGGTCGGCAGGACCCTCCAGGCCGGTGACACCGTGAGCGAGCCGTACGAGTCGAGCCCGAGTCACGCCGCGTTCGCTGCCGAACTGCTGAGCCGCGTGGAAATCACCAGAGAGCAGTGGCGCACGCCCGGGCCGGAACGCGTCCGCATGGCAGCAGATGCCCTCACGGCCACCCAGAAGGCGCAGCAGGACAACGCCGTGGCGCTGCACCGCATCGTGGAGAGCCTCAGGCAGTGGCCGGGGCGCCGGACGGTGGGCCAGAACGCGTGCCAGGCGGCCGTGAGTATCGCGGTCCACTGCGACCACGATCCGGCTTTTCAGCAGAGGCTTCTGCGACTGCTCCAAGTGGCCGTAACAGCGGGTGAAGCCACTCGTGCCCAGCTGGCTCACCTGCACGACCGCTGCCTCGTCAACGCCAGGCAGCCCCAGCTGTACGGCACCCAGCACTGGTACCGCTCTGATGGGCAGCTCCAGCCGCACCCGATCGCCGACCTCGCGCAGCTCGACACCCGAAGGGCCGGCGCTGACCTGCCTCCCTACGCCGAGCAGGCCCGGCACCTCCGCGAGCGCCACGGGCCGCTCGGCTCCTTATCGACCTCCGCTACAGCGGACCCGATCCCCTTCTCCTTGCCCGAGAGGTGCGCGGCATGAACGAATCGATCACCGTTCTGAACTGGAATCTGGAGAAGGGCATCAACCTGGAGGCGGGCGCCCGCTGGGTCCAGGAGCAGCGCCCTGACATCTTCTTCCAGCAGGAAGTCCAACCGGACCAGCTCGCCCGGGTGTCGGAACTCCTGGACATGGACGGCCATATCGCTGTCCCGCGACCCGGCAGCTCCAACGACAACGCGATCTTCGTCCGCCGCGATGGACCGCTGGTGTGCACGGAGGAATACCCGCAGGCATGGGCACCCTGGCACGCGCCGGCGAACCTCGCCGTCCGCCTCCGCGACGCTGACGGCACCCTCAGCCCCCGGCAGATCAGCGCCGTCAGCATGCACACCTGCTACTGGTCGCCCGAGCACCGCCTGACCGAGTCCCGCTGGTGCACCACTCTCGCCAAACCCGGCTGGCTGGCCATGATCTTCGGCGACTGGAACAGCTATCGCGTCGGCACGGACATCCGCTGGGACGACTACACCGACCACGCCTTCGTCGCCAACCGCACCTACGACTGCGCCGGCCGGCGGCACACAGACGTGCGCCCCGACCGTGAACTGCTGGCGGCCGGCTACGTCGAGATGGCACGCCACGCCGCCGAGCACCTCGATCAGCCCGAAGCTCTGGCCCCCAGCTCCGGCTACCGCGACCACCCCGGCCGACCGAAAGGCCCCAGGTACTGCATCGACCGCGGATACCTCAGCGCGGAACTCGCCCCAGCCCTGACCAGCTTCACCGTCTGCGACAGCCCTGAATTGCGCCGGCTGTCCGACCACCTGCCTCTGCGTGCCGAGTTCGACTTCGCGCAGATGCGCACCATCCTGCACCGGTCTGCAGCGATGTATCAGCCGCACGACAACCGGCACGCCGCGTCGGTCCGCGGCCGCCACCCGGCGGCTGCCGGCGGTGCGGCATGACCATCACCGTGCGGCTGGGTACGTACAACCTGCTCAACGGCGGCGGTGAACGCTGGCGCGCCCAGGCGGAGTTCCTGCGGGCGCAGAACCTGGACGTCCTGTGCCTGCAGGAGGCGAAGAGGTGGGACGAGGGCGGCTACGCCCGCATGCTCGGCTTCGCCGAACTTCTTGGAATGCAGGCGCAGTTCGCCCCGTCGAATAGCCACAACTGCCACCTGGTCACGCTCTACCGGTGGCCCCGCGTGCGGTGCACGGCGTTCCACCTCGATGTCGCAGAAGGCACCTTCCACCACGTCGTCTCGCGGGCCCACCTCACCGTGGATGGCCGCGAACTCACCGTACTCAACACTCACCTGGCGCCCTTCAGCGGCAGCAGCCGCTCCCGCGAAGCCGACTGGCTGACCGAGTACGGCGCCGCCGGCCGGCGCGTCGTCCTGGCCGGAGACCTGAACGTCCAAGGTGTCGTCGACGAGGAGCTGGAGGACTGGGGAGTCATTCCGGCCGAACTGCACTCCCGCCACCGGTCGCAACTGGCCGACGGCAGCTACGGCGGCAGTGACCGCCTGGCGATGGCCAAGCTCGTGCACGCAGGCTTCATCGATCCTGTCGCGACGCTCGGCATCCCGGTGCCACGCACGGCCGGCTACTGGAGCGACGCCGAGCGGTGGGACCACCGCTCGGATCACATCCTCCTCGCGCCGGACCTCGCTCCCGCCCTCACCGGGTGCGAGGTCCCCGATACCGAGGAAGCCCGGGGCCTGAGCGACCACCTGCCGTTCATCGTCACGCTCGAACTGCCCCAGGCGGATGCAGCTCTCACCCCCGACCGGTGAACCGCGCCGCCGCGCCCGTCCACCGTCGAGACCGTCAGCAAGGAGAACCCACACGTGACCGATGAACTGCGCGTCGTCTGTTGGAACATCGAGTACAACGGCCGCGGCCCGAGCGGAGGCGACGACCACCGCGACCTGGCCCGCGACATCCTCGCCGACATCGAACCGCACATCGTGCTGCGCCAGGAGCTGACCGGCGCGTGGGACCGGGGGAAGGCCGACCTGTACGCCGAGGCCAACCGGCTCGGCGGCCTCACGCCGTTTATGGCCGCGCCACGCGAGGGGCGCAGCCGCAACCCCGTCGGCGTGATGGTCGATCCCGCCCTGTTCCTCGTCGACGGCGAGTTCGAGCACGACCTGGCGTGGAAGCCGATCTGCAATCCCCGTGTCCGCCTCAAGGGGTGTCCGAAGTCACTGGATCTGGCGTCGGCCCACCTGTGCCACTTCGACCCGGACATGCGCGCGACCGAGGCGAGGAGGCTCACCACGCTCGCCGACCACGGCCGGAGCGCCCTCGTCGGGATGGACGCCAACAGCTACCCGCACCAGACGGCACTGGAGTCCGTGGCGCTCCCGGACTGGGACAAAGTCGCGGACCGCGTCCACTACCAGCACCGCACCATCGAGCGTGACGGCCGCCGCGTCTCGGACACCCGGCCGGATGAGATCCTCTCCGGCGGCGATCCGGTCTTCACCGATCTCGGCCTGCACGCCGCCACCACCCTCGGCCGGCCCGGCGCGCTCGCGGCGACGGCGAGTCTGAAGCGCACCGACCAGGGGGCGGCTCAGCGCATCGACCGCATGTACGGCACCCCCGATCTCGCCCCGGCCCTCATCGGCTTCGACGTCCTGGCGACCGACGAGGTGCGGGAGGTGTCCGACCACGCCCTGCTCGTCGCGCGGTTCGACCTCAACGTCCTCCGCCAGGTCCTCACGCCTGCCCGCTGACACTTCTATCTCTGGGGGAAATCTCCATGCTCATCAACGCGGCGATCTGCAACTTCGAGAACAACGGCGGCGGCGACCGCGCACTGTGGCAGCGGATGCACGACAAGTTGGCGTCGCTCGACCTGCATCTGCTCCTGCGGCAGGAGGTGTGGAACGCGCAGGACGACGGCAACGCGCTCGCAGACGCGGCCGAAGCCGTGCTCGGCATGGCCGGACTGATCGGCCCCGAGTGCTGCACCGCCCTCTACCACGACACCAACCTCTTCACCCCCGTCGGCGAGTTCCCGAAGACCGGCCCCATGTGGGTGCTCCCGCCGACCGTGCGCAGCCTGCAGCTCGCTGGCACAGCCCCTGGCGCGGTCCCGTTGATCGTGGGCTCGTACCACCTCAACTACGGCTCCACCACCACGCGCCTGTCGGAGGCCGAGCGGCTGACCCAGTGGAACGACAGATGGGTCAAGGTCGACGGCCGGCGCGTCCACTACCCGGCGCTGCTCGGCGGCGACAACAACAGCTACCCCGTGCCCGGCACCCCGGGGGATCCGGCCCTGCCCGTCCTGGAGGAGATCCCCGACGAGCCCCACCGGGCGCACCGCTCCTACATCGGACTGGACAACGTGCGCCGGATGGACGACCGACCGGACGACACCCTGCGCACCGCCGGCCTCCAGGACGTCGCCCGCCACCTCGCCACCACCGCGGGCAACACCGCCGCAGTCGCGCCGACGGTCGACGCCTACGAAACGCACGGGCCGGACTCGCGCATCGACCGGATCTACGCCAGCAAGCAGCTCCTGCCTGCCGTGCGCGAGGTCGAGGTCATCAATATGAAGGGCTTATCCGACCACCACACGGTCGTGGTGCGCCTGGACCGGGACACCCTCACCAACATCCTCAACAACCCGATCAGCCGCACGGCATGACCGAAGGCCACGGCGGAAGGCACACGCTCCGCATGCCCCGCTCCCTGGTCGCGCGCATTGCCGCGCCGCTCTGCCGTCCCTCGCCCCAGGGGTGTGCCGAGGACTACACCTGGTTCCGGCAGCGCCTTGCCGAACCGGACCTCCTCGACTGCGCGGTCGGTGTGAAGGTGGACGGCGACGTGCTCCTCGCGGTGCCCGTCGGCGGCACCCGCAGGGGTGGCTACCTGTCCGTGGGCACCGTGACCGACGCCGTGCGTGTCTGGGCGGCCCTTCGGGGTCGACCTGGCTTTCCGCGTATCCGGCTCGGCCTGTCGGTCTACTTCGACACCTGTCACACCGTCGACTGGGGCCCTCGACAGCCCTGGGACGACGCAGAGCGCGGCAAGTACTTCGGGTACGCGCCGTCCGCCATCCACGCCTTTCTCCGTCACGTCTCGATATACGACCAGCATCCCGAGCCCGCAACGGGCGAGACGGACCCGATCGGTGGGCGGACCGGGCAGCAGGATCCGCTGCTGTCGGCGACCCGGGGCACCTGGCCGGCGATCCGCACTCCTTCACCTCTCGTCATCCGCCGTATCTCGAAGGACCAGCGATGACCGTCAGCCGGACAACGCTGGTCCTGGAGAGCTTCGGCCCACAGGCCCGCCGAAGCCGCAGCAAGCCGAGGCACCCGGGCGCTCGGGGCCCAGCCGTCGACGCTCCGGTTCTCTTCCTGTCCCCACCGGGATGGGCGGCGCGACGATGAGTCCGAGATCGGAGCGCAACGAGGTCTTACTCAAGCACCTTGAGATGCTGGACTGGTCGATGAGCGGCTTCGCCCGCCGGATCGGCGCACGGTGCGAAGCGATCCGTCTGCCCTATTCGGTGGTCACGAGCACCGTCTCGCGGTGGTGCAAGGGCGCGACGCCCGGCGACGACCTGGCAGCCGCCGCATGTTACGTGCTGTCGGCAGCGCTGAACCGGGTCGTGACGCCGGAGAGCTTGGGCTGGCCGTCTGACACCGGCCTGGTCGCGGCACAGTCGTTGGAGTACTTGGACGTCCCCCACGCCGTGCGCATGCTCTCCAAGCTGTGGGCCTTGGATGCCATGCGCAGGCGCAACGTGGTCAAGAGCGCGTTCTCTCCGAGCGTGTTCGGTCCTGCGTCGCGGGAGGCACTCGTGATGCCGGCGGACGCCGTTATCGGTGGCCAGGGACGGCACAAGGTCACGGCGGCGGACATCGACCTGCTTGACGAGCAGACCAGGTTGTACGGAAGGCTGGACTCGCAGCACGGCGGGGGCAAGTTCCGCGGGGTGTTCGCGTCGATGATGGACACGCACGCCACGCCGATGTTGAACGGGAGCTTCTCCGCGCGGACCGGGCGCCGGCTGTACGGCAGCGTGGTGGACGCGGTACTCGCGATGGCGTCGATGGCCTACGACGACCAGCTCCCCGGCCTGGCCCAGCGATACGACCTTCAGGCGATGCGGCTCGCCCAGGCGATCGGCGACCGCGCCCGCATCACCCGGGTCCACATCCACCAAGCCCGACTGGCTGCGACCCAGGGCGGGCGGGCCGACGTCCTCGCGCACGCCCGCAGTGCTGTCCTGGCGGCCGAGGGGACGCCTCCCCTCGTCAGGGCCTACGCGTGCGTGACCGAAGCGCGAGCATGGGCGCTGAACGAGCAGACGGACCATGTCGTGGCTGCGGTGAAGCGTGCCCGCGAGTTCTTCGCCCGCGCTCAGAGCAGCACCGGCCCGACCTGGCTGGAGTGGTTCGACCTGCGCGAGTTGGAGGGGCAGGCGGCATGGGCATTCGCCGTGGCAGGGCTGGCCGAACAGGGGGTACAGGCCCTGAAGGAGGCGTCGGCCCTTCCGTCGGACCGGACACGGGACACGGTTGAACTCCTGATCACCGAGGCCGAGCTGGCCCGGCTGCGCGGCGACTCGGCTGAGCACGCGACTGCCTCGAAGCGCGCCTCCCAGGCGTCCCAACACCTGATGAGCCGGCGGCTCTCCGAACGTCTCGACCACTTGAAGGCAGGCGAGCCGCTACGCGGCTTCTGACCTGTGCTGTACGCATCCGAGGCCAGAGGCCGCCACGTCGTGCTCTGACCCGGCTGCGAAACCCGCCTGCCCTGGGCGTCTGTCAGCTTGTCGGGAACAGGCTCCGGTAAATCCAGTGGGCCCTGAAGGGACCGCCGTGGTGCGGGGATTCCAGGGAGCCGTGGTGGCCTTCTCCATTCGGGGTGTGCAGTGCGGCACTGAGTTGATAGTCCGGATGAACCCCGTCGTCGCTGAGAGCGGCCGCGAAAGTGAGTTCCAGGACGTCTCCAGGAGCGACGGGCCTGGGGCTGTCGAAGAGCGGCAGGTAGATGGTGGCCCAGTTCGTCTTCATGTGCAGGGCATCCAGTGGCTCTTCGTCCGGCAGGCACCAGAGATTGAGCCATGTGAGCACGCCGTCCACGCGGCCGGGCCGCGTGATGACCAAGCGCGTTGTCCTGCGCTGCTCCGTCCGCAGATCGCCGTTGAAGTCGAGCACCTCGACGGGCACGCCTTCGGAGAGCAGCGCCCCGATAGAGGGGTTTTCGACCCTGAGCCGCACGTCGAAGGGCGTGCCGTGCCAGTCGAAGATGCTCCGTAGGTACGGAAGGGATGCCTCGGCGAACGCCACCGGCTGCTCGGGAAGCAGATCGGACAGGCAGGCTGCTGCGGCCAGGGTCTCCGCGCGGTGGGGCACCACGAGTCCCCCGGGCGCCAAGAGGCGGCTCCGGGCATCGGTCAGGACGGCCGCCGCGCCTTCGGCGCCCGCCAGGGAGCCGATGATCTCCGCGACGCAGACATCGGCTCTGGGCGCGAACTGGAGGTTGGTCGACTGGCCGTGCAGGAGCGTGATCCGGTCCTGTGGGTCGAAGGCCGACAGGTTTGCCGCCGCCTTGTGGAACGCGTCCTCAATGACCTCGATGGCCACAGCGTGCCGGGCGCCCGCCTGGACTCCTTCGCGCGCCCAGAGAAGGTCTTGTCCAGTCCCGATGTCCAATATGCGCCTGTTGGGGGCGAGGTGGGACAGTGCCGTGCGGAAGCGCTTGTTGCGTTCGTCGTCGGTGGTCATGGTCGTGTAGAGGAACGGGTCGTAGATGGGGTACTCCCCCACGCTCGGCCACAGGGCGGGACGTCCTTCCTGCTCGGGTTCGGGGTCCACGCTCACGCGTACGGGGCGCCCGTGTGTCTCGATTTGGTGGATGTTGTGCATGGTCGGCCTTTCACGGTGGTGCTCAGCAGGGTTCGGTCTGGCGCCCGCAGGAGCTGTCGGGCCTGGTCTGCGTGTCCGAGTGCTGGCGGGAGGCTCAGCCGCTCGCATCGTCGGGCCAGGTGATCTTGACCGTGGTGTCGAGCGGAGGCCGTTCAGCGGAAGTGCCGGGCGTACAGCGGGTGCCGACGTACAGCCAGCCCAGCAGCTGCTCCCCATCGGCGACGCCGAGGTACTTGCGGACCTGGGGGGCCTGGATTGCGGACCCGGTGCGCCAGATCGATGCCCAGCCGTGGCTGTGCAGGAGCAGCGACAGCATGGTGACCATGCCGGTGGTGGCGGCCAGCTGCTCCCAGTCGGGAACCTTCGGATGGTCGGGTACAGGGCAGTGCACGATCGGCAGGAGCAGCGGGGCGCGTAGAGGCTTCGCGGCGGCGCGCCGGGCCTGCTCCGGCGCGGCGGCTTCGCCGAGCACCTCACCGAGTCGGGCCCGCTCGTCGCCGGTCACCGCGATCAGCCGCCATGGGTGGAGTCGCCCGTGGTCGGGTGCGGTGGCCGCGGCCTGGACGAGGCGCTCCAGGTCGTGGCGGCCGGGCGCGGGCTCGGTCAAGCGGGGGGTACTGCGCCGACTGAGGACGGCTTCCAGAACCGGGTTCGGAGGCGGGGTCATCCCGTGGCCTCTCGGGCGGGGTCACGCTCGGATTCGGCGTGCGGGGCCGACGGGGTCATCCTCGGGTCGTCGCTGGCAACGCGCCTGAGTATCGGGGCGGTGGCTGCGGTGGTGATGACGGTCATGACCACCAGGAGGGTGAACAGGGGCTCGCTGATGACGCCGATCTGGATGCCGATGCCGAGCACGACGAGTTCGGTCAGGCCGCGGCAGTTCATGAGCGTGCCGACGGCGGCCGACCAGCGCCAGTCGAAGCCGGTGAGCCGCGCTGCGCCGGCAGCGCCGCCCCATTTGCCGATGACGGCGATGCCCAGGATCGCCGCTCCCCAGCCCCACTGTCCGGCCGGCAGTGTGGAGAGGTCGGTGTGCAGGCCGGTGTCGACGAAGAACAGCGGCAGCAAGAGGGGAAGGACGACAGCGCGGATGCGGGCGGCGCTGCGCTCGACGGCCCGGAGGCCCCGGGGCGCGCATGCGCCGAACAGGAAGGCGCCGAAGGCGGGGTGCACGCCGATCTGGTCGGTGGTGTAGGCGCTGAGGCACAGTCCGGCGAAAAGCAGGACCAGGACGAGGTCGTCGGAAGTGCGGCCGGCGCGTTCGAGCAGGGCGCGCAGTGCCGGGCGCAGGGCGGTGAGGCCGGCGGCGAAGGCAGCGGTCAGGGCGAGGGTGGTCAGGGCCGACAGGGCGGTGCCGGAGGTGGACAGGGCGACGACCGCGGTGAGCAGGCACCAGGCGAGAGCGTCGTCGGTGGCGGCGCAGGCCAGGGCGAAGGCACCCAGGGGCGTGGTCTCCATGCCTCTGTCAGCGAGGATCCGTGCGAGGACCGGGAAGGCCGTGATGCTCACGGCGACGGCGACGAACAGGGTGAACGGCAGCCGGCCGACCCCGTCGGGGGCGAAGTGCGGGTAGAGCGCCGCGGCCAGGCCGGCGCCGAGGGCCATGGGGAGCAGGACGCCGCTGAGGCTGACGGCGGCGACCGCGCCTCGGCTGGTGCCCAGGGTACGGAGGTCGAGTTCCAGTCCGATCAGGAAGAGGAACGTTAAAAGGCCCAGGTTGCCCAGGGCGGAGGTGATGGGCAGGACCGAGGGCGGCAAGAGATGGTGCTGGACGCTGGGGGCGAGCCAGCCGAGCAGCGAGGGTCCGAGCAGGATCCCGGCCAGGACTTCGCCGATGACCGGCGGCTGGCCGAATAGCCGTACGGCGCTCCCGCCTACCTGGCAGGCGAGGACCACGACCGGGACGGCGAGGAGCACGGGCAGCAGCGAATCGGACACGGCAGCTCCGGGAGTCGGGGCGGATGGCCGCGCGGCGGGACGGCAGGCGGGCGCCGGGCGGGGGATGGAGTGGATCAGGCGCGGGTCAGCGGCAAAGTGGTGCAGCGAAGCGAGCCGGGGATGCGGGTGACCTCGGAGTAGTCGACGGCCAGGACCTCGAGTCCGCGGCCGGCGAGCTGCGCGGCGATGCGGTCGCTGCCGACGGCGATGATCACGGTTCCCGGCGCGAGCGCCAGGACGTTGGCCTGCACTGCACGGGCTTCGTCGTCGTGGACGTCGATGAGGTCGAAGTGCTGCTCGAACCAGCGCAGTTCGGCGGGCGGGAAGACGGCGCGGTGGATGAGGGCGGTGTCGGGGGCGACGATGGTGAAGTGATCGTCCAGGTGGACGATGCCGTCGACGGCGAAGCGGACCGGGCGCACTTCGCGGGCGACGCCGTGGTGGGACAGAGCCTGTTGCAGCGCCGTGACGCCCTTGGGGGATGTCTCCTCACCGAGGCCGACCAGGACGGTGTCGGTGTGGAGGATGACGTCACCGCCCTCGATGGTGCCCTCGTCGAGATGAACGACGTGCGGGGCCTCGGTCATGAGCGCGGTGAGCGCGTCAGCCTCCGGGAGGCGGTGAACCGAGTTCAGGCGTGCCATGACCAGGACGTGGTCGATGACGAAGGCGATGTCGCGGGGGTAGTGCTGGACCGGGCAGCCCGGCGCCGCGTCGAGGAGGGTCACCTCCGTGCCGCGGCTGCGCAGCAGGTCGATCAGGGTGTCCTGCTGGGCGCGGACGGTGGCCGGGTCGTACGGCCTCCAGGAACTGGTGGTCTTCTGGCGGGCCAGGACGGGATGGACGTCGGGACCGTCGAGGTCGGGGGTGACATCGCCGGCGTAACGCAGAGCGACGTGGCGCAGGGCGCCGTACTCGCTGGTGGCGTGCGGGATGAGCACGATGAGCCCTCCTGGGTCTGGTGCTGGGCGGGTCGAACGGCGAGGCGGACGCGGCGCAGACGAGCCCAGGAGGGGCGGGGTCCGGGGGCCGGCAGGTCAGGCTGCCGGCCCCCGGAGGTCTCGCGGGTGTCAGCCGACGGGGCTCTTCTTCTGGGTGTCTGGGACCTGGGGCAGCCAGCGCACGTTGTTGTCGCGGAAGGACTGGTTGACGGGGACGAGGTCGGCTCCGCTGGTGTTGTCCAGGGCCGTGACGACGATGCCGAGCTCGGGGACGTCGCTGTCGATCGCCGCGAGGCGGCTGCCGCAGTCCGGGCAGAATCCGCGCTTGGCCTCGCCCGGGAACGTCTCGAACCAGGTCGGCTCGACCCCGTTGGTCCAGGTGACACCGTCCGGAGCGAAGCCGGCCCACCACATCATCGGCCCGCCTCCGAGCTTTTGGCAGTGCGGGCAGCTGCACGTGTGCGGGTAGACGGCCGGCCCCTTGACGGTGAAGCGGATCCGTCCGCACAGGCATCCGCCGGAGCGCTCCTGGGCTGCGGCGACGATGTCGGGGGTGGCGTTCATCAGTTCATCTCCGAGGCACGGTGGGCGAGTTGAGCCCACCAGTGTGTCATTCCCTCTGCGATCGTGAGGAAGCCGTCGAGGGCCTGGGGCAGGTCGATGTGGAAGAGTTCACTCTCTCTGATGAATCGCGCCAGACCTTCGATGTGGGCAGCCTCGACGCTCAGCCCGCCGACCTGGGCGGCCTCGTGTTCGTCGTCGAGGTGGAGCTCGTAGTAGTACTGCAGGGCCTTGAGCTCGCTGCCGCTGCCCTGACCGGTCAGCACGCCGTAGCGGTTGGTGATGTCGCGCAGGATCTCGGTCTCGGCGATCGCCACGGCCTCGGTCGCGTAGTAGGCGCCCGCGATGTGGCTGGGCATGTGCGAGCCGACCATCCACTGGTGGAGGTTGACCAGCGTCTCGGTCTCGCGGGCGGGCACGTGGCCGTTGACGAGGAGTCCGAGATCGGACAGGAGCGCGTTGGTGTAGAGGACGTAGTGCGCGGGGACCTTGCCGCGCTCGCCGCCCTCTTCCAGGTGGTTGCGGCGCAGCTCGTGCGCGAGTTCGGGGCAGAACCCCTCCACGCTGGTGGCGGCCGCCTTGAGGTACTGCGCGTTGTAGCGGGCGAAGACGCTCAGCTCTTCGATGTACATCCGGGCCTGGCGCTCGTTGAGGTCGGCCGCGCCGACCTTCTCGGCGATCTTCCCGTACGTCCAGTCGACCATCGGCGTCAGGTGCGCGGTGACCAGGGCGTTGCCGGAGGTGAACTTGCCCAGCAGGGTGCCGTTGACGGCGCTCTGCGTCTCGGGGTTGGCCTTGATGTACGCCTGGATGAGGCTGTTGTCGGGGGTCATTTCTTGGTGTCCTCCGTGTCGGCGGGGCGGGGCGACAGATGCAGGCCGCCGGTGGCTCCCAGGGCCCGGACGGCCGTGAGGAGTTCGGGGTTGTCAGGCAGAGCGATCGTGTCGCCGTCGTTGAGCGCGGCGACGGTGTCCCGGTCCAGGGCCGCGTCATCGAGGGCGATGCCCGTCTGATGGCCGCGCAGCAGGACCTGCCGGGTGTCGTCGCCGCTGTCGAGGGTGGTCACCTGGTAGGGGGCGATCAGGGTGATCTCGGCGCCGGGCGTCACCTGCTCGGGGTCGAAGGCGTCCGCGGCTTCCTGGCGGGCGAGGTCACCTTCGACGAGTTCCCAGCCGCCGTTGCTGAGCAGCGTGGCCCACCGCTGCTCGGCGTGCTGGCGGGCCTCGCCGCCGACGCGGTCGACGGCGAGGAGCAGCAGTTCGCGGCCGACGCCGGACAGCCGGTCGGCGACGGCGTCGAGCCCAACCGCCGTGTCCGCCATCGCGGAGGGCTCGTTGAGCGGGTCGTCGGGTCCCTCGCCGGCCAGCGCGGCGAGCACGTCCGGGATGATGCGGCTCTGCAGGATCTGCGCGTACGGGTAGGTGTAGAGCGGCATGGCCACCGAGACGGAGAAGGTGTCCTGGGTGCCGACGTGGAAGACCCGGCGGGGCAGGAACAGGGCGTCGCCCGGCTCCAGGAGGAAGTGCTCGGCCTCTTCCAGCAGCGCCTGGTAGTCGCCGAGGGTGGCCTTTTTGCCGCCAGTGAGCTTCTCGTACTGCTCGGCGGGCCAGCAGTAGAAGTTCTTGGCGTTGGGGCCGAGGTGGACGAGGAAGGCGTCCTCGTAGCCCTCGTGGATGCCGAACGCGGTCCCGCTGTAGTTGCCGGCGAAGGCGACCTGTTCGGCGCCGCCCAGGGGCAGGCCCCACCCGTCGATGACGCTCTTGAGGAAGGTGCCGAGGCCGGCGGCGAGGGCGGGGCTGATGGTCTCCAGGTTGTTGATGACCAGGGAGAACCGCTCGGCGGCGGCGACATCTTGCATCCACGGCACGAAGGCGTCCACGCCCTCGTCCCAGGAGGGGGCGGTCAGTGCTTGGGCCAGGAGGTCGTCGCGGCGGTCCTCGCCGACGTAGACGCGCGCGTGCGCCTTGATGTCGGCGCTGGCGGCGTGGGCCCGGCGGATGGCCTCGAATCCCGCCAGGACGTCGTCCGGTCCGGCTGCGGCCGCGGGGATGATGCCCTTGAACAGGTAGGGCGTGGTCCGTCCGGTGGTGTGCTCGGGGAAGGTGCCGGTCCAGAATGCCTGGTCGGGGGGCCAGGGGTAGGTGCTGTTCATCAAGGGTCTCCTGATGTTCGGGCGGCGCGGGGCAAGGGGCCCGGGTGGCCGGGCGGCGGGATCAGGTGAGGTAGTCCTCGGGGCCGCCGCGGCGGACGGTGTCGAGCGTGAAGCAGTGGAAACCGCCGCCGAACAGGCGCCGGTGGCGGTGGCGGACCGGGATCACGGTGAAGTCGCGGCGCTCCAGGACGGCGATCAGCTCCGGGTAGAGGGAGTTGACGACGACGGTGTTCTCGTCGACGGACAGCAGGTTGATGTCCATGTACCGGCTGCCGATGGGGATGACGAAGCCGAGGTCGCTGTAGTCCGGGAAGTTGCGGTCGTCGGTCTCGGGTGCGTAGATCACGTCCCAGGACTGCATGGCCTCGGGGAGAAACTTCAGGTACTCCGGTGAGCGCAGCAGCATCAGGCCGGGGCGCAGCGGGACCAGAACGCTGTCGATGTGGTTATCCGCCATGGCGTCCAGGCGGTGGAATCGCAGGTCGCGCAGGTTGTCCCGGAGCCAGCGCAGGGCGAGTTCGTGGTTGAGGTTGGCGACGTTGACCAGGACGTCGCGGCCCAGGCGCATGCACTGCGCGCCGTCGAAGACCATCTCCAGGCCCAGGCCCTCGATCGTGCCGGCCATCTCGCCTTCGGTGGCGCGGGCGACGTCCAAGCCCTGGCGGGTGAAGTAGCCGGTGTCGAGGGAGTCACGGGTCAGGGCGGGCCGGGGCATGCTCAGCCAGTTCCCACCCCCGGCCTGGTAGTAGCGGTAGAAGGCCGGCTTGAGCAGGTCGTTCTCGAAGATGCGGGCGCGGACGTGGGGCGCAGTCTCCACGATGGTGTTGCCCAGGACGATGCTCTGGTCGCGGACGTTGAGCGGCGGGGTGGCCCTCGCGTCCCAGTGCGGGGAGCGGATGTCGACGTCCTTGCCCGGGGCCGCGGGCCGCAGAACGTTCACCCCGCATCCGGTCAGGGCGTCGGCCAGGCCGGCGATGTCCTCGTTGAGCTCGTCAAGGAGTTGCGGGGGGATCGGCAGGAGTTCCTCCCCCGACGTGCTGGCATGCCCGTCGAGGGCGGGGGCGACGTTGTCGTAGAAGAACAGCCGCCACGAGGTGTCGGTGTGGTGGGCGTTGTAGTGATCAGCGCGGCCGAGGACCACTTCTTCAAGTCGGGTGAACTCGTCGAAGCTGTTCAGGGCCGGCGGGGCAGGGGCGGTCTGGGGCATGGCGGGCCGCCTCCTCGGCGGCGGGCGACGGCGCGCCCCTGCCTCCGGCGCGCGGGTGCGCGCTGGGAGGGGCGGTGCCGTACGGGGGTTCGGCGGGCGGGTTCAGGGTGCGGTCAGGCGGCCGAGGGGTGCCGGTGCGGGGTGCAGGCGGCGCTGGCGGTGGCGAGCCGGGCGATGATGTCCTCGATCACGCACGGCTGGTCGGGAGTGGAGCGCCGGCGGAAGAAGTAGCCGGAGCACCAGGGCACTTCCTCCCACCGCTGTAGACGCTCCGAGGTGAGGGCGCGGGCCTCGGGCAGGCGCCGCCAGGGGATCTGCGGACACCAGTGGTGGACGGGGTGGTACATGTCGTCGAGATGGCCGCCGAGCAGGTGCCGGGTGAGCCAGTGCGAGCTCCAGCCGCGGGTCTGCAGGAGGATGTCGTCGTTCTCGATCAGCCCGGCGTGGTTGCCCAGATCAGTGATCCACGTGACGACCGGCCGCACCAAGACGAGCGGGAGCAGCCAGTAGAGCAGGAGGTACGGCACGCCGCCCACGGGCCACAGTGCGGCGACGACGGCCGCCCAGATCAGGGCACGGGCGGCCAGCGCTCGCCACGCCTCCCCCGGCGCGCGGGTGACCAGGGTCAGCACGGCGGTCTTCGGCAGGCGCCACATGGCGTTGCGCACGATGACCCGCAGGACGAACGCGCGCCGGCTGGGCGCCCGGCCGGCGGCACGGATGTTGCCCGCGAGGTAGGACTGGAACATCGGATCGTCGTCGGAGCCGAGCTTGGCGTGGTGCACATAGTGGCTGCTGCGGTACGGCGCGAAGCCCTCACCGAGTAGCCCGGTCAGCAGGTATCCGATGACCCGGTTGCCGCGGCGGGTGGCCATGAGCTTGGAGTGCACGCACTCGTGCCCGAGGTTGGACAGGTGGCGCTGGCGCACGCCGATGTAGCAGACGGCGATCAGCGGGCCGACGACGTGGCCGACGAGATGCCCGGCGATCGCTGCGGCGGCGATCGCGACAAGGTCCCAGGCGACATCCCACAGACCGATCGTCGGGCGTCCGCAGAGCTTCTCCAGGTCGGTGATGAGCTGCTGGCCGAGGGCCTTACGCACGGGGCCGGAGGCTCCGGTGCCGTTGCGGGTCCTGCTGGCGGGGCTGCCCATCAGGTCCTCCAGTCGATGTGGCGGGGTGGGAATGTGCCGTGCTCCGGCGCGCCCGCGGCTGGGCAGCGCACTGGCGGGCGCACTGTTGGCGGGCGCGCCGGAGGACGACGGAAGGGTGGTTCAGCCGCGGATCAGGCGGCGGTGAGGGCGCTGTCCGGGCGCATGCCGGCCTTGAGGTCGGTGGCGTCGGGACGCATCCCGAGCTTCAGCTCCGGGGCGTCGGGGCGCATGCCGGTCTTGAGATCGGTGGCGTCGGGACGCATCCCGAGCTTGAGCTCCGGGGCGTCGGGGCGCATGCCGGTCTTGAGGTCGGTGGCGTCGGGACGCATCCCGAGCTTGAGGGCGCCCGCGTCGGGACGCATGCCGAGCTTCAGGTCGGTGGCGTCGGGACGCATGCCGAACTTCAGGTCCGGGGCGTCCGGGCGCATGCCGGCCTTCAGGCCGGTGTCCGGGGTCATTGCGGCGGTAGCGGTCATGGAGGTTCTCCCTCTTCGGTCGCGGGTGACCCCGCGAGTCCGTGTGATCGGCTGATGGAGCTGCCGGGCCGCGGTCGGGTGAGGTGCTGAACCGTCGGCTCGGACGTCATGGGCGCGAGCGCCCGCCGGTGGAAAGTCGCGCCGGAGCACGTCCGCTCCATCCGTGGATGAGCGTTGCGGTACGTGGTCGCGCTGGGCGCTTGGCCAGTCACGCTAGGGCTGCGCCGGAGGCAGCCGCAACGGCTATGGGCGTTGCGGCGGTTGCACGGGACCGTTGCGTGACCGTTGCGCGTCCATGCCACCTGAGCTGCGGAAACGCCGAAGTCTCGTCCTGGAACAGTGGCGGATCGGGGCCGTCGGGCGCTGCGATGCCAGCAGAAGGGCTTCTGCTGCGCGCGTCGCCGCGGCTAGCTTGTGGGACCGCCGAGGAGCCGTGCACGAGGACGCCGTGGCGACCGGATTCCCTCCATTTGCCGTTGAAAACAGAGGCCTTGAGGAGCACACGTGCTCAACCCCGTTGTGATGAAGTCCGACCTGCTGTTCAGCCTGCGTGACACGCTGCGCTCAGAGACGTTCGTCGAGGTGGTCACCCCTACGGTGCGCAGAGCCGACCTCGGCCCGGGACGTCGCGTGCCGGTCGATCTCGACGGGGGCCGCTTCCTGCGGGCGATGATCGGCCCGGCGCTGCGCGTGAACATGGAGCACCACCGGCGGGTCTTCGAAATCGGTCAGTGCTTCCGGCCCGAGAAGCCGGACGAGCTGCACGCGCCCGAGTTCCAGATGCTCGACCTCTACGCCGCCGACGAGAATTTCGAGTTCCTGTTCGCGCTGGCCGAGCGCCTGGTCGTCCCGCACATCCGTTACACCCCCGAGCGGGTCTCTGTCGCCGGCCACATCCATGACGTCTTCGGCATCGACCTGCGCCGCGAGCCCCTCGGCGATCTGCCCGCACAGATGGCCGCCCACCTGGACATGGGTACCGAGGTGCCGTTCAAGACGGTGCTCGGCCGGTTCGTGGAGCGCGAACTGGAGACCCAGAGCACGGGTGCCGCACTGTTCCTGACCGAGTACCCGATCGGCGGGGACGAGCCGTGCGCCCGTCTCACACCGGGCACGACCGCCGTCCTCAACCGTTTCGAGGTCCTGATCGACGGCCTCGAAGTCGTGCACGGCTACGAGGACGAGCCCGACCGGGCCGCGTTCGTCGAGCGGGCCCGTGCGGTGGACCTGTACGACGACGAGCAGGCCCTGGCGTGGAAGGCGATCGACGCCGGGCAAGCGCCGGCCCACAGCGTCGGGCTCGGCATCGGCATCGAGCGGCTGTGTATGGCCGCCTCCGGCATCAAGGACATCAGCGTCTTCCAGCAGTCGGCCCAGTTCTGACCGCCACCCTTCCGAAAGGAGCCGCGATGTCCTTGTCGCTGCGCCCGCTCGACGACAGCGGCTTCGGCGCCGTCGTCGACTGCAACCTCGCGACCGAAGCCGAAGGGCTCGCGCCCCAGCTGGCGCGAGCCCTGCACCAGCACAGGCTGCTGGTCGTGCCCCGCCAGCACCTGACCCACGCCGATCTCCTGACCGTCGCCTCCTGCTTCGGAACGGTGGACACGAGCATCGACCGCCGCTATGCCGTCGGCGGCTTTCCCGGGCTGACCGTCATCAGCAACATCGTCGAGGACGGCGAGTACGTCGGCATCTACGACGGGGACGACGAGGAGGAATGGCACGCCGACAACAGCTTCAAGCCACAGCTGACCGCCGTGACGCTGCTGTACTCGGTCATCACCCCCGAGGAAGGCGGCGAGACCCGCTTCGCCGACGCGACCCGCGCCTACACCGGCCTCCCCCCGGCGGCACGGCAGCGGATCGAGAAGATGCGCGCGGTGCACTCCATCCAGCAGCTCGGCGCGTTGCAGAGCCAGGCCAGCGGCGGGCAGTCGTCGGCCGCGGCCGGGAGCCTCGCCGGCCAGCCAGAGGTCGAGCACCCGCTCGTCCTGACCCATCCGGTCACCGGAGCCCGCTCACTGCTGCTCGGCTCCATGGTGATCCGCTGCGTCACCGGACTCTCCGATCAGGACAGCCGCGCCCTGATCGACGACCTGCTGGAGCACACGACCAGAGCGCCGTACCTCTACAGCCATCGCTGGAGTCAGGGCGACCTCGTCGTGTGGGACAACCTCGCCACCCTCCACACCGCATCCCCGTGCGACAGCTCCCGCCACCCCCGCCTGCTGTATCGCGCTGCCGTTCGACAGCATGCCGCTTCCCGTGGCTCCGAGGGATGACCGGCGGCGAGAACACGCTGTCTGCGCTCGTCGCCAGCCCTAGTGTTTGCCCATGACCGCGAAGGCCGTGAAGGTGCCCCTGAAGGAAACCGCCCTCAACCTCGAGCGCATCACCCAGATCGGACACCAAGTGCACGGCGTGTGCCCAGACTTCGACGCCGGCGCCTTCGTACAGGACGTGATGTCCGACCTACCCGCACTGGAGCTGAAAGACCGGATTTCTCGGACCAGCCAGGCACTGCACACCCACCTTCCGGTCACCGGCACCGAAGCCCTCGACGTCCTGCTGCGCTCGCTGCCGCCGACTCCCGAAGCCGCCGGCATCACAAACGACTTCGGGTGGCACACCTACTCCCCGCACTCCGACTTCGTCGCGCGCTACCTGCGCACCGGCGAGTACCTGGACCAAGCCCTCGACGCCCTCGCGCGCTTCACCCGGTACTTCTCGGCAGAGGTCGCCGTGCGGGACTTCCTCAACGACTTCCCCGACGAGACGATGAAGGCCGTTGACGCGTGGTCCCGCGACGAGGACCACCGGACCCGCCGGCTCGCGAGTGAAGCCACCCGCCCCCTCCTGCCCTGCGCGCCCCGCATCTCCCTGCCCGACGATGCGGCGCTCCCTGTGCTCGACCGGCTCTACGTCGATTCCAGCACCTACGTCCGTACCTCCGTCGCCAACCACCTCCACGACCTCGCCGGCACGCAGCCCGAACTCGTCCTGGCCACCCTCGGGCGGTGGAAGGACACCGCCAGCGCCACCGACCAGCACTTCGCCTTCATCGCCAGGACGGCCCTGCGGAGCAGGCTCAAGAAGGGCTCGCCGGACGCCTACGCCTTCCTCGGCTACCCGCACGACGCACCTCTCGAGCTGACACCCCTCGTCCTGGAACGTACCGAGTTGGCCGACGGCGACGTGCTGACCTTCTCCGCCGCCCTCACCGCCACCGTGGCCGTCCCGGTGGATGTCATGTTCGTGATTTCCTCCACCACCCCCACCGGCAAGCCGCGCGAGAAGGTCTACTTCCTCAACCGCAACACCGTCCAGCCCGGCCGGCCGCTCCTTCTGGCCAAGCCGCACAAGCTGCGTTCGACGGCCACAACGAAGATCACTCCCGGCCCGTACACCGTCGCGATCCAGGTCAACGGCCGCCGCTTTCCCGCCGCGCCGTTCACGGTCGTCGCGGCATGATCCGCGACCGGCCTTCTACCTGATCTGAGCGCTCTCCACCAGGGCCGTGCCTCGTCCTCGCCACGGCCCGGTCAGCCATGCCCCACACCGGATCCCCGGCCAGCACGGCAATCCCCCGAAGGAGTGACCCGACTGCGTCGAACAGATTTCAAGGCCCGCCGCCGCACCCTGCCCGCCCCAACAGCCCGATCAGAACGTGTGTTCACGAAATGAGCCGTGACGGAGCCCGATCCGACGCGTTCTTAGAGCACCAGTGCCACTTCCCCGCCCAGATGGAGGACATCATGAATCCCGCCCCCACCCTCGTGCATCAGCCCTCCGGAATCGAACGACGGCCCACCCCCGTGACGGTGCGCCGTGTTGACGACACCCGCTGCTCAGCACGTCTGGATACGAGGTGGGTGGCATGAGTGAGTCGACCGATGAAACCGCCGAGACCGTCCCGGGGCCGCGCCCCACCCCCCTTCCGCCCGCCCCGCCGACCGCGTCACCGCAAGCCGCGCTGGGCGCCGGCGCGGAGCAGCCCTCCCCCGCCCCGGAGATGCGGTACGTGGACCTGACCGGCAGCCGTGAAGCGGCCGGCCGCTCCATCCGGATGCGCGACATGGCCCGGCGCCTGCCCCAGCTGGTGCGGCGTTCGCTGGCACTGGCCTGGCGCGTCGACCGGAAGGCCACCACCGGTCTCCTGCTGTGCCAGACGGTCGCCGGCGTCATGCAGGCCCTGGGCCTCATCGCGATCAGCGGAACCCTCACCGCACTGCTGACCAGTGGCGACGTCTACCACCGGCTCCTCCAGGCATGGCCGTCCGTAGCCCTGCTGGCGGCTGCGACCGGGGTGCGGGCGCTGCTGGGCATCACCGTCAGCTGGCTCTCCTCCCGACTGGGCCCGCTCATGTCGCGCGAAGCCGAGCAGATGCTGCTCACCGGCTGCGCCGAGGTGGAGCTCTCCGCCTACGACGACCCCGACTTCAACCGCGACCGCGAAGCCGCCGACCGCGGAGCACAGGTCACCGGGGACCTGGTCAACGAGGGCCAGGACCTGATCGCCTCGGCGGCCTCCTTCCTCGCCGGGGCCATCGTGCTGGCCGGCGTGAGCTGGGTGCTGCTTCCCCTTCTGGTCGTGGCCAGCCTGCCGCAGGCCCTTGCCCAGGTCAGCGCCGCCCGGGTCCGCTACCTGGCGAACCTCCGCAGCAACGGCGACAACCGCATGCTGTCGGTGCTGCGTTGGCACATCTTCACCCGCGAGGCAGCCGACCAGATCCGCGCCGGCACCATGGCCGAATTCCTGTCCGGCCGGTACCGGCAGACGGTCGCCCGGATCAACCGCGAAGACCGGACCGCGGCCGACAAGGGCGCCCGCATGTCGCTGTTCGGCGCGCTGTGCGGCGGCCTCGGATCGGCTGTCGTGTGGGCGGCGGTGGTGTGGCTGCTGGCCACCGGCCGCATCAGCGTCGGCCACGCCGGCACGGCCGTCTTCGCTCTGCAGACGGTGGGCCAGTCGGTACGCGGGCTGGTCGCCGTCGGGGCCCGTGCCGTGCGTACCGGCCTCTACATGGACGACTGGACCCGGTTCCTCGACTTGGCCGGCGGCTACACCATGCGCCGCGGCGAGCACCGGCCAGCGCCACCAAACGAGATCAAGATCAAGTCGGTCTCGCACCGCTACGCCGGGAAGGACCAGGACGCGTTGTCCGACGTCTCGCTCACGCTGCGCCGGGGCGAGGTCACAGCACTGGTCGGCTTCAACGGATCGGGGAAATCAACGCTGTCGAAGCTGGTCAGCGGCCTGTACCTGCCCACTGGAGGACAGGTGCTGTGGGACGGCGTCCCCACCGACGACGCCGACCCGCAGGCACTGTGGCAGCAGGTGGCCCTGGTGCCACAGGACTACGCGCACTGGCCGCTGACGGTCCGCGAGAATGTCACCCAGGGGCAGCCCACGGCCCGCGGTGACGCGGCGGTCCTCGAAGCCTGCGAGGCCTCCGACGCGGACGAGGTCGTCGACAAGCTCGGCGCCGGCCTGGACACGCTCCTGGCCCGCGAGTGGCTGAACGGCGAGGAACTGAGCGGCGGCCAGTGGCAGCGCATCGCGCTCGCCCGGGCATTCTTCCGCGAGGCAGGGCTCCTGGTCCTCGACGAACCGACCGCCAACCTCGACCCTCGCGCCGAATACAGAATCTTCCAGCGGCTGCGGGACCTGGCCCAGGACCGGGTGGTGTTGCTGGTCACGCATCGCATCACCAACGTCGCCGTGGCCGACCGGATCGTTGTCCTCGACGAGGGCAGAGTCGTGCAGGAGGGCACCTACAAGGACCTCGCCGCCCAAGAAGGCGGCCCGTTCCAGCAGTTGCTGTCCTACCAGGTCACCTCGGAGCCGGACGGCGAGAAGCACGGAACCCGCGCGTGAAGGGCCCCGACACCACTTCACCAGCTCCGCCCGGGCGCACGGCCCCCGCTGACCCGCCCACCCTCGACCCATCCACCAGCCCTTCCATGCTTCTCCGAGGTGTTGACGTGCCGATCACCCGCTCCCACATCCGCGCGACCCTCGACAGCTACCTGACTCGGCACCCGCACGAGCGAGAGTCCCTGGCTGGCCTGTTTGCCGTCCTGGACGGGCCGGACGACCCGTCCAGCCGGGCGACTCTTCCCGGCCACGTCACCTGCAGCGCGGTCGTCATCGACCGAGACCGGCGCGTACTGCACATCGTCCACAAGGCCACTGGGCTGCTGCTCACCCCGGGCGGGCACGCCGAGGCGGACCGGAGCCTGATGGCCGCTGCTCTTCGGGAGGTGTCCGAGGAGACGGGCATCCGGCCCGGTGACCTGTGTCTGACCCCGCAGTTCCTGGGCGGCCCGATCGACATCGACGTGCACGGGATCGACGCCAATCCCGCAAAGGGCGAGCCGAGCCATCAGCACTTCGACTTCCGCTTCGCCTTCTACGTCAGCGCCGAGCAGCTGCCGCCGCTCAGGCTCCAGGACGAAGAGGTCTCGGGTTCCCAGTGGCTTGCGTTCGCCGACGTCAGGTCCCCAACGCTGCGGGCCAAGCTGTCGGACGCCGAGGCCGATGGGCTCGACGGGCAGCCGGAGCCAGTCAACGCGTCGGCTCTGGTCCACGACGGCTTCGGACGCTACCTGCTTCATCTCAGGGATCTGCGGGAGGGCATCTGGGCGCCCGGGGTCTTCGACCTCCTGGGAGGCGGGCGCGAAAGGGATGACCGGTGCCTGGAGGACACCTTGCGGCGGGAGCTCGCCGAGGAGGCCCCCGGCCTTGCACCGGTGGGCTTGGCGCCCTACGCAGTCGAAGAGGCGACGAGCGTCGACGGCCTCGCGGTGCCGATCAAGGTCTTCACGGCCCGCTGGAGCGGACACCCCGACACGGCGGACCTACAAGAGGGCGTCCTTCTGCAATGGTTCACCCCCGACATGCTGGACCGACTACCCATGAGTCCCGGTCTCGGCGACCTGATCCGCCGCCACGCGGCCGAGCACCCCTCGGCCGGCAGCCCGCCGGACCGCATCCGCCCACTGCACGAAGAGGCACCGGAGGGGACCGAACTCCACATCATCGGCGTCCACCTTCACCTCCAGGACGAGCAGGGCCGGATCCTCCTCGGACTGCGCCATCCCGACTCGGCCTTCGCGCCGGACGAATGGCATTTTTTGGCAGGTCATTGCGAGAGGGAAGCCGCCATCAGCTGTTTGGTGCGCGAAGCTCAGGAGGAGGCCGGGCTGATCATCGATCCCGGTGACATCGAGCTCGTGCATGTGGTCCACCACGTCGACTCGCCGACGGCGCGGGCACGGATCGCGCTCGTCTTCCAGGCCCGGGCATGGTCCGGTACCCCGCAACTCCTGGAGCCCGACCGGTGCGTGGCGTGGCGGTGGTTCAGCCCGCAGGATCTTCCGGCAAAGGTCGTGCCGTACACCCGCCTGGCGATCGAAGGTATCGTCGCGGGCCGCCCGTACACCCAGACGGGCTGGTGAGCACCTGTGACGCTCCCACCGACACCCAGCTCTTCCTGGCCTGAGCACTTCCTCGCGCACCGCGCCGGCCACCACTGCCCAATGTGCGGCAACGACTGGACGGCCGATGACATCGGATGGGGGCTGCTGCTGCACCGCGGCGAGGTGTCCCAGTCCTATCTCTGGCGCTCTGGGCAAGTCCGGGGCTACTCCATCACCATCGTGACCGCGCGCCACGTAGCCGAGCCCACCGAACTTTCGGACGACGAAGCCGCCGCCTTCTGGCGGGACACCCTCGCCCTGGGCCGCGCACTTGAGGCGCACTACCAGCCGTTGAAGATGAACTACCTGCTCCTCGGTAACGCCATTCCGCATGCCCACCATCACGTCGTGCCGCGACGGGAGGCGGGTGCGGACCCGGCGCCGGGCGGCCCCTTGCCCTTCGATGTGCTCGACCTCGGGCGCCAGGAAGAGGCCCAACTACAGGCGGACGCCCGGGCGCTGCGCCGGCTGATGAACGGCCCCGGCAGGCCGGAGGCCGGGCATTGAACGCGCAGTTCGACGTCACGGCCGTGGCGGGAATCCTGGCGCTGCACTACCGCGTCGTCCCCACCGACGTCCGCGAAGGGCCGTCAGGGACCGCCACGTGCAACTACGTGGCCAAGGACGGCGACGGCCGCCGATGGTTTGTGAAGGCCTACCCAGAGCACGCTGACCTGGGCGCCGAGGGGCGCGCCCTCGAGCTGGCCGAGTTCGCCGCACTCGGCGGGGTCCCGGTGCCGGCGATGCGCCGGACCCTGGACGGCGACCTCATCGCCGTCGAAGGCGGCCTGGCGGTGGCCGTCACCGCGTTCGCCGAGGGCGCCGAGACAGCGGAAGGCGGCCTGCACGGCGAGCAGTGGGCCGCCGTCGGCGCGACCGTGGGCCGACTGCACCGCACGCTCGCGCGACATCCGGACGGGCCGCCGCGCCGCGCCCCGTCCCACGAGGTCTGTGACATCGAGCGGGGCCGCCAGCGCCTGGAACGGCTCCTCGACAGCTACGCGAAGCAACCCCCGAGTTCCGCGTTCGGAGCGTGGTCGAGAGACGCCGCCCAACAACGGCTGGACGAACTCCCCGCAACGGCATCCATGCTCGAAGCGCTCCCCTTGACCCTGGCAGCGCAGATCGTCCATGGCGACCTGTCCTCCCTCAACCTGATGCTGAGAGGCGAGAAGGTCGCCGCGGTCGTCGACTTCCGGCCGCCGACGCACCGCAGCCCGATGTGGGAGCTGGGACGCATCGTGCTCGATCCGCGCACGGTCCTGACCGCCCCGGACTGGCCCACGGGCCTGGCCACGGCCGTCGCCGCCTACCGGGAGACCAACCCGGCCATGCCGGACGAGGACCTCATGACGGTGCCCCGGGTGGCGGCCGGCTACCTGGCCTGCTCGGTGTACCCGCTCTCGGAGCCGCTCGACGACCCAACCGCGGTCACCCCTCAGCTGGAGGCGTACGGGCGGGCCCGCCACGAGGCCCTGGGTGCGCTGTGCGCCCGCCTGGACGAGGCGGAGGAGGTGCTCCGTGACCAGCTCCGCTGACTCTCCCGCTCGGCTCCAGACGTCGCTGTGGCGGCACCGCAACTTCCGGACGTTCCTGATCGGGCAGAGCGCCAGCGTGACCGGCAGCTCGATCAGCTCGATGGTGATCCCGGTGATCGCCGTCCTGGAGCTGCACGCCACCACCTCTCAGGTGGCCTGGTTGGCGTTCCTTGGACTGCTGCCACCCGCGGTGCTCGCCCTGCACGCCGGGGCGCTCGCTGACCGCCATTCCAAGCAGCGCCAGATGATCATCGGGGATCTGGTCAGTGCGGCCGCACTGGCCACGGTGCCGGTGGCGGCAGCCCTCGACGCACTGACCCTGCCCCAGCTCATGGCGGTCGCCGTGGTGCAGGGCGCCGCGGGCGTGGTGCATGACGCGGCGGCCATCAGCATCCTGCCCAGCCTGGTCGACCGGTCCTTGATCCAGCGGAGCAACAGCCGGGTCGGCGCACTCTTCGCCCTCTCCGCGACCGGCGGCAGCAACCTCGGCGCCGCTCTGACCGCCTTGGTCGGACCGGCCCGAGCCCTGCTCGGAGACGTCCTCTCCTATCTCATCAGTGCCTGGTGCACCGCGCGCATCCGCATGCCCAAGACCGACCGGGCACGTACCGGGGAGCGTCGGCTGTGGGCGGAGATCGGCGAGGGCGTGCGGTATGTACGCAGTGACGACCGGCTGCGTACCTTGACGCTGGTCAACGCGTCGACTTCCTTCGCCCTCGCACTGCTCAACACACTGTGGGCGCTGTACTTGCTGCGCACCCTTGCGATGAGCACCACGGCGTTCGGTGTCGTGCTGGGGCTCGGCGCCCTGGGCGCGGCCGCCGGCGCGCTCCTCGCCCCTGCCCTTGCTCGACGGATCGGGCCCGGGCCGATGATGCTGGCCGCGCTCGCGATCACGCCGGTGACCCAGATTCCGCTGCTGCTCGCCTCTCCCGGCCTTGGCTGGCAGATCGTGATCGGTGCGGCGCTGTTCGTGCAGTTGGCGTGCGCGGGTGCGGCGGGCACCACCCAGCGGTCAATCCGTCAGATCATCACCAACTCCCGCATGCAGGCACGGATGCAGGCGGTGAGCACCTGGTTGACATCGGGTGCCAGGCCGGTCGGCGCGCTGCTCGCCGGCGCACTGGGGACGTGGGCCGGTGTCCGGGCCGCCCTGGTCGTCGGTGCCTTTCTGCTCACTGTGCCGCTCCTGGTCCTGGCGCTCTCTCCGCTGCGCGGCCTGCGGCAGATGCCCGGTGCCCCGCCCGAGCGGGAGGAACCCGCGCCTGCCGAAGAACTACCGCGCCCCGGCCCTCCACCTCAGGTGCCGGCCCCTGGAGCGGCGGCCGCCGCAGACATCCGCCGTGAGAGCTCGTTGGACGGAGGCGCCACATGACGGACCTGAACACCGGGGACACCACGCGAAGGCCCGCTTCCCCAGCTGCGCACGCTCCAGCGACGTTTTCCACTACGGACCCCTTCCACACGGAGACGGCAGAAGTCACCGGGTCGGCGGACAGCCGCGGCACCCGGGGTGATCGCGGTGCTGCTGCAGCCCGGGCAGCGATGGTCGCCCGCCTGGAGAAGGCCGGCGATCTGGCGGCCGGCCCGGTACGTGAGGCGCTGCTCGCCCTGCCGCGCGAGGTTCTGATGCCGCAGGCGTACGTACGGCGCAGTGCGCCGAGCGAGGAGCCGCCGCGGTGGGACCTGCTGGACTGGTCGGCGCCGCAGGACCGCCCCGAGCTGCTCGGGCTGCTGTACGGCGGGGCCAGTGTGCTCGTCCAGCACGACGGCGAGCCGTTGGTGGGCCGGGCGCGCGGGACGCGGTCGGGGGCGTCGATCACGTCAATGTCGACGGTGATGGGTCTGACCGCCTCGCTGCTGGAGGAGCTGGATCTGCGTCCGGGTCTGCGGGTGCTGGACGTCGGGACGGGAGCGGGAGTGACCGCCGCGGTGGCCTGCCAGGTCTGCGGCGACCAGGGGGTGGTCTCCCTCGACCGGGATCGGCACCTCACTGACGCGGCTGCGGCCCGGCTGGCCGATCTCGGGTTCCGTCCGGAGGTGGTGTGCGGGTCAGGAGAACAGGGCGTTGCGGGGCGGGAGTTCGACCGGATCTTCGTGTCGTACACGCTGGAGCGCGTGCCCACGGCCCTCGTCGAACAACTCGCTCCCGGGGGCAAACTGCTGGCGCACGTGAGCAGTGCGTCCCCGTCGTGGCCCGGCCTCGCCGTTGTCGAGCGCACCGCCGACGGGCAGATTACGGCGGAGCTGCGGGCCGTGGAGTTCGCCCACCGGGCGGGACACGGCGTGGCGCGGATCTGGCTCACGAAGGAGTTCCGGCAGCGCATGGCCACCGAGCCGGGCACATGGACTCAACGGAGCATGCTGGCGCCGCCCCCGGACAGCGACCGCGGTTTCTGGCTGGCGGCCGACCATCTCCTCGGCGGTGGCCTGGTCCGGGACTTCGGCGCCGAGCACGTCGTGATCGGCGCGCCCGGCTGCGGATCCTGGATGCGCGCGGAGGCGGTGGGCCACCGGCGCTGGAGCGTCACCGTCAACGGGCCGCGGGACATCTGGAAAGAGATCCAGGACCTCGCCGACCGGTGGCGGGCCGCACGCTCCCCAGACCGCTACCGCCTCCTCTTCGACGTGGACGGTAGGCAGCGGGCCGCCTCCGAGTGCGGACGCCTGTCCTGGCAACTACCCGCCCCCCACCCGCACGATGAGGGAGCCACTTCGTGACCTACCCCGACGGTCCCATTCCGGGCCTCCCACCGGAGCAGGAGGCAATGTTCGAGGCCGCGGCCTCGACCTACGCCCGCCACCGCCCAGGCTTGCCGGACGCGGCGGTGCGCCTGCTCACCGACGCGCTGCGGGGCCGCCCTTCCCCGGTGCTGCTCGACCTGGGCACCGGAACCGGGCAGGTGCCCTTCGCGCTCCTGTCCGCCAGCGCCGGCCTGACGCACATCGAAGCGGTCGACGTCAGCCCGCAGATGCTGCGCCAGGCCGGGCAAGCCCTCGCCCCCGTGCTCGGCAACTGCACCCTCACCCTGGTCCACGCGGCGGCCGACGCCTACGAGCCGCTCGCGACGCTGCCCGGCGAACCGGATTCCGGCCCGGACCTGATCACCTGCTGCCGGTCCTACCACTGGATGGACGGTCCGTCGGTCCTGGAGATGGCAGACCGGGTCGCCACACCGGGTGCCGCAGTGGCGATCATGGGCGACGGGAGCCTGTGGACCCACGACGCCGACTGGACCCGTGCGCTGCGCGAGCTGATCCAGCTCTACCTGGGCGACGAGCGCCGGGCGGGCGCCCGCAGTTCCTACGCCGAGCCCCGCCGCTCGTACCAGGAGGACCTCGCCGCCTCAGCGTTCAAGGACGTCACCGAACACCTCTTCCCCGTGACCCGCACCTGGGCGCCGCGGAAGGTACTCGGTTACCTGCGCACCACGTCCTTCGCCGGGTCTGGCCTCTTCGCAGAGCGGCATCAGGCGTTCGAGGACGAGGCCCTCGCACTTCTCCACGCGCACGCGATGGACGGGTCTCTGGTCGAGGAGACGACGTTCAGGATTCTGCTCGCCCGACGTCCGGAGGGAGCGCGATGAGCGGCGGGCAGCGGCACACCGAGCCGGTGGACGTCCACCTGATCCTGCGCCGGGAGACCGCTGACGGGCCGCAGATCTTGCTGTCGCGGCGGGCCGGGCAGGTGTACGCCGCCGGCCTGTGGCACCTGCCGTCGGGGCATCTGGACGGTCCGCACGAGGACGTCGTCACCGCCCTGATCCGCGAGGCGCGGGAGGAGACCGGTGTCGTCATCGACCCGGCCGACGTGCGGGCCGCCGTACCACCACCGCAGCCCCGGAGGCGCCAGCCGTAGCGGGCACTTCTTCGAGGTCCGGAGGTGGAAAGGCGCGCCCGGGATCGCGGAGCCGGACGTCTGCGACGCGATGGACTGGGCATCCCTTCACGCGCTGCCCGCCCAGATGGTGGCGTACTGCCGTGCAGGCCTGGACGCCTACAGCGCCGGCGCACGCCTCGCCGTGCACTTCCAACTGCCCGGCGACAGCATCGCCTTCGACCCCGGCGCCGACCGGTTGCGCCTCGTGCCGGACGTGACCGGCCAGGCGTCTACCGCACGCCCCGACGCCGCGGTGGTGGAGTTCGCGGAGCAGGCAGTCGGCCGGATCACGCAGTGGACGGATACGTCATGGGCGCGCGAGGAGAGCCGCGTGTGGCGGGTCCACGGCGTCCAAAGCGGCACCTGGTACGTGAAGGTGCACCAGAGCGAGCGGTTCCACTCCAGGGAGGTGCGAGGACTACGGACGTGGGCGCGAGAGCTGGGGGCGGCCGCGCCCCGGCTGGTCGCCGCCGACGAGACCCTGCGGGCGGTGGTCCTCACCGCGGTGCCGGGCCACCCGCTGCACGGCACCGTTCTGGCACCGGACCGGGAGAGGGCTGTCTTCCAACGGATCGGCGCGCTGGCCCGCCGCATCCACCAGTCCTCCCCCCCACGGCCCGCTCCGGCCGGCAGCGGCCCGGCCGTGACCAAGGCCGACCGGCACCTGGCCGGAGCACGGTCTCATCTGCTCCCGGGTGATGAGGAGTTCGTCCGCGAGCTCGTCCGGCAGGCCGAGGACCTACCACCGCTGGAATGGGTGGAGACCCACGGAGATCTCCAGCTCCGCAACGTCCTGTTCACCCCTGACGAGTCGGACGCCCTTGATGTCTTCGTCGCGGTGATCGACTTCGAGCGCAGCGAGCCGGGCCCGGCCGTACGGGACCTTGTCCGCCTGTCCGACGCCTGGGCCGGCCGCGTCGACTTGTTCGAGGCGTTTCTGGCCGGGTACGGCAGGTCCCTGACCGCCGCTGAGGAACCCCGCCTCGTCATCGACGCAGCGCTCGATTCCGTGAGCGGGATCGCGTACGGCGTCGCCCACCGCGATCCCGAGCTGGTCGAACGCGGCCGGCGGACCCTGGCCCGGCTGCGCGCCGAGCACCGTGCAGCCCTCTCACCGACAGGAGATGCGACGTGAACCCCGACACGGCACCCACTGCCGCGGCCGAGCCGCATGACGCCGCCGGGCGACCGCCGGTCCGCGCGGCAACGCCTACTGACGCCGAGGCCATCACCCGGATGCGCTCCGCATACATCCTGTCCGCACCGTTCACCGAGGACTGGGTCCGCCAGTGCACGGACGAGCTGGCGCCACGGCTGACGCCCGAGGGAGATGCGCGGGCCTTCGTCGTCGACGCCCAGGACGGCACGATGGCCGCCTGCGCCCTCGGACTGATCCACCCCGTCCTGGCGGCGCCCGCCTACCCCCGGGGCCAGGCCGCCCGCGTGCAGTTGGTCGCCACGCACCCGGAGCACCGGCGCCGCGGCTATGCCCGGGCCGTCGTCTCCTCTCTCCTCGACCACCTCGCCGACGTCGAGGACGTCACACTGTTCGAGCTGCACACCAGCCCGGAGGCCGCGCCCCTGTACCGGGAGCTCGGCTTCAGCGGCAACCCGGCGCTCATGCGGATGACCCGCCACCGCCCACCCGCTGGTCTCGCGCCTGGTGGGCAGCCGGATTCGGCGTGGGTGCCGCCGCAGCAGTACGCCGACGCACTGCCCCGGGCGGCCGCGTTCGTATGCCTCTACGTCACCGACGAGGACGACCGGCCGCTCCAGCTGCACTCCGCCTACTCCCCCGGCCACCCCTGGCACATGATCGGCGGCGCGATGGATCTGGGCGAGCGGCCCTGGGACGCGGTGGTGCGCGAGTGCCGGGAAGAGACCGGCATGACCGCCGTGGGCCCGCCCCGGCTGCTGGCCACCGTGTACGGGCAGCCCCGGGCGCAGCGTCCGTACAGCACGCTGCAGCTCGTCTTCGATGGCGGGCGCCTCACCGATGCACAGATCCGGGGTCTCACCCTCAACGCGCGCGAGCACGACGAGGCCCGCGTTCTGCCTCTGGCCGAGTGGGAGGCGTTGATGCCGGCCCGCGATTTCGTGCGGCTGCGCTCCGTGGAGGAGGCCCGTCGCACCGGCGTGGCCGCATACGTCGACACCTGGGGGAACGCGTGACCGCCAGCAACATTGTCTTGATGTCCGACCGGAGAGTCGCCGCGATCCCCGTCCAGGAGTGCGGCGAGGTCCTCGTCGACGCCCGCGCGCACGGTCTGAAGGTCGACGACCGCAAACGGGACGCGGCGGGCGCTTGGGCCCACGTTCGGCAAGGCGTTCTTGCCCGGTTGCTGCACGCCCAGTCGCTGCTTCCCACCGGTGTGTCGCTGCTGTTCGTCGAGGGCTTCCGGCCGCCGGCCCTGCAGCGTCGGTACTTCGAGGAGTACTCCGACGAGCTCGCGCGCGGCCACCCGGACTGGCAGGCGGCCGAGCTCCGGGCGGCCGCCAGCCGCTTCGTGTCGCCTCCGGAGATTGCGCCGCACTCCGCCGGCGCGGCCGTCGACGTGCCGCTGATCGACCACCAGGGGCGCGAGCTGGACATGGGAACGCGCGTCAACGCTTCACCGGAGGAGTCCGACGGCGCCTGCTACACCGACGCCCCCGGCCTCAGCGGCCCGGCCCGCACGAACCGGGCCACTTTGAGCCGTGCCCTTGCCGCCGCTGGCATGGTCCCGTACCGAACCGAATGGTGGCACTGGTCGTTCGGCGACCGGTACTGGGCACTGCAGACCCAGCAGCCGGCCGCCCTGTACGGACCCGTCGAACTGCCCTGACACCGCCTGCCTTTCACGAACGAGGAGCGATCTGTGGGAATCACCCGGACTGACTGGTCCAAGCGCTACACCGAGGGGCGAGGCTTCCGACGGCTCGGGGACGACGAGAAGGGCCTGATCGTCGAGCACGCGCCGGCGCCCGAGGGCGGCCGCGCGCTCGACGTTGGGTGCGGGACGGGCGAGATGTCCGTGTACCTTGCCTCGCTCGGGTACACCGTCGACGGAGCGGACTTCGCCGAGGGCGCCCTGGAGCAGGCCCGCACCGAATACCCCGACGCGGAGGTGCGGTGGCTGTGCCTGGACGTCGAACGCGACGACCCCGCCCCGCTGGGCAACGACCTTTATGACCTGGTGGTCTTCCGCCTCTCGGTGGCCTTCTTGCATGACCGCACCCGTGTCCTGCACGCGCTCGGGCGCCGACTGCGCGAGGGCGGCACCATGCTGGTCATCACCCCGCTGGCCGCGCACACCCCGGCCGAGAAGCGACACATCGCACTGGACGATGATGAGATCTCCGCCCTCACCTGCGGATGGACGAGCGTGCAGCGCATCGCCGTCGGCGACCTGGCGGCGCTGGTCCTGCGCGGTCCGTGTGCGGACACGGTCGCCATGGAGCGATCCGTGCCGGCCACCGGCTACGCGGTTGCCGGGGCGCTGGCCGTCGTGACCGACGAGCACGGGCGTGTCCTGCTCGGCTGGTCCAAACGCGGCATGTGGGAGGCTCCGGGCGGGAAGATCGACGGTGCGGAACCGCTGGACGGAGCCGGGGTACGCGAGCTCGCCGAGGAGACCGGCCTGCACGCCACCGGCGCCAGCGTGGTGTCCATCCTCACCGACGCCGCCCAGGGCGTCCCGCGGGTGACCGCCGTGATCCGGATCACCGGCTTCACCGGCACCCTCACCACCGCGGAGCCGCACAAGTTCACCCGCTGGGAATGGCACGACCCCCACGGTCTCGGATGTCTCGGCCCGGTGTTCACCCCGGCCGCGAACGCACTGGATGCCGTCTGGCCCGGTGTCATCCCCGGCCTGCCGACCGTCAACGCCTACCCGACCGCCGCCGAACACCCGCCGGTACCCGGGGAACCGGCCGAAGCCGTCCGGCTGCGCCACCGCATGGCAGAGGCCGTCATCGCCGGCGACTGGGCGCCCTCCGCCGTGGTCCAAGAGGCGCTGCGCACGGTGCCCCGGCACCGGTTCGCACCGGAGACGGACCTCAAGACCGTCTACGACGAGGACCTGGCCGTCGTCACCCGCCGGGACGAGCACGGCCGGGCGACCAGCTCGGTCAGCGCCCCCTGGCTCCAGGCCGACATGGCCGAGCAACTCCAGCTGACGCCCGGGGCGGCCGTCCTCGAGGTCGGCTCCGGCGGGTACAACGCGGAGCTGCTCGCCCACGTCGTCGGACCGGCCGGACGGGTCGTCACGGTGGACGTCGACCCGTACGTGGTGCACCGCACGCAGCGGCTGGGCGCGGAGGCCGGCAGCGGCCGGGTCACCGCCGTCCTAGGCGACGGTGGTCTCGGCGCACCGGGCCACGTCCCCGGCCAGGGGTTCGACGGGGTGGTGATCACGCACAACGCGGCTGACGTCGCCCCGGCCTGGCGCGAGCAACTCCGTGAGGGCGCACGGTTGGTGGTGCCGCTGGAGATGGGCGGCTACACCCGCTCCCTCACCCTGGTCCGGCGCGGCGACGTGCTGCACTGCGAGCACTGGACGTACTGCGGGTTCGTGCGGGACCGCGGCGCCGCCGCCCGCACGGCCCCCGTCGTCCCCCTGGCCGAAGGCGAGGTCACCGTGCGGTGGGAAGACGGCGAGCCCGGTGACACCGCGGGACTTGAGCAGGCGCTGCGCGGGCCCCGCCGCGAGCTCGCCACCGGCCTGGTGGTCCGGGGCACCTTCAATTTCGAGACCTTGCAGATCTACGCCGCGACGACGCTGCCTGGGTTCTGCCGCCTGACCGCGCAGGAAGGTTCCACGCTGGTGGCGCAGCAGGACGCAGCGGCGATGCTTTCGGACGGCTCCCTCGCCTACCTGACCTACCGCAAGGTCAAGGACGCCCCGGATCCGGCCGACCGTCTCACCGAGTTCTTCATCCACGCCTACGGCCCAGCAGCAGACGAGGTGGCGGAGCGTTTCGCGGAGTGTGTGCGCGTCTGGGACCGCGAGGTGCGCGAGAGCGGCTACCCGCCGATGACCGTCCACCCAGCGGCAACGCCCGACGACCAACTGCCGCCCGGTGACGTGCTCGACAAGCACAGCGCACGACTTGTCTTCCAGTGGCCGGGCCGAACCCCCGCTGGCACACTGAGCCTTTCGGCCGCAGGGGGACAGCGTGCCTGACTCCGACGAGCTGATCCCCGAGACAGCGGCGTCCTCCACGATGCCGCCCCTGCTCGGCGTGTTCGCGCACCCCGACCACGAGAGCCTCCTCGCCGGCGGCGTCCTCGCCCAGCACGCCGCCGCGCACGCGCCCACCGCCGTCGTCACCATGACATGGGCACCCGACAGCCCGCGCGCTCCCGAACTCGCCAACGCCTTGCAGGCGCTCGGCGCGGGTCCGCCCCGCATGCTCGGATACGGCGATGCCCGCAACCCGCAGGCGGCTCCCGGCCGTCCCCGGCTCATCGACGCACCGCTCGACGAGGTGGTCGCCGCCCTGGTCCACCAGATCCGCTCGTTCCGCCCCGACATCGTGGTCACGCACGACGCCCTGGGCCAGCTGACCGGCCACCCGGACCACCGCCGCACCCACCAGGCCGCTCTCCTCGCCGCTCAGGACGCGGGCATCCCGCACCTTCACCCTGAAGCAGGGAAGCCCTGGCAACCCCACGCCTTGTACTTCGCCACGCACCCCGAGTCCGGTGTCGGCGAACTCGGGCCGCTTCTGGAGGCCGTCGGCAAAGATGTGCTCGCGGTGCCGGACGCGTACGCCACCACCACCGTCGACGTCACCCCCTGGCTGGAGCAGAAGTGGGACGTGTTCCCTATTGAATCGGTGTGTTGAAGCCGATCTGACAGGGTGGCTACGTGAGCAAGTGGCGTGTGTTTTGGGTGCCGACGACGGCGATGGAGGGGCCTCCTAGTGCTGCGTTGGCAGGGTGGGCTGATCTTGCGGAGCGAGAGGAGTCTGTGGGGGTTCGTCCTGGGGATCCGATCTTCCTGGCACCGGACTACCGAGTGGATGAGCTGCTCAGTCTCTACACCATCAGTAGCCCCTTCCGGGGCTACACGACAGAGACGAAGCGGAACTACACCACTGATCACTGCCTATTCTTCAACTTCCTTTGGCTCCGCGGGAAGATATGGACGCAGGCAGTGGAATCCGACGTGAATGATTTCCAGTACTAGCGTCAGGATTCGCTGGATAACCCTGTTCGTGTCGGCGGGAACAAGTGGGTCCGCGAACTGGCAGCGCTGATGAGCTTGTACAAGTGGGCGTCGAAGCCGAGGAACGCGTTCGTGCCGCGTAATCCTGTCCCTACTCACCAAGTGACCGGCCGCTATGGACAGATCATCGAGGTCCCGGACGACAAGGCGAAGAACACCAAGGCCAGCAATGTGCATTGGTTGACCCCTCGTACATTCCGGCTCTGGGTGGATGTCGGACTGCGGGGACGCGGGGCTGACGGGCTTCGCGCCCCGGGCTGGGTGGGACGGCTGGAGGACCGCAACGTCGCGTTTGTGCGGTTGCTGTACTCGTCCGGGCTGCGACGGCTCGAAGGAGCCTCGCTGCTGACGTTCGAGGTCCCCTCACTCCGGCTCGAAGGCGGGCGCTACTACACCGGCCGACTGGCGGCGGCGGTCACACGATCCAAGCAGGCCCGCACCTACTACGTCGCGGCTGGCGTGGTCGGTGACATCGAGAATTACGTCGACTCCTCTCGAGCCGAGGTGATCCGCAAGGCTCAGGCGAAGGGGCGATACGACGGTGTCAGGGACATGCGGCTGGTTACGAAGGTGACACGCGGCCCCAAGCCGATCGTGCACTGGCAAGACCGCGACGGCGCCATGGGCCGCGTCGCGCTGACGGACGCGCTCGCAGAAGAGCGCATGACCTGGTACACCGAGGGGCCGAACGGTCCCGAGCCGTTGTGGTTGTGGCTGAACGAAAGAGGCCTGCCGTTTCAGCCGCATTCGTGGGAGAACGTCTTCACGGCGGCCAACAAGCGGTGCCGGGCCATTCTGGACCCGGCATCGGAACGCCGGCTGGATCCGCACAGCAGCAAGGCCCCTTATGCGACTCCCCATTCCTGCCGGCACAGTTTCGCCCTCTACATGCTGGTGATCTTGCACCATCTGCTGGACCAGCGGATGGGTCTGACCCCGGAGGAACGGCGGGACTACCGGCTTCTCTATGGGGATCCCTGGCGGATGGTTCAGGACTTGCTGGGCCACTCTCACATCGAGACCACGCGGGAGCGGTATCTGAGCCCCGGTCGCCGATCTGCAGCTGAGGTCCTTGCTGGCCACCGCACCGGCGGGCAGGCAGGGGGAGCAGACAGAGCGGGAGATGGACGATGTGTTCGCTCGCCTGGCGCGCGAAGCCGAGGGCATCCAGGACATCGACGCGAAGATGCGGGTTCCGTCGCGAGCGGCGGCATGAGCCGGCGGGGTCGGACAGCGTCGCTGCCGACAACTCCCCAGCGCAGGCCACCGGTCCTCGTCTCCGACGGGTTCGTCGTCAAGCACCGTGACGGCGACGGACATGTCGAGACCTACGACTTCCGGGAATTGCCGGTCTCCGACGCCATGCGCAGGTCGCTGGCCCGGCTGTTCGCCGCCCGCTGCGTTCCGAGCAGGTGGGCCTCTCACCTAACCAGCAGACACCACTGGGTCCATCTGGAGACGTTCGCCGAGCACCTGTCCGCGCTTGAGGAACCGGTGGCCGACCTCGATGCCTTGACCGCAGCGGTCTGGAAGGAGTGGGAACTCAGCCGCAGGAACACGCAGACGATCGGCTACAAGGAACTCACCGTGGTGAGCGGCCTGCTGCTGGATGATCCTCGGCTGACGGCCGACGCACGCGAAGCTCTGTCCAAGCGAATACCCCAGCCGAAGGTGACGGAGACGTCCTTCGAGGACGCCGAGTTCGCCGCGATCACCTCCCGGGCACGGCGAACGTTCCGGTCAGCACACTTGAGGATCACCGAGAACGCCCGGCACCTGGCCGACTGGCGGTCGGGTTCCTTCGCCCGGGACAGCGACGAATGGCTGCTGGGTGAGGCACTGGACTGCATCGCTCGGACTGGTGAGCCTCCCTGCTACGCGACAGAGACACACGGCAACCGGATCATCCACCGCTACATGAGAGTTCTGGGCGGCGAGAATTCCCGGCACACGTGGCAGCGACTCTTCCTGACCCGTATGGAAGCGGTTGCGCTCGGGGTGCTGCTGATGGCCGAGCACGGCTGGAACCTTTCGGTGATCAGCCGTCTGGCGGTGCCGCGGGCGACGCCGGATGCCGGCACGGACGGCAACCGGATCTACCGGGTCGAGCTGGAGAAACGCAAGCGCGGCGGCGGCCACTACTTCGAGACCCGTAACCTCACCGATTACGGGGCGGACACCCCGGGCCGGCTGATCACACAGGCCCTGGAGGCCACCGTCTTCGCACGAGCAGCTGTCCACGAACTTCGCCCCGGCACGGATCGCTTCGTCATCTGGCGCACTACCAGGCCCGACAACGCCGAGAGCCCCGAACGGCAGAAGAAGGACAGCGCCGGCTTGTTCCGGTTCGGGATCACTGGACAGGCCGCGAAGGTGTGGTCCGAGGCGGAGGGGTTCGCGTCCTCACCGTTTCGCCGGGGGCGCCGGACAGTGAACGTGGTGCACCGCCGGGAGCCCGGACAGAACAGCCAGGACACCCACGACAGCACCTACGTCCTGACTGACCCCCGGGCCCAGGCAGCAGCCATTCCGGTCATTGCGGCAGCGGCCGAGGCGGTCGTCACCAAGGCCCGTGAGGTGACGTTCGCCGCCCAAGTGCGGGAGACGGCCGATCCGGCGGACCATCCGACGGCCACCGCCGACTGCCATGACTACGACAACAGTCCCTTCCCCAGCGGCGACGGGGGCTGCGGGGCCTCGTTCCTCATGTGTTTGGCCTGCCCGAACGCCCGCGTTCATCCCGCTCACCACAGCCGGCTCGCCCATCTTCACCATGCCCTGGACAACCTGCGGACCGTCATGGATCCCGGCCAGTGGCAGAGCGACTGGGGAGACGCACACGCTCGGCTGGAACACCTCAAACGTCTCCTCGGAGCGGACTGGGACAAGGCCCTGACGCAGGTCACCGCCGGCGACCGTGAACTCATCGACTACCTGCTCAACGGAGACCTCGACCAGTGACGGCTACCGCGGCCCTTCAGCTTCCCGCCCTCCCCGGACCGGACACACCCGTCATCCCCGCCCACCGCGTCGTCGACGGCTACACGGGGCCGATCGCGTGCTTCGCCGACCCGTCCTGGCCCCTGATCCCCATGAACGGCAATCCAGGCGTCACACAGAACACGATCCACCTGGCGTCGTTCCCCGAAGCACTCCGCGAGGAGATGCGCCTGCTGGTCTGGATGTTGATCAACAACGAGCTGTCGTCCGTCTTCCTGCGTGCACGCAGTCCGTCCTGGCGGTCGCAGCAGGGCCCTGAGTCGACCAGCAAGACCGTCGGAGTCTGGGCCCGGCTGGCCGAGTGGCTCACCGAACGCGGCATCACCAAGCTCAGCGACTGCACCTCGCACGTGCTAGGCGAATACGGCCACACGCTGCGGGACAGCGGGGCATCTCGCATCACGGTGCACTACATGCTGGCTTCCATGACAAGGCTGTGGGCCTTCGACCAGCTCAGCAGCCGGCCCAGCGGGATCGGCTGCCCACCCTGGGAGACCGAAGGAGTGGACGACTATCTGCCGGCGGCGACCGCAGAGGGAGAGAACACCACCGAGGCGATCGCCGAGCAGACCATGGGCCCCATGCTGATCTGGGCCATCCGCATGGTCGAGGACTTCAGCGACGACATCCTCACCGCCTGGGTCGAAATGGAGAGACTTCGCGCGGCCGCCGCCGCCAACAAGTCCACTCCCGCCTCACTGGCCTCGCTCAAGGCCTTCATGGAACCGCTTCTCGCTGGTGACCTGCCCATCCCAGCGGTGACCTGGCGCGGAAAGCCGGCCCTCGCCCGCACCTACATCGCCGCGATCACCGGAGCCTCACACAATCAGGTCACCGCGACCTCCAAGCGACTGGGCTGGCGGCAGGCCGCCGTCCGGCGTCCTGGGCCCTGCCCCCTAACCTCGCGCTTTCACGGGGTGGGGTGTCCGAGGGTTGATCAAATAAGCGGAGAGTGCTCCTGACCTGCAACGATGGGACTTGTCTAGGGTCCATGTCGCCGCAAGGAAAGAAGCACTCTCCAGGTGAAGAAGCGTATCGGGTCCTACCCGCGTGTCCGTACCGAGGGCGGCGGCCGGGCGGTGGTCTCGCAGGCCGGTTCGGTCCTGCTGGTGGAGACGGTCCGCAAGAGCGGCCTTGACCAGGCGATATCCGGGGTGCTGTCGCCGTGGCGGAAGCCGCGGGCCGTTCACGATCCCGGGAAGGTCCTGCTGGATATCGCGTTGGCGGTCGCGTCGGGCGGGGACTGCCTGGCGGACGTGGGCATGCTGCGGGCCGAGCCGGCCGTGTTCGGGCCGGTGGCCTCCGATCCGACGGTCTCCCGTCTGATCGACGCCCTTGCCGCTTCCGGGGAGAAGGCCCTGCAGGCGATCCGCTCCGCGCGGGCCCAAGCCCGTGAGCGGGTCTGGCGGCTGGCCGGCCGGGCGGCGCCCGACGCGGACGGGACGGTGACCGTCGACCTCGACGGGGTGCTGGTGATCGCGCACTCCGAGAAGGAGGACGCGGCCCCGACCTGGAAGCGGAGCTACGGCCATCATCCGCTGATGGCGTTCGTCGACCACGGGCCGGGCGGCACCGGGGAGCCCGTCGCGGCCCYGCTCAGGCCGGGCAATGCGGRCTCGAACACCGCTGCCGACCACATCACCACCGCCCAGCTCGCCCTGGCCCRACTGCCRGCCAGGTTCCGGCGCGGCCGGCGGACCTTGATCCGCACGGATTCCGCGGGCGGCACCCACGACTTCGTGGCCTGGCTGGCCCGGCGGGGGCGGTGGCTGTCCTACTCGGTCGGCATGGTGATCACCGAGCAGGTCCACCAGCATGTCCTGAAGGTTCCGGCCTCGGCCTGGACGCCGGCCGTCGAGGCGGACGGTGAGGTCCGGGACGGGGCCTGGGTCGCCGAGCTCACCGGCGACGTCCTTCACGGTTGGCCCAAGGGCATGCGGCTGATCGTCCGCAGGGAACGACCGCATCCCG
>NZ_NEUB01001038.1:286-13598 GCF_002910825.1 Streptomyces sp. SM1 | reverse complement strand
GGGGCGGGACGGTACGGGCGCCTGGGTCTGCGGACGGGTCCGGGACACGGCGAAGACCCGGACGTCCACCGAGTCGGTGATCGCATCCGGGTCGTGGACGCCCTGCTCCCCCTCGTCGGCGGAGCGCGCCCGCAGGTCCTTGGCGTACCGGCGCTCCATGCCCGCCCGTCCGGACAGCAATCGGATGGCGGTGCTGAAGCGTTCCGTCGGACGGGCCTCGTTCAGCTCGTCCTGCCTACGGAGCCACATCGGCACCAAGTAGGCGGCCCAGGCCCCGACAATGACTGCGTAGATGAGGCCGCTGCTGCTCACGCCTCACACGGTAGAGGGGTTTGGACGGGGCCATCCGCCAATTGGGCCGGTGTGTCGCACGATCCGGCTGATATTTCGAACTTTTCTTGTGACCGGCTCGATCAGAGGGCCACGCGAACCGGGAATTCCGCGGCCCAACGCGGTCACCCCGCGGTCAAATTCGAACGTTTATTCAATTACTTGGTCCGTGCGGGATTTCCCGGTGACGCCGATCGTGTTCGGGCAGCTCGTGGCCGGACCGCTCCGGGGAGCGTGCCCGGTGCCATCGGGTGAGCAGACCGTCGGGGACTTCCTCCGCGGTGAGCGCGAAGACGAGATGGTCCCGCCAGGCCCCGTCGATGTGGAGATAGCGCGGACGCAGGCCTTCCTCGCGGAATCCGAGTTTCTCCACGACCCTGCGGCTCGGCCCGTTCTCGGGGCGAATGCAGACCTCGATGCGGTGCAGTCCGACCGAACGGAAACAGTGGTCGACTACCATCGCCACGGCCGTCGGCACCACTCCGCGCCCGGCGACCGTCTCGTCCACCCAGTAGCCGACATGCCCCGAGCACATCGAACCCCAGGTGATCCCGGCGACCGTCAACTGGCCGACGAGACGCCCCTGGTACTCGATGACGAACGGCAGCATCCGTCCGGCGCCCGCCTCCGAGCGCAGGTGGCGGACCATCTGACGGTAGGTCGGCCGGTGGATGACCGGGCCGCTGGGCGTGGGCGGCGGGATGGTCGCCTCCCAGGGCCGCAGCCAGTCGCGGTTGCGCCGGTTGACCTCGCGCCACGCCTTCTGGTCGCGCAGCTTTATCGGCCGGAGGACGATGTCGCCGTCGACCAGCACGACCGGCCAGTACGGGCTGTTCAGCTCGCACCCCCGCCACTGGCGCCGGGCCGGGGGTGGTCCCCGCCGCGCAGCTGGTCCACGGCGTGCTTCAGCAGCGGTTCCAGGACGGCGAGTCCGTCCTTCACCCCGCCGCCGGAACCGGGCAGATTGACGATCAGGGTTCCGTCGGCGACCCCGGCCAGGCCCCGCGAGAGGGCGGCCGTGGGCACCTTGTCCCGGCCGTACGCCCGGATGGCCTCCGCGATGCCGGGGACCTCGTGGTCGATCACCCGGCGGGTGGCCTCGGGGGTGCGGTCGGTGGGCGAGATGCCGGTGCCTCCGGTGGTGACGATGACGTCGTACCCGGCGTCGGTGCCCTCACGGAGAGCCGCCTCCACGGGGTCGCCGTCGGGAACCACCCGGGGGCCGTCGACCGCGAAGCCGAAGCGCCGCAGCCCTTCCGCGATCAGCGGGCCGCCCCTGTCCTCGTAGACGCCGGCCGCGGCCCGGTTGGAGGCCGTGACCACCAGCGCGCTGTACAGGGCGGACAGCGCGCCGCCGGCGGTCGCGTCGAGTGTCATGCCCGGCTCCAGTCGCCCGACTTGCCGCCCGTCTTCTCCTCCACCCGCACGTCCGTGATGACCGCCTCCTTGTCGACCGCCTTGACCATGTCGATCACGGTGAGCGCGGCGACGGAGACCGCGGTGAGCGCCTCCATCTCCACGCCCGTGCGGTCCGTCGTCCTCACCGTCGCCGTGATCTCCACGGCGTCGTCCGCGACCGACAGGTCCAGTTTCACACCGGAGACCGACAACGGGTGGCACAGCGGGATCAGGTCGGGGGTGCGTTTGGCGCCCATGATGCCCGCGATGCGCGCGGTGGCCAGCGCGTCGCCCTTGGGGACGCCCTCGCCGCGCAGCAGCTCGATCACGCGCGGTGCGACGCGTACCCGGCCGGTGGCCCGCGCGGTGCGCGCGGTGACGTCCTTGGCGGACACGTCGACCATTCGGGCGGCGCCCGCCGCGTCGATGTGGGTCAGCCGGGACTGCCCGGCGGGTTCGGCGGATCCGGAGTGTTCGGAAGGTCCGGAGTGTTCGGAAGGTCCGGCGGGTTCGGAGGGTCCGGGGGTCGCCCCCCGGGATGGCACGGTCATGATCGTGTGACGCTCCCGGTCCTGGCCCGTCGCGGTGCGGCGCACGGGCCTGCTGTGCGCGACACGGTACCGCCAACCGGACGTGCTCAGCCGAGCAGGACCACCTGGACCTCGGTGCCGGGCGCCACGGACTCGGTGTGCTCGGGGACGACGATCAGCGCGTTCGCCTGTGCGAGGGCGGCGACGAGGTGCGATCCGGCGCCGCCCACGGGAGTCACCGTGCCGTCGGCGTACCGGCCGCGCAGGAACTGACGGCGGTCCTTCGGCGAGGTGAGTGCCCGGTCCGCGGTGAGCTTCGCGCGGGTCCTCGGCCGGTGGACGTCGGTCAGGCCCATCAGGGTGCGGATGGCGGGGCGGACGAACAGCTCGAAGGAGACGTAGGAGGAGACCGGGTTGCCGGGCAGGGCGAGCAGCGGGGTGTGGTCGGGCCCGATGGAGCCGAAGCCCTGGGGCTTGCCCGGCTGCATGGCGAGCCGGCGGAAGTCGACGCCGCTGCCGGGCTCGTCCTCGTCCCCCGCGTACGACAGCGCCTCCTTGACGACGTCGTACGCCCCGACGCTCACGCCGCCGGTGGTGACCATCAGGTCGGCGCGCACCAGCTGGTCCTCGATGGTGTCCCGCAGGGTCGTGGCGTCGTCGGCGACGGCCCCCACGCGGTAGGCGATCGCGCCGGCGTCCCGCGCGGCGGCGGTGAGGGCGAAGCTGTTGGAGTCGTAGATCTGGCCGGAGCGCAGTTCCTCGTCGGGCTGGACGAGTTCGCTGCCGGTGGAGAGCACGACCACGCGGGGGCGCGGGTGCACCCGCACCGTGCCGCGGCCGATCGCGGCCAGCAGGGAGATCTGCGGCGGGCCGAGGACGGTGCCGGCCTCCAGCGCGCGGTCGCCGGCCCGGACGTCGCTGCCCTTGGCGCGTACGTGTGCGCGGGCCGGGGCCGGGCGGTACACGTGGACCTGTCCGGCCGCGCCCTCGGGGGCCAGGCTGCGGGCGCGCATCCCGGTGGCGGGGCCCTCGCCGAGGCCTCCGTCGGTCCACTCGACGGGGACGACGGTCTCGGCGCCGGGCGGGAGCGGGGCGCCGGTCATGATGCGGGCGGCCTGTCCGGGGCCGACGTGGAGGAGGTCGGCCTGGCCGGCGGCGACGTCCCCGACGACCTCGAGGGCGGCCGGGTACTGCTCGCTCGCGCCCGCGGCGTCCGCGACCCGCACCGCGTACCCGTCCATGGAGCTGTTGTCGAACGGGGGCAGGGACACCGGCACCGTGATGTCCTCGACCAGGACGCAGCCCTGGGCGTCGAGGAGCTGCAACTCGATGGGTTCGAGGGGCCGGACGGTCGCGAGGATGTCGTCCAGGTGCTCGTCCACCGACCAGAGGTGGTCCGGGCCTGCGGTGCGGGGCGCGGCGGTACTCAAGGTTGCTGCATCTCCTCGGTGACGTAGCGGCGGAGCCAGGTCCGGAAGTCCGGTCCCAGGTCCTCACGTTCGCACGCGAGTCGGACAATGGCACGCAGGTAGTCGCCGCGGTCGCCGGTGTCATAGCGGCGGCCCTTGAAGACGACGCCGTGCACCGGGCCTCCGTCCTTCCCCTCGGCGGCGGCCGACGGCGTATGCGTGTCGACGAGCTGCTGGAGGGCGTCGGTGAGCTGGATCTCGCCGCCGCGGCCGGGTTCGGTCGTGCGCAGTATGCCGAAGACGGCCGGGTCGAGGACGTAGCGGCCGATGATGGCGTAGTTGGACGGCGCGTCCTCGACGTCGGGCTTCTCGACCAGACCGCTGACCTTGACGACGTCGGAGTCCGCGGTGCACTCGACGGCGGCGGCTCCGTAGAGGTGGATCTGCTCGGGCGCCACCTCCATGAGGGCGATGACGCTGCCGCCGTACTGCTGCTGGACGTCGATCATGCGCTGGAGCAGGAGGTCGCGCGGGTCGATCAGGTCGTCGCCGAGGAGGACGGCGAAGGGCTCGTCACCGACGTGCGGGGCGGCGCACAGCACGGCGTGGCCGAGTCCCCTGGGGTCACCCTGGCGGACGTAGTGCATGGTGGCCAGGTCACTGGACTGCTGGACCTTGGCGAGGCGGTCCGCGTCGCCCTTCTTCTGAAGGGCGGACTCCAGTTCGTAGTTGCGGTCGAAGTGGTCCTCCAGAGGGCGCTTGTTACGGCCCGTGACCATGAGGACGTCGTCGAGACCGGCGGAGACGGCCTCTTCGACCACGTACTGGATCGCCGGCTTGTCGACGACCGGCAGCATCTCCTTGGGAGTGGCCTTGGTGGCCGGCAGGAACCGGGTGCCGAGACCGGCCGCGGGGATGACAGCCTTGGTGATCCGAGGGTGTGACTGTGACATGCCGGACACCATATCCGGTGCCTTTGCAGGGAATCTGTCGCTCCGCATGATTACTGCTCATATGAACACATTGGAACGGTACGGGAACAGACTTGGGACAGAACGATCGCGCGGACGAGCGTGACAAACGGACACTGCGCCGCGAAGTACTCCGCGTGAGGAACGGGTTGACGGCGGATGACGTACGGGAATCCGGGGCCGCGCTGGCCCGGTGGGCACTCGCGCTGCCCGAACTGGCGCACGCGCGCACCGTGGCCGCGTACGTCTCCGTGGGAAGCGAACCCGGCACGCTCGCGCTGCTGGACGCGCTGCGCGCGCGGGGCGTGCGCGTGCTGCTGCCCGCGCTGCTGCCGGACAACGACCTCGACTGGGGCACGTACACGGGCGAGGGCTCCCTCGCGCGGGTGCGGCACGGCGGCCGGATGGACCTGTTCGAGCCGGCCGGGGAACGCCTCGGACCGGAGGCCGTGACGGAGGCGGACGCCGTGCTGCTGCCCGGACTGGCCGTCGACGCGCGCGGGATGCGGCTGGGGCGCGGTGGAGGCTCCTACGACCGTGTCCTCGCCCGGCTGGACCGCGCGGGCGCGCACCCGGCGCTGGTGGTGCTGCTGTACGGCTCCGAGGTCGTCGGCCGTGTCCCCGGGGAGCCGCACGACCGGCCGGTGCACGCGGCGGTGACACCGTCCGGCGTACGGCGGTTCGGCCGCCCCGGTGACGGGCCCGCCGGCAGGACCCCCTGAAACGCGAACCGGTCCCCCCGCGCGTGCGCGGGGGGACCGGTCACGGCGGCCGGCCGGCCGGGGTCAGGGCTTGAGCAGCAGCGTGTCGCTCGTGTTCTCCTCGACCGCCTTCTGCGAGAACGGCCACTCCAGCAGCTCGCCCTTGGCCCACTGGTCCGTCTGGTCGACGTAGTGCGAGCTGTAGGCGTGTCCGGAGGCACCGGTGAGGTTGATGTACCGCGACTTGTCGAGGTCGTCGAGGTTGACCACCATGCGCATGGACGGCACCCACACGACGCCGTAGCCGCCCGCGGCGTTCCAGCCGGTCGCGTTGACCGTGGCCTCGCCGCCGCCGAGCTTCCACGGGCCGCGGTTGAGGACGTACTTCAGGAAACCGGGGCCCTCGGTGCCGAGGGTCTGGTTCTTCAGGAACAGGCGGTGCAGCCGGCCCCAGCTCCAGGTGTCGATGTCCTTGCCGAGCTTGGCGGTCAGCTCCCAGCGGGCGTCGATCATGGCCCGCTTGAACAGGTCGTCACGGTTGTCGGCGCCCGGGCGGGTGCCCCGCTTGGACGTCGTCCACCACTCGCTGTCCTCGTCCTCCTTCAGCTTGCGGACCACCTCGAACCAGCGGTCGCCGCCGTCCGGCTGCGCCTGGTCGGCGGCGCGCTGACCGCACTCGCGGACCTTGCCCGCCTCGTCGGCGGGCCCGGTGGTGTTGACCGGGTCGACCCACAGGCACTGGCCCTCGACCCGCAGTTCCTTGGGCAGCTTGTGGCCGAAGGCCAGCTTGAGGATGTTGCGCCACACGGCGTTGAAGTAGGCGGCGGCGGCCGAGTCGGCGTCCTGGGTGTAGTCCCAGCCCTCCAGCAGCTTCTGCGCCTCGCGCACGTCCTCGTCACCGGTGTCGGTCTTCAGCAGGTCGGGCACCAGCAGCTTGGCGATGGAGCTGGAGTTGTCGAGCTGCATCTGCCGCATGTCGTCGGTGGAGACCTTGCCGCCGTCCTTGATCTTCGACTGGATCAGGTCGGTGATGCGCCGGCTGCGGGCGCCGTAACCCCAGTCCGTGGTCAGCGTGTACGGGTAGTCCTTGCCGACGACGGCCTGGTTGGCGGTGACGATGTAGCCGCGCTCGGGGTCGAACTCGTAGGGCAGCTCGTCCTGGTCGATCCAGCCGGTCCACTCGTAGTCGGCGTCCCAGCCGGGGGCGGGGAGGGAACCGTCGTGGTCCTCCGCGCGGGTGGGGATCTTCCCCGGCAGCGTGTATCCGATGTGGCCCTCGGTGTCCGCGTAGACGAGGTTCTGCGACGGCACCTCGAAGAGCGTGGCCGCCTCGCGGAAGTCGTCCCAGTCCTTCGCGCGGTTGATGGCGAAGACGGAGTCCATGGTGCGGCCCGGGTCCAGGGCGGTCCAGCGCAGGGCGACACCGTAGCCGTCGCCCCGGTCGGGGGCCGCGCTGTCGACGGTGGCCTTCTTGCCGGCCCGCACCAGTTCGTCGGAGCGGTCGGAGAGCAGCGGGCCGTTGTTGGTCTCGCGGACCACGATCTTGCGCGCCGAGCCGCCGGCGACCTTGATCGTCTCCTCGCGGGTCTCGAACGGCACCACCTTGCCGTCGTACTGGTAGCCGTCCCCGGTGATCTTCTCCAGGTACAGGTCGGTGACGTCGACGCCGGAGTTGGTCAGGCCCCAGGCGATGTCCTGGTTGTGGCCGATTATCACTCCGGGCATGCCCGCGAAGGTGTAGCCCGTGACGTCGTACTGGCACTTCTCGGAGACGCTGCGGCAGTGCAGGCCCATCTGGTACCAGACGGACGGCAGCGAGGCCGACAGGTGCGGGTCGTTGGCGAGCAGCGGCCGGCCGGTGATGGTGTGCTCACCGGCGACGACCCAGGAGTTGGAGCCGATGCCGTCGCCGTTGACGCCGACGGCGGTGGGGAGGTCGCGCAGGATCTCCTGGAGGCCCGTCAGCTGGCTCTCCACGGAGGAGCCCTCGGTGCCGGTGCCGGTGCCGGTTTCCGTACCGATCTCCGAGCCGGTCCCCGTGCCCGTACCGGCGCCCTCGCCCTCGCCCTCGCCTTCGCCCTCGCCCTCGCCCTCGCCCTCGCCGGACCCGCCGGAGGTCCCGCCCTGCTCGTACTCCCCGGTGACCTCGTCGTACTGGCCCTCCTGGATCACCGGCTTGTTCCGGCCGTACGGGTACGCCGGATACAGGTCGGCGATCTGCTTCGGGCCGAGCCTGCTGGTCATCAGCGCGCGGTCGATCTCGTCCTGCATGTTGCCGCGCAGGTCCCAGGCCATCGCCTTCAGCCAGGCCACGGAGTCGACCGGGGTCCACTCCCCCGGCCTGTAGTCGTTCTCGAAGCCCAGCGCCGCGTACTCCAGGGAGATCTCCTCGCCCTCCCTGCCCTCCAGATAGGCGTTGACGCCCTTGGAGTACGCCTGGAGGTACTTCTTCGTGGCGGGAGAGAGCTTCTTGCCGTACTCCTCCTCGGCGACCCGCTCCCAGCCGAGGGTGCGCAGGAACGCGTCGGTGTCGGCCTGGCCCGCGCCGAACATCTCCGACAGGCGCCCGGCGGTCATGTGCCGTCGCACGTCCATCTCGTAGAACCGGTCCTGCGCCTGGACATAGCCCTGCGCCATGAACAGGTCCTCGTCGGAGGAGGCGTAGATCTGCGGGATGCCGTGACCGTCACGTCTGACATCGACGGTCCCCGACAGGCCCTGGAGCGTGATCGAGCCCTTGGTCTGCGGGAAGGAGGCACGCACGGTGCTGACCGACCAGTACCCCCCGTAGGCGACACCGCCGATCAGGGCCAGCACCAGGACGAGCACGATCAGGCGGCCTTTGCGCCCTTTCTTCCTGCCGGACGTGCCGGGCTGCTGACCCGTGGAGGCGGTGGTGTCGGTGGGCATCGCTGTCCTTGCTGTCCTAACGCGAGCGGCAGGTCGGGCTGTGCTTTTAACTGAGCGCTGGAGCAACGATAGGCGCAGGGCCCCTCGCCCCTTGACGCGGAGTCGGGAACCGACCCGGACGGACGTTCGATCATGCCCTGATCCGCGTCAAGAAAGCGTCAAGAGTTAGGTAAGGTAACGAAGTAGTTTGCCGCGGAAGCGGTGGATCGCAGAGCGGTGCGCGTGAGCTCACGCGCACCGCAGACGCGATGTACTCGATGTACTCGATGTACATGAGCTCACGCGCGGATGTGCCTGGGCAAGGAAAGGAAACGGCCGCTGACTGTCCACCACCTCAACCAGATCCTGCTCGTCTGCTCGGTCGTGCTGCTCGTGGCCGTCGTCGCGGTCCGTATCTCCTCGCGCAGCGGGCTCCCCAGCCTGCTCATCTACCTGGGCATAGGCATCGCCATCGGCCAGGACGGCATCGGCGACATCCAGTTCGACAACGCCGAGCTGACACAGGTCATCGGATACGCGGCGCTGGTCGTGATCCTGGCCGAGGGCGGACTGGGCACCAAGTGGAGCGAGGCGAAACCGGCCCTGCGGTCCGCCTCCGCGCTCGCCCTGGCCGGCGTCGCGGTGAGCGTCGGGGTCACGGCGTCGGCGGCGCACTTCCTGGTCGGGCTGGAGTGGCGGCAGGCACTCATCATCGGCGCGGTGGTCTCCTCGACCGACGCGGCGGCCGTCTTCTCGGTGCTGCGGAGGATTCCCCTGCCCTCCCGGGTGACGGGCACGCTGGAGGCGGAGTCCGGCTTCAACGACGCCCCCGTCGTCATCCTGGTCGTCGCCCTCTCCGCCACCGGACCGGTCGAGCACTGGTACGTACTGCTCGGCGAGATCCTCCTGGAACTGGCCATCGGCGCCGCCATCGGACTCGCGGTGGGCTGGCTGGGCGCCTGGGGGCTGCGGCACGTGGCGCTGCCCGCCTCCGGCCTCTATCCGATCGCCGTCATGGCCATCGCCGTCGCCGCCTACGCGGTGGGCGCCACCGCCCACGGCAGTGGCTTCCTCGCCGTCTATCTCGCCTCGATGGTGCTGGGCAACGCCGGACTGCCGCACTGGCCCGCCACACGCGGATTCGCCGAAGGCCTCGGCTGGATCGCCCAGATCGGCATGTTCGTCCTGCTCGGCCTGCTGGTCACCCCGCACGAACTCGGCGACGACATCGTGCCCGCGCTGCTCATCGGGCTGGCGCTGACCCTGGTGGCCCGCCCGCTGAGCGTCGTGGTGTGCCTGACGCCGTTCCGGGTGCCCTGGCCGGAGCAGGCGCTGATGTCGTGGGCGGGGCTGCGCGGCGCGGTGCCCATCGTCCTGGCGACCATCCCGATGGTGCGGGGCGTCACCGGGAGCGAGCGGATCTTCAACATCGTCTTCGTACTGGTCGTCGTCTACACCCTCGTCCAGGGCCCGACGCTGCCCTGGCTGGCCCGCCGGCTGCGGCTGGGCGAGGACTCCGGCGCCGCCGACCTCGGCATCGAGTCGGCTCCCCTGCAACGGCTGCGCGGACACCTGCTGTCGGTCGCCATCCCCGACGGGTCCAGGATGCACGGCGTGGAGGTCGGCGAGCTGCGGCTGCCGGCCGGAGCCGCCGTCACCCTCGTCGTCCGCGACGGGACGTCCTTCGTCCCGCTCCCGTCGACGATGCTGCGGCACGACGACGAACTGCTCGTCGTCGCCACCGACCCGGTACGCGACGCCGTCGAACGGCGCCTGCGCGCGGTCGGCCGGGGTGGCAAGCTGGCCGGCTGGCTGGGCACCGACGGATCACAGGCGGAACGCTGACAGGGTGCCCCTTTTCACAGGCGCACAAGCCCTTCGATCCCCGTGATCCCGGTACTATGCAAGCGACCCCAGATCGAACCAACTCTGCCTGACGCAGAGCTGGCGCGACCGTATGGCGGCCGGAACGCCCTGAGCTGTGGCGCCGGTATCTACCGCAGTCAGCGCAAGAGGACAGCTCTCGGCGCCCGCGCACGAACCCGCGCGGAGCACTACCAGGTGGCAGAAAGGCACGGGCCGTGGCATCCACGGTCATCACGTCGAAGGACGCGGCCACCTCCCGCCCGGGATACGGCCGGCTGCTGCGCACACGCGGCGCGTGGACGTTCCTCCTCCCCGGCTTCGCGGCACGCCAGCCGTTCGCGATGCTCACCCTCTCCATCGTGCTGCTGGTGCAGCACACCACCGGCTCGTACGGGGCGGCCGGCGCCGTCGCCGCCGTCACCGGTGTCGCCATGGCACTCTTCGCGCCCTACAGCGGCCGTCTCGCCGACCGCCACGGACAGCGCGCCGTCCTGGTGCCCGGTGTCCTGGTGCACACCCTGTCCGGCCTCGCCCTCACCACGCTGGCGCTGGCCGACGCGCCCCTGTGGGCCCTGTTCGCCGCCGCCGTCCCCACGGGCGCCTCGGTGCCGCAGGTCGGACCCATGGTGCGCGCCCGCTGGGGCGTCAAGCTCAAGGGCTCCCCGCTGATGGCCACGGCGACGGCGTTCGAGTCCGTCACCGACGAGTTCACCTTCGTCGTCGGGCCCCTGCTGGCCACGGCCCTGTGCACGGCCGTCGACCCGGCCGCCGGACTGGTCACCGAGGCGGGCCTCACCCTGGTCGGCGGCCTGCTGTTCGCCGCGCAGAAGGGCACGCAGCCCACGGTCGCCGCCCGCGCGGGCCGCGCGCGCGTGCAGCACGCTTCCGCGCTGCGCGCCCCCGGCGTGCGGGTGCTGATCGTGACCTTCCTCGGCATCGGTTCCGTCTTCGGCGGCATGCAGGTGTCACTGGCCGCGTTCAGCGAGTCGATCGGCAACCCCGGGATGAACGGCGTCCTCTACGGCGTCTTCGCCGCGGGAAACATGCTCGCCGGCATCGCCTGCGGCGCCATCGCCTGGAAGACCGGCCCGCAGCGGCGGATGGTCCTCGCCTACGCGGGCCTCGCCCTGACCGCCTCCGTTCTGTGGACCGCCCACTCGGCACTGCTGCTGGCCGGGCTCGGCCTCCTGGTCGGCATGTGCATCGCGCCCGCCCTGATCACCGGCTACACACTGGTGGAGGACCTGGTCCCGGCCGGCGCCCGCACCGAGGCCTTCACCTGGCTGACCGGCGCCGTCGCGCTCGGCCAGGCCGCGGCCGTCACGGCCGCCGGACAACTGGAGGACAACCTGTGGGACGGCGCCGGATTCCTGGTGCCGATGGCCGGTACGGTGCTGGCCCTGGCGACGCTGCTTGCGCTGCGGTCGCGGCTGGTGACGCACCCGCACGGGCGCACCGTCGCACGTGGCGTGGGTCACCGCGAGCCCGTCGCAGTGGACTGAACCCGCGGAATACGTCACTATGGACCGTCGTTAGCACTCATCGAGTGAGAGTGCCAGGAGGAAGACAGTGCCGACCTACCAGTACCAGTGCACCGAGTGCGGCGAAGGCCTCGAGGCGGTGCAGAAGTTCACCGACGACGCGCTGACCGAGTGCCCCGGCTGCCAGGGCCGCCTCAAGAAGGTGTTCTCGGCCGTCGGCATCGTCTTCAAGGGCTCCGGCTTCTACCGGAACGACAGCCGCGGCTCCTCGTCGAGCAGCGCCCCGGCGTCGAAGTCCGCCGCCGGCTCCTCCTCGACAGGCACCTCGTCCTCGTCGTCCTCCTCGGGGTCGGGCTCCGGTTCGGGTTCGAGCTCGTCGTCCGGTTCGTCCGGTTCCGGCAGCTCCACCAGCACCACCGCCGCGTAGGACCACGTTCTTACGGGACCCTGTCGTCACCCGGCGACGGGGTCTTCGGCGTTTCCGGGTCCGGCTAGGGTGCGGGCATGGCGAACATGGCGAACGCCGAGATCGGCGTGATCGGCGGCTCCGGCTTCTACTCCTTCCTCGACGACGTGACCGAGGTCCAGGTGGACACCCCGTACGGGGCGCCCAGCGACTCCCTGTTCCTCGGCGAGGTGGCCGGCCGTCGGGTCGCCTTCCTGCCCCGGCACGGGCGCGGCCACCATCTGCCGCCGCACCGCATCAACTACCGCGCCAATCTGTGGGCGCTGAGGTCGGTCGGCGCCCGCCAGGTCCTCGGGCCGTGCGCGGTGGGCGGTCTGCGGCCCGAGTACGGGCCGGGCACCCTGCTGGTACCGGACCAGCTCGTGGACCGTACGAAGTCCCGGGAGAACACGTACTTCGACGGGCTGCCGCTGCCCGACGGCACCATGCCCAACGTGGTCCACGTGTCCCTGGCCGACCCCTACTGCCCCACCGGGCGGGCGGCCGCGCTGAAGGCGGCACGGGGCCGCGACTGGGACCCGGTGGACGGCGGCACGCTGGCCGTGGTGGAGGGGCCGCGCTTCTCCACCCGCGCCGAGTCGCTGTGGCACCGGGCGCAGGGCTGGTCGGTGGTGGGCATGACCGGCCACCCCGAGGCGGTGCTCGCCCGTGAGCTGGAGCTCTGCTACACGTCCCTCACGCTGGTCACCGACCTGGACGCCGGTGCCGAGACCGGTGAGGGCGTCTCCCACGAGGAGGTGCTGCGGGTGTTCGCCGCCAACGTGGACCGGCTGCGGGGCGTGCTCTTCGACGCGGTGGCCGCGCTGCCGGCGTCGGGTGAACGGGTCTGTCCGTGCGGGTCGGCACTGGGCGGGATGAACCCCGGGTTCCCGCTGCCGTAGGGGGAGGCGGGCGGGGTACGGCTCGCGCCGTCAGCGGCAGTTGCGGCTCCTGGTCACAGCAGGCGCGGCTCGGTGCTGACGAGGGCGTTCCCGGCTCACGTCCGCGGAGGTCGGGCTCGCGGCCGACGCGTGCGTATCGCGCGGGGCGGAGGGTCCCCGTTCGCGGGGCGGAAGCCGTTCGCCGGGCGGAGGGTCCCGTTCGCGGGGCGGAAGCCGTTCGCCGGGCGGAGGGTCCCGTTCGCGGGGCGGAAGCCGTTCGCCGGGCGGAGGGTCCCGTTCGCGGGGCGGAAGCCGTTCGCGGGGCGGAAGCCGTTCGCCGGGCGGAGGGCCCCGTTCGGGTGGCGGAGGGCCCCGTTCGCGGGGCGGAAGCCGTTCGCGGGGCGGAAGCCG
>NZ_NEUB01001038.1:0-207 GCF_002910825.1 Streptomyces sp. SM1 | reverse complement strand
TCGCGGGGCGGAAGCCGTTCGCCGGGCGGAGGGCCCCGTTCGGGTGGCGGGGTTTTCCACAGGACTGTGGAGCGTCCACAGGGTCCGGCGGGCCCTGGCCGGAAGCCTCATCGTGGGAGCCGCAAGCCGGTCCCTCGTCGCAGGTGGTGGTCCCCCGTGTCCGTGTCCCGTCGTCCCTCCTCGCTCCGCTCTCCCTCCCCCGACGTC
>NZ_NEUB01001037.1:2013-19290 GCF_002910825.1 Streptomyces sp. SM1 | reverse complement strand
GTCAGGCGGCCGGGCGGCCGGGCGGTCAGTGCGGCACGGGTTCCGCCGCGGAGACGTAGGTGCTGCGCAGGAACCGGGTGAGGGTCCTGGTCTCGAACTCCACGACCGAGACCCCCTGCGGGGTGTGGAACTCCACCACGGCCTGGACCCGGCCGCACGGCCACACCCGTATCGCGTCGCCGTCCACGGGCGCGCGCAGGCCCCGCTCCAGCAGTTCCCGCTCCACCGCCCACTCGCGGGGCACCACGCCGGGCAGAGCGACCCGTACGCACAGGGGATCGTTCTCGGGGTCGTACCGCAGCACCACGGTGACGGCCCCGCTGTTCTCCAGCCGGGGGTCGGCGTCCGTGACGATGTGGACTCGCGCGTACTGCTCGACTACGGACATCGGTGGGCCCCTTACGCTGCGTCGCTGTGCATCCAAGGCGTGTAAGCCGGCGTGTAGGTCGTATACCCACCCCAGGTTCCATCGTGCACCCGATCCGGAATCCGCGCTTCCGAGCGGCGAATATCACATATGAGGTATCCGGGAGGTAAAACAAGTCACTCGCTCTTGCGATGAGTTCGCAACTGGCCACATCATCGAGTCCGTGCACGCACCTGACGGATTCATCGACGCCTCCGTGTCCGCCGCCGCCGGAGCGGTCGCCGCCGCCGCCGTCGCCGTGAGCCTGCGGGGCGCGCGCCGTGAACAGGGGGGCACCTCCCGCTCGGGCACGGCCGGGAGCGGGGGAGAGCTCACCGCGCCGCTGGCCGGGCTGGTGGCGGCGTTCATCTTCGCCGTGCAGATGCTGAACTTCCCCGTCGGCGCGGGTACCAGCGGGCACCTGCTCGGCGGCGCCCTCGCCGCGATCCTCGTCGGCCCGTACACCGGGGTCCTGTGTGTCTCCGTCGTCCTGCTGATGCAGGCCGTCCTCTTCGCCGACGGCGGGCTGACCGCGCTCGGCGTGAACATCACCACCATGGCGATCACCACGGCGGTCGTCGCCTACCCGGTCTTCCGCGGCCTGGTGAAGGTGCTGCCGCGCACCCGCCGCTCGGTGACCGCCGCGTCCTTCGTCGCCGCCCTGCTCTCCGTCCCCGCCTCCGCGGTCGTCTTCACGCTGCTCTACGCGGTCGGCGGCACCACCGACGTCTCGATCGGCAAGGTCGCCACCGCCATGGTGGGCGTGCACCTCGTCATCGGCCTGGGCGAGGCCGTGATCACCGCCCTGACCGTCGGCGCGGTCGTCGCGGTCCGCCCGGACCTGGTGTACGGGGCACGCGGGCTGCGGCAGAAGCTCCGGTTGCGGGTCGACGGCGAACTGGTCGACGCCCCGGACACCACGGAGCCGGAGCCGGTCGGCGCCCGCTCCCGGAAGGGCATCTGGATCGGCGGACTGGTCACCTCGCTGGTCCTCGCCGGTTTCGTCAGCTTCTACGCCTCCGCGGACCCCGACGGCCTGGAGAGGGTCGCGACCGACCACGGCATCGACGAGAAGGCCCGGGAACACGCGAACGCCGACTCCCCGCTCGCCGACTACGGCGTCGAGGACGTGGACGACGCGCGGCTGTCCGGCGGCCTGGCGGGCGTGATCGGCGTCGGCGTGACGGTCGTCGCGGGCACCGGCGTGTTCTGGGTGGTCCGCAGGCGCGGCACGGACCGGAAGGCCGACGCCGCCGCACCCGGCGACACCACCCCCGGCAACGCTCCACCCGGCGACGCCGCACGCAGCGACGCTTCGCCCAGCGACACGAGCGACACGGGCGTCTGACATGGGAGCGGGCCACGCGCACCGGCTCTACCGGCACGGGCACTCCCCCGTGCACGCCCTGCCGCCGCACACCAAACTCGCCGCGGTCCTCGCCCTCGTGGTCGTCGTCGTGTCGACCCCGCGCGAGGCGATGTGGGCGTTCGCCGTCTACGCCGGACTGCTCGCCCTCGTCGCGTACGCCGCCCGCGTCCCGGCCGTCTTCCTGCTCGAACGGCTGCTGATCGAGGTCCCGTTCGTCGCCTTCGCCGTGCTCCTGCCGTTCGTGGCCGAGGGAGAGCGGGTCGGCGTCCTCGGCCTCTCGCTGAGCGTGAACGGCCTGTGGGGCGCCTGGAACGTGCTCGCCAAGGGCACCCTCGGCGTCGCCGCCTCGGTGCTGCTCGCCTCCACGACCGAACTGCGCGAACTGCTCCTCGGCCTCCAGCGGCTGAGGCTCCCGCCGCTGCTGGTGCAGATCGCCTCGTTCATGGTCCGTTACGGCGATGTCGTCACCGACGAGATGCGGCGCATGCGGATCGCCCGCGAGTCCCGCGGCTTCGAGGCGCGCGGGGTGCGGCACTGGGGCGTCCTCGCCAAGTCGGCCGGCGCGCTGTTCATCCGCTCCTACGAACGCGGCGAGCGGGTGCACCTGGCCATGGTGAGCCGCGGCTACTCCGGTTCCATGCCGGTGATCGACGAGGTGACCGCGTCCCGGACGCAGTGGTCGTACGCCCTCGCCCTCCCGTGTGCAGCCTTCGTCGTCTGTCTGCTGGGATGGACGCTATGAGTACCGCTTCCCTGGAGGTCTCCGGCCTCGCCTTCGCCTACCCCGACGGCCACCAGGCCCTGTTCGGCGTCGACTTCTCGGTCGCACGCGGCGAACGGGTCGCGCTGCTCGGCCCGAACGGCGCCGGCAAGACCACCCTCGTCCTCCACCTCAACGGCATCCTGACCGGCGGTACGGGCACGGTGACGGTGGCCGGACTGCCCGTCGGCAAGCAGCACATGGCGGAGATCCGGCGCCGGGTCGGCATCGTCTTCCAGGACCCCGACGACCAGCTCTTCATGCCGACGGTGCGCGAGGACGTGGCGTTCGGTCCGGCGGCGGCCGGGCTCAGGGGACCCGAGCTGGAGGAGCGCGTGGACCGCGCGCTGGGACGGGTCGGCATGGCGGAGTTCAAGGACCGCCCGCCGCACCACCTCTCCTTCGGGCAGCGGCGCCGGGTGGCCGTGGCGACCGTGCTGGCGATGGAGCCGGAGATCCTGGTCCTGGACGAGCCGTCCTCCAACCTGGACCCCGCATCCCGCCGTGAACTCGCCGACATCCTGCGCTCGCTGGACGTCACACTGCTGATGGTCACGCACGATCTGCCGTACGCGCTCGAGCTGTGCCCGCGCTCGCTGGTCCTGAGCGACGGGGTGATCGCGGCGGACGGCGGCACGGCGGACCTGCTCGCCGACGACGCCCTGATGCGCGCCCACCGTCTGGAGCTGCCGTACGGCTTCGACCCGCGCTCGGTACCGGCCGCGCCCGGCCGTTCGTGACGATCGCGCGCGGTCGCCCGCGCCCAGGAATCGCAGGCTGACGGACACGGTTGCACCCACTGTCACAGGCGGGTGGCCCCGGACGAGCGGAAGGACCGACAGAATCGTGGACGTCGACGTGCACGGCACAGTGGCCGGGGGCTTCGAGCCGGTCCGGGAGGCGTTCGCGCGGAACTTCGACCGGCTCGGGGACCGGGGCGCGGCCGTCGCCGTGTACCGGGACGGGCGCAGGGTCGTCGACCTGTGGGCCGGGGTGAAGGACGTCGACGGCACCGAGCCGTGGCGGCGGAACACCGTCCAGGTCGTGCGTTCGGCGACCAAGGGTGTCGCCGCCGCCGTACTCCTGCTGCTGCACCAGCGCGGTGAACTGGACCTGGACGCTCCGGTAGCGGCGTACTGGCCGGAGTTCAAGGCGCACGGCAAGGAACGGCTGCTGGTCCGGCACGTACTGAACCACCGCGCGGGGCTGCCGGTCCTGGACCGGCCGCTCACCTTCGCCGAGGCGGCCGACCCGGGGCGGGCCGCCGACGCCGTCGCCGCCCAGGCCCCCGCGTGGGAGCCGGGCACGGACCACGGCTACCACGCGCTGACCTACGGCTGGCTGCTCGACGAACTGGTGCGCCGGGTGACCGGCCGCGGTTCCGGCGAATGGATCGCGTCCGGTATCGCCGGCCCGCTGGGCCTGGACCTGTGGGTCGGACTGCCGGACACCGAGGCCCACCGCGTCGGCACGGTCGGCCGGATCGAGGGACCCGAACCGTCCGGCGCGCTCCGCGCCCGCCCCAAGCGCTCGGTCACCGACGCCTACACCGACCCCTCCTCCCTCACCCGCCGCGCCTTCGCGGCGATCACTCCCTTCCCGGACCAGAACGACCCGGCCTTCCACAGGGCGGCCCTGCCCGCCGCGAACGGGGTCGCGACGGCGGACGGGCTGGCCCGCTTCTACGCCTCACTCATCGGCCCGGTCGACGGTGTCCGCCTCCTCGACCCGGCCACCGTCGAGCAGGCCCGCACCGAGGAGTCGGCGGGCGGCGACCGGGTCCTGGTCGTCGGCACCCGCTTCGGCCTCGGCTACATGCTGCACGGCAGCGCCTCCCCCCTCCTGGCCCCGGGCTCCTTCGGCCACCCCGGCCGCGGCGGCTCCCTCGGCTTCGCCGACCCGGAGTCCGGCATCGCCTTCGGCTACGTCACCAACGGCTTCCGCAGGACGGTGACGGCGGACCCCAGGGCCCAGTCACTGATACGGGCGGTACGGCGGTCGCTGACCGCCTGATCAGACGTGGATCGGGTGCGAGGTCCGCCCCGACGCGTCGTCGATCTCGCCGTGCGCCTTGGTCAGCATCTGCATGGCCAGTTCGTTCAGCGCCCGCGCGGCGGCGATCTCCTCGCCGACCCGCGGCTGATTCGCGTCGGTGTGGTGCCGGTTCGCACGCCCGTGTGCCCGTACCTCGGACCCGTCGGGCAGCCGGACCAGCGCGGCCGCGCGCGTCTGCTGGTCGTCCTCCGTGAACTCCAGTTCCACGTGCCATCCCACTGCGGTATGCGTCTGCGTCATGACGATCACCTCCGGAGTACCTGATTCCAGGGTGCTCCTCGTCCCGCTCTGGTGCACCCGCCCACGTGGCCGCGACGGGCGCGAGTGCCGCGCGGGACGGGGCCCGCAAGGGCTCCGCACGGCCCCGGCCGTGAAAGAGGAAGCCGGTGAGGGCGGCCCGTCCCCACGGAGCCCTCACCGGCCGGCTGTGTGCTCGTCCGGGGGTGTCAGGCCCGTACGAGTTCCTTGTCCCCGGTCCTCGCGGCGTCATGGGCGGCCAGGGCCTCGCCCTCGACGTCCACGTTGGGCAGGGCGCGGTCCAGCCACTTCGGCAGCCACCAGGCCTTGTCGCCGAGCAGGGCGAGCACCGCCGGGACGATCGTCATACGGACCACGAACGCGTCGAAGAGGACGGCGACCGCGAGGCCGAAGCCGATCATCCTGACCATCGAGTCGCTGGAGCCGATGAAGCCGGCGAACACCGCCATCATGATCACCGCGGCGGCGGTCACCACCCGGGCGCTGTACCGGAAGCCGGTCACCACGGCCTGGCGCGGGTTCTCGCCGTGGACGTAGGCCTCCCGGATCCGGGTCACGAGGAACACCTCGTAGTCCATGGCCAGTCCGAAGACCACGCCGACCATGAAGATCGGCATCATCGACATGATCGGGCCGGTCTCCTCGACGCCCATCAGGCCGGCCAGCCAGCCCCACTGGTAGACCGCGACGACCGCGCCGAGGGCCGCCAGCACGGAGAGCAGGAAGCCGAGGGCCGCCTTCAGCGGGACCAGGATCGAGCGGAACACCACGATCAGCAGCAGGAAGGCCAGCCCGACCACCAGGACCAGGTACGGCACCAGCGCGTCGTTGAGCTTCTGCGAGACGTCGACGTTCATGGCCGTGGCGCCGGTGACCAGGACGTCGGCGTCGGTGTCGGCCGTGATGCCGGCCCCCGTGTCACGGATGTCGTGCACCAGGTCCTCGGTGGTCACCGAGGAGGGCTTGGAGTCGGGGATCACGGTGATCGTGGCCGTGTCGCCGGCCTTGTTGGGCTGAGCGGGGGCGACGTCCACGACGTTGTCGAGGCTCTTGACGTCGTCGCCGGTCCGGTCGAAGACCGCCTGCGGGTCACTGGCGCCCTTGGCGTCGACGACGACGACCAGCGGGCCGTTGAAGCCGGGGCCGAAGCCCTCGGAGAGCAGGTCGTAGGCCTTGCGCTGGGTGGTGGACGTCGGCTGGGAGCCGTCGTCGGGCAGGCCCAGTTCGAGGGAGGCCGCCGGGACGGCCGCGGCGCCCAGGCCGATGACGCCGAGCAGCAGGACGGCCAGCGGACGGCGGACGACGAGACGCGCCCAGCGGGTGCCCATGTTGGGGCGGTCCGCCTTCTTCGCGGTGCGGCCGCCGCCGAGCAGCTTGCTCTTCTCACCGGCGGGGCGGACCCGGCGGCCCGCGTAGCCGAGCAGGGCGGGGATCAGGGTGAGGGCGATCAGGACCGCGAGGGCGACCGTGCCGGCGGCGGCGATGCCCATCTTGGTCAGCATCGGGATGTTGACGACGGAGAGTCCGACCAGGGCGATCACGACGGTCAGCCCGGCGAAGACCACCGCGGAGCCGGCGGTGCCGACGGCCCGGCCGGCCGCCTCCTCGCGTCCGCGGCCCTCGGCCAGTTCGGCCCGGTAACGGGAGACGACGAAGAGCGCGTAGTCGATGCCGACGGCGAGGCCGATCATCGAGGCCAGGATGGAGGTCGTGGAACCGAGGTCGAGCGTACTGGCCAGCGCGGTGATGCTCGCGACGCCGACACCGACACCGACGATCGCGGTGAGCAGCGGCAGTCCGGCGGCGAGCAGCGAGCCGAGGGTGATGACCAGGACGACCGCGGCGATGCCGATGCCGATGATCTCGGCGGTGCCGGTCTCGGGTACGGCCTGGAGGGCGTCACCGCCGATCTCGACGGTCAGCCCCGAGGCGCGGGCGTCCTCGGCGGCGGCTTCCAGCGCCTCGCGGGAGGTCTCCTCCAGTTCCATGCCGGACACCTTGTAGGTCACCGAGGCGTAGGCGACGCTGCCGTTCTCGCTGACGCCGCCGCCCTCGTAGGGGTCGGAGACGCCGGCGACCTCGGAACCGCCGCCGAGTGCGTCGACGGTGTCCCGGACGACCGCCTTGTGGCCCGCGTCGGTCATCTTCCCGCCGTCCGGCGCCTTGAAGACGACGCGTGCGGTCGCCCCGTCGGCGCTGGAGCCGGGGAAGCGTTCCTCGAGCAGGTCGAAGGCCTTCTGGGCCTCGGTGCCGGGGATGGAGAAGGAGGAGTTGCCGGCCGCGGGGGCGCCGGCCGCGCCGGCTCCCGCGAGTGCCAGCAGCGCCACCCAGAAGAGGGCTACGAAGTGCCGTCGCCTGAAGGCGAACCGGCCGAGTCGATAGAGGAAAGTGGCCACGAGGGCGTACTCCCGGTCAGGTCGTGGTTGTTTCGGGGCAGGGGTGATCAGCCCGACGACGTGAGCGGTGACGTCAGGTGGTGGCTGAGTCGTGGTGTCCGGGTTGTCCGGGTGAGAGTTGTGGAGTGTGAGTCGCGGGGTGCGGGTTGTGGTGTCCGGCCCGGGGGCCGGTCAGCGGGTGGGCACGCCGAGGGCGGGGAGGACCACGGCGTCGATGTACGAGATGAGGAACTCCTGCGTGGGCGGCAGGTCGTCGATCAGCGTCCGGGTGGCGAACGCGCCGACGAGCATGTGCACCATGTATCCCAGCGCCGGATTGTCGGGGCTGACCTCGCCCCGGTCGATCGCGCGCTGGAGCACCAGCCCGAACTCCTCCACCTCCGGTTCGACCAGGAGGTCCTTGAAGGCCCGGCGGAGATCGTCGTTGAGCTGGACGGCCATGGCGAGCGCGCGCATCAGCGCCGCGTTCTGCTCGATGGCGCAGTCGTCCTCCCGCCCGATGATGGCGTACAGGTCGCCGCGCAGGGACCCGGTGTCGGTGCCGGCGATGCCGCCGGACTTCTGGCTGCGCATCGCCCTCACCACCAGCTCGGCCTTGCCGCCCCACTGGCGGTAGAGGGTGGCCTTGCTGGACCGGGTGCGGGCGGCCACGGCGTCCATGGTGAGGGCGTCGTAGCCGACCTCGCGGAGCAGGTCGAGCACGGCCAGGTACAGCTCGGCCTCGCGCTCGGGGGTGATCCGGCTGCGACGTACCGTCGCGACTTCACTCATGCCGCCCACCCCTTCCCTCCGGTCGTACCGTGCCAAAGAAACGACACCGTTTCGTACACGTAGAACGTACCCCGCCCGCCAGCGAAACGAAACGGTTTCGTTCGTGTTCTGCGTCACGGTTGTCGGTTCGGCATAAGTTGCTGCGGTCCGTCCCCCGGAAAAGCATGGGGAGGGTGACCTATCTGCGTCTGCCGCACCTCAAGGACGACCTGCTGTGCTTCGTGGCCGAGGACGACCTCTGGCTCGCCCCGCTCGACGCCCCCGGCCGCGCCTGGCGGCTCACCGTCGACCGGACCAAACTCGGCCGCCCCCGCTTCTCCCCCGACGGCCGGCACATCGCCTGCACGAGCTGGCGCAGCCTCGATCCGGAGGTGCACCTCGTCCCGGTGGACGGCGGACCGGGCCGGCGCCTCACCTACTGGGGCAGCTCCGACACCCGGGTCTGCGGCTGGGCGCCCCCCGACGACGACGGCCACGCCGAGATCCTCGCCGTCGCCTCGCACGGTGAGCCCTTCTCGTACTTCACCTGGGCCTACAAGCTCGCCTGCGACGGCAGCCCCGGCCGCAAACTGCCCTGGGGCCCGGTCACCGACATCCAGGTCGCCGACATCGCCGGGGAGCGCAGGTCACTGCTGCTCACCGGCACCCCGCCGCACGAACCCGCCTCCTGGAAGCGCTACCGGGGCGGCGCCACCGGCAGGCTGTGGCTGCACGGGCACCAGCTGCTCGACGGGCTCGACGGCCACCTGCACTCCCCCATGTTCGCCGACGGCCGGATCGCCTTCCTCTCCGACCACGAGGGCGTCGGCAACCTCTACTCGTGCGCGTACGACGGCTCCGGCCTGCGCCGGCACACCGACCACGACGCCTTCTACGCCCGGCACGCCTCCAGCGACGGCACCCGGGTCGTCTACCAGTGCGCCGGGGACCTGTGGATCGTGGACGACCTGTCCGCCGGCTCCGTCCCGCGCCGGCTCGACGTCACACTGAGCGGACCGCGGGCCGGCCGCCGCCCCTACCAGGTGCCGGCCGCGCGGCACCTGGACGGCATCTCCGTCGACGAGACCGGCCGGGCCAGCGCCGTCGTGGTGCGCGGCAGCCTGTACTGGCTCACCCACCGGGACGGCCCCGCCCGCGCGCTCACCGACACCCCGGGCGTACGGGTCCGGCTGCCGGAGATGCTCGGCGCCGGGGACCAGGTGGCGTACGTGACGGACGCCGAGGGCGAGGACGCCCTGGAGATCGCCTCCCTGCCCCGGGCGACCGGTCAGCGCACGCCCCGGCGGCTCGCCTCCGGGAAACTGGGCCGGGTGCTGGAGATGGTGGCCGACCCGGAGGGGCGGCGGCTGGCCGTCGCCGCGCACGACGGACGGCTGCTGCTGGCCGGCACCGGCGAGGAGGACCAGGAGGAGGTCACCGAGCTGATCCACTCCGGCAACGGGCCGGTGCGCGACCTCGCCTTCTCCCCCGACGGGGCCTGGCTGGCCTGGTCCCACCCCGTGATCGGGCGGTCGCTGCGGCAGATCAAACTCGCCCGGATCAAGGACCGGCTGGTCCTCGACGTCACCAACGGCCGCTTCGAGGACGAGAACCCGGTCTTCACCCGGGACGGCCGCTATCTCGCCTTCCTCTCCTGGCGCGGCTTCGACCCGGTGTACGACGTGCACACCGGCGATCTGTCCTTCCCGCTGGGCTGCCGCCCCTATCTGGTGCCGCTGGCCTCGGCGACCCCCTCGCCGTTCGCCCTGAACCCCGAGGGCCGTCCGGCCGCCGGGGGCCTGGACCCGGTCGAGCGGGAGGACGCCGAGGAGGGCGGCGAGGGCACCGGCACGGTGACCGTCGAGGCGGAGGGCCTGGAGAGCAGGGTCACGCCCTTCCCGGTGGCCGCCTCCAAGTACTCGGGGCTGTACCCGGTCGCGGGCTGCGGTCTGGTGTGGCTGCGCTGGCCGATCTCCGGCGCGCTCGGCGAGACCTTCGTCAACCCCGATGACACCAGCGGCCGGCCCGCGCTGGAACACTTCGACATCGGCAAGGCGAAGAAGTACGAACTCGTCGCGGACCTGGACTTCTTCGCGGTCAGCGGTGACGGCAGCCGGCTGGTCGTGGTCGACGAGGGCGAACCGCGCGCGGTGCCCGCCACCGAGCCCGGCGACAGCGACTCCACGGTGTGGATCGACGCCCGCCGCATCCTGCACGAGGCCGACCCGGCGGCCGAGTGGCGCCAGGCGTACGCGGAGGCCGGGCGGCTGATCCGCGCCTACTTCTGGGAACCGGGCATGTGCGGGATCGACTGGGACGCGGTCCTGGAGCAGTACCGCCCGCTGGTCGAACGGGTCGCCTCGCCCGACGAGTTCGCGGACCTGCTGCGCGAGGTCCTCGGCGAACTCGGCACCTCCCACGCCTATGTCACCGCCGCCCGCCGCAACGAGGGCCCGCCGCACTACCAGCGCCGCCAGGGCCTGCTCGGCGCCAACCTCGCCCCGCGCGAGGACGGCTGGACGGTCCAGCGCATTCTGCCCGGCGACTCCTCCGACTCCCGGGCCCGCTCCCCGCTGGCCGGCACCGGTATCCGCGAGGGCGCGGTCCTCACCCATGTCGACGGCCGCCCGGTGGACCCGGTCACCGGCCCCTACCCGCTGCTCGCGGGCGCCGGCGGTACGACCGTGGAGCTGACGTTCGTCCCCGCCGGCGGCGAGGGCCCGCCCCGGCGGGTCGCCGTCGTGCCGCTGATCGACGAGACACCGCTGCGCTACCAGGACTGGGTGGCCAAACGCCGCGCGGTGGTAAGGGAGTTGAGCGCCGGCCGCTGCGGCTATCTGCACATCCCCGACATGGGAGGCTCCGGCTGGGCCCAGTTCAACCGCGACGTGCGCATGGAGATGTCCCGGCCCGCGCTGATCGTGGACGTGCGCGGCAACGCCGGCGGGCACATCAGCGAACTCGTCGTGGAGAAGCTGACCCGGACCATCATCGGCTGGGACCTCACCCGCAACGCCCAGCCCGTCTCGTACGCCTCCAACGCCCCGCGCGGACCGGTGGTGGCCCTGGCGGACGAGGCGACCAGCTCCGACGGCGACATGATCACCGCCGCCTTCAAACTGCTGGACCTGGGCCCGGTGGTGGGTCGGCGCACCTGGGGCGGCGTGGTCGGTATGACCGGCCGGCACCGGCTGGGCGACGGCACGGTGATCACGGTGCCGATGAACGCGGCCTGGTTCGACGCGTACGGCTGGTCCGTGGAGAACAAGGGCGTCGAACCGGACCTGGAGGCGCTGCGCACCCCGCTGGACTGGGCCGAGGGCCGGTACGCGGTGCTGGACGACGCGGTGCGGCTCGCCCTGGAGCTGCTGGAGGCCAGGCCCCCGGCAACTCCGCCCGGCTACAGCGGCGTTCCCGACCGGTCACGTCCGAAGCTGCCGCCGAGGACATGAGCGGCCGGGCATGCGAGGAGGGGTGCCCCCTTCGCCAGGGACACCCCTCCTGCCTGCGCTTCAGTGCTTCGGCTCCATGCTTCGGCGCTTCAGTGCTTCACTGCTTCAGTGCTTCCGCGCGCGACGTCAGACCTCGTAGTCCTCGTCGAAGCGCTCCTCGGACTCGCGCTGACGACGCTGCTCGTCCATGTCCTCGTCGCGCCGGCGGCCGCGGTTCTGCAGCTGCTCCTTGCCCTGCTGGGCACGCTGCTTGGCCTGCTGCTGGAGCTGCTCGGACTTCTCCTGGAACTGGTCCTTCATACCCATGTGGGTTCACTCCCGTGTGGGGTGGGGGAACTTGCCCGATCAGATTCACACGGGCCGTCACCCTGCGCATGTCGATCACTTACGGACCGTAGCGCGATGCTGCTCATCGGCGTTCCCGCCGGCCCCGACCAGTCCCGTACGGACGGTGTCGAGCCGCTCCCCGAACCGCCGCATCTCCCGCTGCCCCACCGTCCCGATGACCGCGGGGAGATAACCCCGCACGCCCTGCATCCCGCGCAGCCACCACTGCCCGTACACATGGGCCGACCGCCGCTCGATCCCGGCCACCAGCCGGTCCACCGCGGGGCCCAGCGGATACGTCTTGTCGGCCGGCCACGGCAGGCGCTGCCGCAGCTCCCGCATCACGTCGTCCTGGTCGGCGCCGCGCACCATGTCGGTGTCGGTCCACGACAGATACCCGATACCCACCTTCACGCCCCGGTGCCCGACCTCGCCGCGCAGGCAGTGCGCGTACGCCTCCACACCGGACTTGGAGGCGCAGTACGCCGACATCATCGGCGCGGGTGTGATCGCGGCGAGGGAGGCTATCTGGAGCAGGTAGCCGCGGCTCTCGGTGAGCAGCGGCAGGAACGCCCGCGCGGTGACCGCCGATCCGACCAGGTTCACCTCGATCACCCGGCGCCAGGACTCCGGATCGGAGTCGGCGAACGGACCGCCCGTCGCCACACCGGCGTTGGCGACCACGATGTCCACCCGGCCGAACCGCTCCCGGACCCCTTCGGCGACCTCGGCCATCGCCTCGTGGTCGGTGACGTCCGCGTACCAGTGGTCGCTGTCGCTGTGCAGTCGCGCGGAGACGTCCTTGAGCGCGTCCGGCTCCAGTCCGACCAGCGCCACCTTCACGCCCCGGGCGGAGAGCTTGCGGGCCAGCAACTCCCCGACACCGCGCGCCGCTCCGGTGACGACGGCGACCTTGCCTTCGAGACTGACCCTGCTCATGCGCTCTCCTCGGCGGGTATGACGTGCTGGTGGGCGGTCACATGGGCGGCGACCAGGGCCCGGATCCTCCCGGCGACGAGGCCGGGCGCCTCGATGGGCGTCATGTGGCCGACTCCGGGCAGTTCGGTGACGCCGAGACACTGCGGCAGCGCGGCCGCGAGCGTCCGGGCGTGCACCGGCGGGGTGAGCCGGTCCGCGGTCCCGGCGACGATCTCGGTGGGCACGCGCAACTCCCGTACACCGTGGTCCAGATCGAGCGTCCCGAGGACCTGCGACCAGGCGTGGCGCACCGCGCGGGGGCAGGCGTGCACGATGTGGGCGCACGCCTCGACCATGTCGGGGGCCGAAGCACGGCCCATCGTCGCGTACTTGAGGATCCGGCGAGCGAGCGGTGTGACCGGCCCGAGCGGGGCGCGGGTGCCGAGGACGCGGTGCGTCAGCCGGGTCCGTACCCGCCCCGGCCGCAGCGGCAGCACCGTCGACTCGTCGACCAGCCGTGCGCTGCCGGTACTGCACAGCAGTACGGCGGCGGCGTGCGCGGCGAAGGCGGGCCGGCCGGACGCGGCCATGACGGTCATGCCGCCCATGGAGTGCCCGGCGATCACCGCCCGTTCGCCCGGTGCGAGGGTGGCGGTGAGGACCGCCTCGAGGTCGTCGGCGAGCGCGTCGGTGGTGCAGGCCGGGCTCGCGGGCGTCCGTCCGTGGCCGCGCTGGTCGTAGGCGATGACCCGGTGGTCGGCGGAGAGTTCACGGATCTGCGCCGCCCAGAAGGCGGTCGAGCAGGTCCAGCCGTGGGCGAGCACGACCGCGGGCGCCTGTTCGGGTCCGTGCACCTCGACGTGCAGCCGGGTGCCGTCGGCGGAGAGGGCGGTCAGTTCGCGGGCGGCGGCCGGCGGGGCGTACGGCCCGGAGGTGACGTGGGCGCGGCGGCTCATGCGGTCACCCCGGTGTTCTCCCGGGTGGTGTCCCGTTCGGCGGGGAGGCTGCGCACGACGGCGTACTCGGAGAGGTCCACGCGCCGGGTCTCCCGCCGGAACTCACTGGTCGTGCCCGGCCAGATGGTGGTGTTGCGCCCGCTCTCGTCGAGGTACCAGCTGGTGCAGCCGCCGGTGTTCCACACCGTGCGCTTCATCCGCTCCTGCACCCGGTGGTTCCAGGCGCGGACGGCGCTGGGGCGGGCGTCCAGGGCGACCCGGCCGCCGAGGACGTCGAGCTGGCGCATGTAGTCGGCCAGGTAGTTCAGCTGGGACTCGATCATCAGGATCATGGAGGAGTTCCCGAGGCCGGTGTTGGGCCCGATGACCGTCATCCAGTTGGGGAATCCGGCGGCGGCCGCGCCGCGCAGCGACTGCATCCCGCCCGCCCAGGACTCGGCGAGGGTCTTCCCCTCGGCGCCGACGACCCGCTCGGCGATGGGCATGTCGGTGACGTGGAACCCGGTGCCGAACACGATCGCGTCGACCTCGGCCTCGGTCCCGTCGGCACCCACCACGGTCGACCCGCGCACCTCGCTCAGCCCGCCGACGACGTCGACGTTGGGCTGCGCGAGCGCCGGGTAGTACGTGCTCGACAGCAGGATGCGCTTGCAGCCGATGCGGTAGTCCGGGGTGAGCCTGGCGCGCAGGGCCGGGTCCTTGATGGCGCGGCCCATGTTCCGCTTGGCCAGCTGCTCGACGAAGCCGAGTTCACCGGGGTGCTTGGTGAACGCCTGGACCTGGAGCTCCCGCACCCCCCAGAGCAGTCCGCGGCGCAGCTTGGTGGTGAAGGGCAGCGTGCGGTGCAGTGCGCGCTCGGCGCCGCTGATGGGCCGGTCCATGCGGGGCAGGACCCAGGCGGGCGTGCGCTGGAAGAGGGTCAGCCGCGACACGAGCGGCTGGACCGCGGGCACGATCTGGATCGCGGACGCCCCGGTGCCGACCATGGCGACGCGCTTGCCCCGCAGGTCGTAGTCGTGGTCCCACCGGGCGGAGTGGAACACCTTGCCGGGGAAGGTGTCGAGTCCCGGGATGTCCGGCAGCCTGGGCTCGGACAGCGGCCCGGTGGCGGAGACGACCGCGTCCGCGCTGAGATTCCCGCTGCTGGTCTCGATGTCCCACCGCAGCCGCTCGGTGTCCCACGTCATCCGCTTCACCTCGGAGTCGAAGCGGAGGTGCGGGCGCAGGCCGAAGACGTCGGTGACGTGCTCGAGGTAGGCGCGGATGTGCTCCTGTCCGGAGAAGGAGCGCGGCCAGTCGGGGTTGGGCGCGAAGGAGAACGAGTACAGGTGCGACGGCACGTCGCACGCACAGCCGGGATAGCTGTTGTCGCGCCAGGTGCCGCCGACACTGCCCGCCCGTTCCAGGACGACGAAGTCGGTGATCCCCTCGCGGCGCAGCCGCACGGCGGCCCCGAGCCCGCCGAACCCCGACCCGACCACCGCCACCCGTACATGCTCGTGCTCGTGCTCGGCCATCCCGAAAGCCTCCACGCATCACTCAGAACCCTGCCAGTGAACACTGGCACAATGGGGAGAGTAGAGCAGCGCCGTACTGATGGGTAGGGGGCGTGCCAGGAAACTTACCGCCGGTACGCCCTAGGCTTCACACGTGGCAGAAGACAGCGAGGGACCGACGGAGCAGCGCGAGTACCGCATGGAGGAGCTGGCCGAGCTGGCCGGCATCACGGTGCGCACACTGCGCTTCTACCGGGAACGCAAGCTGATCCCGCCGCCCCGCCGCGAGGGCCGTATCGCCTGGTACGACGACCACCACCTGGCCCGGCTGCGCACGATCACGGCGCTGCTGGAACGCGGCCACACCCTGAACGGCATAGCCGAGCTGGCCGAGGCCTTCGACCACGGCCGGGACGTCGGCGAACTCCTCGGCATGAACACCCCCACCGAGGAGACCCCGGTCCGCCTCACCCCCGAGGAACTCGCCGACCACTTCTCCGGCGAGGTCACCCCGGAGAACCTGGCCGCCGCGCTGGACCTCGGCTACCTCGGTGTCGACGGCGAGGACATCGTCCACATCAGCCGCCGTCTGCTGGAGGTGTCCTCGGAGCTGGTCCGCGAGGGCATCCCGCTCGCCGAGGTGCTCCGCACCGGGGCCGAGGTCCGCACCCACGCCGACACCCTGGCCGGCCTCTTCGCCGGCCTGATCCTCCGCCACGCCCCCGAGGAGGCCGTGCACCGCCTGCGCCCCCTGGCCCGCAGCGTGGTCGACGCGGAACTCTCCCTGGCGCTGGACCGCCGGCTGCGGGAGCGGGGGTAGGGCCGGATCCGGTGTCAGCCGGGACGCCCGGGCGCCTGGGTCAGGTTCCACGCGACAGCGCCGGTACCGGAGCCCGCCGAGGCGATCTCGAACGTCACCTCGCCGTGCGGGCGCTCGACGGCCACCAGCTCGTTGCCCGTGTTGCAGGGCAGCCGGCGGGTGGCCTTCGCCCCGTTCACGGTGATTTCGACGGTGAACGCCTTGCCGCGTCCGGCGCAGGCGACCGCCAGGAAGTAGTCGGTGCCGGAGTCGAGCGCGGGGACGGTGCGGCGGAACCGGCCGGGAAGGTCGCCCGCGCCCGCGTCCGCGTGCTCGTCCGGCTCACGGTCCAGGTTCATGTCCGTGCCCAGCCCGTTCAGCGCCGCCTGCCGGTAGATGTTGCGCGGTGAGGCCCCCTCCAGCAGCCGCCGGACGTCGCCCGGGGTCCTGGGCCGGTACGTCTCACCGACCGCGAACCTGGCGACCGCGTCCTGGGGCAGCCCCACCCGGACGGCCCGGTGGTAGGCGTCGCGGCCGACGGTGCGGCCCTCGAACTCGCCCCGCCCGAAGGTCGCGTCGTCGTACGGAACGGCCGCGTCGTCCCCGATCAGTTCCACGCCCTTCCCCGGACCGGCGAGACCGACCAGGTAGGTGTGGCCGGGTTCGACGCGCGGCGCACCCTCCCGTACGGCTTCCTCCCTGCCGCCCCAGAAGGTGGTGTACGAACCGTGCACCCGCAGGCTGATCGTCCTGGGCAGCCGGGGCGCCCCCGGCCTCGACCACACGACCCGGGTGACGGTCGCGGTGACCGTCCGGGGGACGTAGTCCTCCTCCGGATCGGGTTCGCCCACCGTTTCCCCGGTGACGCGGACGACAGCGGCGTGGTCACCATGGGCGACCCACTCCTCCGCGGCCGCCGAACCGCGGAACGGATCGTAGGAGGCACGGGGAAGCACCCGTCGCCCGTCGTCCCCCGCGAGGGCCACCGCTCCCCCCGCGCCGGCCAGCACGGCCAGACCGACGACGATCCCGATCACCGCTCGTCTCCTCGACGCCACCGCGCTCCCGTCCGGACCCCGGGTCCGTCCCGCCGGTCATCAACGGGGGACGACTCGAGCGGCCGTTCGGTTGCACGGACCACCTGACTCTCCACGTACCGGGGCCGACCGGCGTGACGGATGGTCCGTTTCGCCACCGTGGCCGGGGGCCGGGAGCCGTGGGCCGTGGGACCGGGAGCCGGGGACGGGGGGGCTGTCGGCCGCGGGACCGGAAGCCGGGGACCAGCGGCTGTCGGCCGCGGGACCGGAAGCCGGGGACCAGCGGCTGTCGGCCGCG